>JAMPCH010000007.1 GCA_023666265.1 Roseburia sp.
AGATTTCTCATCCCCTTTAGTTCTCTCGCCGAATATAACGCGGCGGTCGGAAAGGAGTAGTGAAAAATGGCAAATTTATCAACCTACGCAAAACTCATTAAGCCCAAACAATTTCGGTTTGATGAGTCTGCGACTTTTCGGGTAGAATTTTCCGAAAATCTACTCTGCACCTATGCAACGCTGAAATTTTACGGAAGCAGAGCCTTAAATTCCGATACGATCTATTTTACGCAATATGTTAATATGTCGTGGCTTGGAACGGGCTATGTCGAATTTACAGTCCCGCCTAATTCCCTCATCTATATCCCCGAGGACGCGCCCACCCACCCGGCAGGAGGAACAGTCAGAGCGGTCGTCGAATTTGGCGTTGAGACAGACGAAAACGGGAACGCGATCCCGCAATTCACAAGTAATGAGATCGCGGTCGATATTCTGGTAAATTGGAAGGGTGATTTCGGGATTACGGATACGCCGCTCACCGCCTCGGGATCGACGAAAAAAATAAAGATCAAATACGTACAACGGGATTCCGTGGGCGCTTCCGACGCGACCGATGTAAATTCTTACCGCGTCGCTCTTTACGACACGGAATATAATTTGATCCAAGAAAGTGGCGCAATGTATGATTGGACGAAGTCTTATTTGTATAGGGAATACACTTTGACGGGACTTGAAGACCGCACAGAATACCTTGTTCGCGTACAGGTCACGCTGAACGGAGGCTACGTCTTTGACTCGGGTTATTTGTCTCTTTCCGTCAAATACGCCGAAGAATCGATCCTCTCCCCTAATCTTCTCGTTGAAAACGAACCGACCAAGGGAAGGATCAAACTCCGCGTTCAGACAGATATTTCTTATGACAGGGCAGTCGTCAGCAGAACCGTTTTAGACGCGGACGACTACATTCAGTTAAAGGAATATTCCCGTCGCGGATTTACATATTATGACTATTACGCGCTCCCGAATGTGACGTATTCGTATCGTGTAGTCTTGTACAGCGGCGATACGATCGTAGCGACCTATTATCAAAGGCTCACCCATCGGATCAGCGGGATCTGCATTGCGGATCAATACGGCGGCTATCACGCGATGGCGTTCACGAAAAAATATCCCGTCAATAAAAACGATCGGGCGGCGATCGTTGAACCGATGGACAGTAAATATCCGTATGCCGTTATCAACGGAAACCTCGATTATGATTCGGGAAGCATTTCGGCGACCTTCGCGCCTCTCGGCGACTGTATGCCCGACTTCTCAAATAACGCGGGGTACTCACAACGCGTTCGACATTGGCTCAACAACGGAGAAGCAAAACTACTGAAATACTACAATGGCGAGTGCTGGCTCGTTTCGGTCTCCGGCATTACGACAGAACAGGAAGGAGATAGTGACGTATTATCTACAACGTTTAACTGGACGCAGATCGCAGACGCGACGCAAAACGAAAACTATATCAAGCTGGGAATGATGAACAATGAATCAACTTAATGTGACCTCAACGGACATTTCGCTTGTTTCTCAAAAGACACAAAAGCGACACGTTATGGTGCGCCTTGTCAATCGCGCAATGCAAAATGTTTTTACGTTCAGAGGACGGTTGATTTCGGGAAGTGTCAATATCGACGACTCCTCCGCTGTCCGCCGTACCGCGAGCGTATCTATGGCGATCCCCGATACGGACATGGATCAGCTCGCCCATTTGAGCGAGGGATACTATATTCGTCTATATATCGGGATCGAAGATAATCGATCCGGGAATATAGCGTGGTATAACCAAGGAACGTTTATTATCAATCAAAACGGCTTATCGTTTGATAAAACTTCCCGCACGCTGACGCTGAGCCTATCCGACCTGATGTTAGACTTAACGGGAGAAAGGAAGGGCGTTTTACACGCTTTCAGTTCTGTTGTAAAAAACAGCCAAAGGATCTCGGACGTGATGAAAAACGTTCTCTCTGTCTGCGGTTTTGAAAATTACGACATTACACCGATCTGCGTTTATCGGGAGAGTAATTCCTTTTGGGATGATCAGTCGACGGAAAGCGATTACATGGTCCCCTATGATCTGGAATTTAGCGTCGGAGTGACCGCCTATGACATACTGGATAAGCTCGTATCTTTGTACCCGAATTGGGAAATTTTCTTCGATACGGACGGTGTGTTCGTCTGTCGACGTATGGAGACGGAAAAGGATAGCTCGTTTGTTGTATTGGACGATCAAAGAATGAGAGAGCTTGTCATCAGCGAAAGCACCACAGTCGATTTCACAAAGGTAAAAAACGTGGTAGAGGTATGGGGAAAGGACGGGAATTATTACGGCGAAGCAAGGGACGAAAATCCCGAATCGCCCTTTCAGCCTGACGCGATCGGAGAGATAAGGATGGTCGTACATTACGATCAGATTTATGACCGATATAAAGAGTCGGAGCTGGATAAACTGCAAGAACTCAATCTCGACATCGCGAAAAAGGAAGGCGAGATCGCCACGCTGACCAAACAGCTCACCGAAGCTCGGCAACAGCTAAAGATCGCCGAAGATCCGAAAGCCGAAAAGCCGGAGGGCTTACCTTCGATCGCGACCCTAAAAGGAACGATCGCGCAATGTCAAACCGATATAAAAAGCGCACAATCGGGACTTCCCGAACTACGCTCTCAAAAAAACGGGCTAATCGACATAAAAGGCGACGATATGGCGAAGGAGTGGGCGGAACAGTTGCTCTACGAAAATTGCAGACGACAAGACAGTATCACACTTCAATGCCTTTCCCTACCCTTTTTAAACGACATCAATTTTAAGATCTCCTATCGAAGCAAGGCGGACAACAAGGTCAAGATATACATTGTCCAAAGCCTTTCTCACGACTTCGCGGGGAACACAACGACTATTCAGGCAATGCGTTTTTACAACGATCAAGTGACCTCATACCAAGAACAGCTTGACCGACCCGTGATCAAGGCGTACAGCGTTGTCGGACGGGAGATCGTCGTTGAGGTCGAACCGGTTGACCACGCGGAATCGTATGTACTGTATCTGGACTTTAAAGCGATCGCGCGCGGAACAGGTACGACGATCGGATGTACCGTACCCGATTATGTAGTCGGGGAGCATATTATATCGATCACAGCCGAAGCGAACGGATACTCGGGAAGCCAGTATAGCGAAACGATTACGGTGAATATAGAGACGGAACACTCTTGATTGGAAAGAGCCGCACATTGCCAAGCTGAAAATAATTTTTTAATTGACGCTCATGCATATTGACATTCTTGTAAAAATCGGATATACTATACAATAAGGGAACGTTAGAATGTTCAAGCCAAAAAAATATTAAAGGAGGAGATATTTTTATGTTGACGGCAATACAGGTTGCTCAATATTTTTTATCCAAAGATCCGAATCGAGACACCTTTAATAAACAACTCGTTACTATGAATGGCAGAACATTTTATGCGGGTAACGCACGTCTGAACAAATATCTTCACATGGCTCAAAACCTTTATATCGCAAAAACCGGAAAACAACTTTTTTCCAACAGCTTGTTCGCTTACGATAACGGTGGGGTCGTACCGGAGGTTCAAGAAAACTATGCGGTTCTGATTGAAAAAAAAGCGACGTGTCCCGAGGTGAACGAAGAGGAACTGAGATTTTTGGACAAAGTTGATTTGATTTTTCGCCACGCCTCTCTTGACGAGATGATCGAGATGTCCCACGAAGACGAGGAATGGATTCTTCATAACAAAGAATATAAAAAAGAAGATCAGCGCATGGATTCTCTTTCCCGTCTTGAGGAATACAGATTACAATACGCAGATATTCTTAAGGTTATGGACAGGATGTGATCGCATGGTGGAAGTGGGGCAAGTGTTATCCTTGCGTATCCGACTTAACAATCAAGGCATTATTTCAACGACCAAGCACCCATATTTGATTGTTGATGTGGCAGAGAGCGACAACATCATAGAGATCGCGCAACTGGATTCTATTGCAGGGAAGGAATATAAAGTGGCAATGAAAAGCAACAAAGCCATTTTTTATGACAACCCAACGGAAACAGTTATAGACCGAGACAGTTATATCCAAATGGACAACCGATTCCTTATTGAGAATTTCAAAGAACTGGAACAATATAGACGGCAACCCGATAAATTAAGCCCGCAAAAGTTATCTGATGTTCTTCAATCTTATCGTGAATACCATCATACTCACGCGATCGACGAAGACAAAATCGTATATATGGATCAGAATGAAATTCTCGGACTCAATAACTAATTGGGATTGCGACGCACCGTTTTAGTCGACAAAGATACCGATTATCGGTTGTGATCAAAAAAAGAGCCTTTGGTCAATTTGCACAAAAAGAATTTTTTCTATTGACTTTTACGAAATTTATGATATAGTAAATAGCGTAGAGAGTACGCCGATAGACGGTAACTCTCGACGGTTTATACGCGAAAACTCGAATATAATCCGCCTACTGGTTCTAGGCGGATTACTTCTTTTTCATGTAATCTTTCACAATGCCGCAATTGTGACAACACAAGCGACAATGCTTACAACTGTATCAATCGAAATAATGTCTACACTCCTCTTGTGTAATTACAACAATGCTTTTGAAAATATTGCCGTGCAACATATTGACAAACACATCATCGAAGGTGTATAATATAATATGAGAAAATGTATATGTAGGCGTGATCAATATGAAAATATCTCCTATATCAATAGTAGGTCATTGGGATGAAGGGTATCGTCTTGACGTACATACCCAATACAGTATCCCGATTGGAGAGGATCAATTCGGTCATATGCAGTTTGACACGACTCGCACCGAGTTGGGAGAATTATTATATCAAGTCAAATACCAACACGATTATCAAAAAATACAGGATATGATAGACGCAATCGGTAATTTTGTGGTTGGCACATTTCTCGGAAGGGTTGATTGCGTAATCCCTGTTCCTCCTACTCAAAAGCGCACGGTACAGCATCTGGGGATTATTGCCGAGGAGATTGCGAAATTACTTCATTGCGGTTACGCCGGGTCGGTTTTATCGAATAAGAGCGACGGGGCGGCAAAAGATAACCAAAGTCAAAGAAACATTGTCCAGACTGTATTTGCTTCATCACCGCATAATATTTTACTCGTTGACGATATAATCAACACAGGAGAAACAGCGAATGCCTGTGTAGATGTGCTTAGAAAAGACCGTTACATTAATAAGGTGTATTTTTTAGCGCTTACCGCTAGAAAACGATCCGCGTGGAGGTGATCCTATGAAAGTCTTTATCGGTGGCGCAAGACAGATTCATTCCTTGGATCAGGACGTCACAAAAAAGTTGAACAATATTTTGACGAAAGGGTACGATATTCTTGTTGGGGACGCAAACGGAATTGATGCAAGCGTTCAAAAGTATTATTATGACAACGGGTATCGAAATGTCACGATTTACGCATCCAACGGCAAAGCTCGAAACAATGTAGGAAATTGGGAGATACAACCCGTAAAAGTCGACAGCGGAGTTACGGGATTTGACTTTTACGCCGCAAAAGACCTTAAAATGGCGCAAGATTCCGATTGCGGTTTTATGATCTGGAACGGTAAAAGCCGTGGTACTTGGAACAACGTTTTAAATTTGTGCGACCGCGAAAAGCTCGTTGTGCTATATGTTTCTTTTGAAAAACGATTTTATAAAATCTTCAATACGCAACAAGCTATCGAGATAAAGAAGCAGATCGAATATTCGATAACATCGCCGCGAACGTATGACGGATCCGATCACGCACAACTACACTTGTTTTAGATTTGTCGAAACTTAGAACAACATTACCATAAAAAGAATCCTTTGTAAAAGGGTTCTTTTTTATTTATATCATCGAAAAAGGAGAATTTAACATGAGCTTTATAAACACTTTTTTAGAATGGCTTCCGACCCTGATCGTTGTGGTCGCGGTCGGTGTCAACGCCATTCTCCTCGTTGTCAGGATCATGAGCAACGCGGAATCAAACGTAAAGGAATGGCTTTTACTTGCCGTAACCGAAGCTGAAAAAGCGCTAGGCTCGGGGACGGGACAGTTAAAACTTCGTTAGACCTATCAGCAGTTTGTGAGCATCTTCCCTTCCTTCTCTAAGCTGGTCGGGTTCAGTACCTTTTCAGAATGGGTCGACGAGGCATTAGACAAGATGAGGCACCTCATGGAAACAAACACAAGCATTACCGCATACGTTAATACGGAATCAGACACAAAAGATGAGTAACCCAAAAGAAAGGAATGTCAACGAATGGCAAAATATGTTTCACCGAAGGACATTCGAGCAGATAAGACATACACGGTCAACGGTGTACTTTGGAATGAGTACCTTTTAAAGGATCACAATGTCAACAACATCTCACTCCCGCCGAAAAGAAAAGAGACTCTGTTGGGGATCACGATCCACAATACGGAGGATCTGGCGAACGTCTCGGACGACGGAAGGCAGTATACGGCGGCGACGATCAACGATAATATGGGCGGCGTTTGTACGACGCTATACATTGACGAGCTTGGTGTATGGCAGAATCTCGAACTTGACTCGATGAATTACACCTGTGGCGACGGACTGACGGGCGGCGGAAATTCACGAACGATCTCCTTTGAGGTCATTATGAACGGAACGACGGGTTCGGACAATTTAAAGGCTAGGGATAATGCCGCGCGAGTCGCGGCTTTTTTACTGTACAAATACGGATTGACCGTAAACGCGCTCTATACCCACAACTACTGGCTGAATAAGCGTAACGGCGTGAAGGGAACTTATGATTCTCTCTGTACTACAAGAACGCCCACGCGGCATTGTCCCTATTATATCTTGACCGACGGGAACAACGGCTGGGAGAAATTCAGAAAGCTGGTCGATTCATATCTCGTTCAGCTCGGGGGAAAGTCCGTTTATAAAGTTGTTAGCAATACAACAACCTTCACTTCCGCAACGACCGCTAAGGCTACGGCAGTTCAATATATTATGAAATCTCTCGGAACGGCGGCGATACGTAATAAGGCGAACAAAACCGGATCGTACAGCAAACGTTGTGTTTCGGGAGATTATTATCTAATGGACGGGCTGATCGTCAATGCTCAAAAGGAAAAATGGCTAAAACATCGCGGTACAGCGACCTACTCTATGTACGAGGACGGGGATATCTTGTTCTCAAAGGCGGGGACTTACAAAGCCTATGTCGCAACAAACAAACTGAACGTCCGCTCCGCGCCTTCCCTCTCAGGACATAAAATGGGAATTTTAAGTAGTGGCGCGACCGTGTACGGATTTGACAAACCGACGACCGAGAAGGACGGGTATCAATGGCTTCGGATCGTCTACAATGGGAAGATCGCATATGTGGCGAAAAACTACCTGAAAGAAGGCAAATGAGAAATGAACGGTCGCAAAAAGTCAAAGAAGCTTCCGCTTTCGGCGAGTCACCTAATGCTATATGTTGCCTTGGGCGTATATCTGGTCGTAGCGGGCTTCGGAGTCGCCTCGGTCTATCTCTTGCTCCGGTCGGAATATGTTGAATACGCGGTTCAGGTGTTGATCGCGCTTTTCGGTTTTGTCGGCGTGTGCGGGAGCGTTTCGATCTCTTTTTATTCATGGAAGGCGAAGGCGGAAAACGAGATCGGTTCGTCAAACCAAAAATATAGGGATCGTCTCCAAATGGCGAAGCAAGTCTGTGACAATCTAAAAGAACAAACGATCAGCGGTCAGTCCGTCGCTCTGTTAAAGGAACTGATCAGCGATAATGACTGTAATTGCATACACGGTCGCGCCGAAACGAACGTCGTCGAAACAGAACAAACAGCATTTACGGTGGACGATATTTTAAACGATATGGAGGGACAAGGATAGTGGACATCGAAGTCGTCAAACTCATTTTACAGATCTTAAGCATGATAGGGGTCGGTACGATCATCTCGGGCGTGATCTCCCGTAAAATGACAGTCTATGAAAATCAAAAAACAGACGATGAGCAGAGAAAGCAAAAAGAATCCGAGGACAGTCAAAATCTGATCCGCTATTTATCGGATGCGAACCGCCTCATGCTTCGCAACGCGATTTACGAGCTATGCGGAAAGGTCAAGAAGCGCGGCTATATCTATTTGTACGAAGCCGAAAACCTCCGTGAAATTTTAGAGACCTATGAGAAGCTCGGCGGAAACGGAACAGCGCACGCTACCGCGACCCATACGCTCGAAGACTATGAGGTCATCACGGCAGAAGAGGAGATCGACTAGCGATCGGAAAGGAGATCAAAATGATCACTTTGGACAAAATGGATCACGGGAATACCGTTCGGCTTATGTTGAGCGGTCTATCCTCGGATCAAAAGCCGACCGAACAAGTGGAGAGCGTTTACCTCACACAAGGATCGGTTTTTAAGGAAATCGATACATCCCACGTCTATTTATTCGACAAAGAAAATAAGCGCTGGGTAAAGCAGACGAACAGCGCTTCGGGCGGAAACTCGCCGGGCGGCGGTTCCGATGCGGAGGAAAGCTACCCAACCGCCACAGCACAGGATATACGCGATTTGTGGAATCTTTAAACGGTATCTTCCGCTTTATGCGGTTGAACAATAAATATTTTTAATAAGTCTTAGGAGGACAAACATTATGGCAAACACAAAATACGTCACCCTTGAAAATCTCGGTTTAAACAACGAGCTTATGCGAAAGTACAGCGACGCGAACGATGAGACGATCAAGGCGCTTATCGACGCGGTTTCGGCTCAGATCGACGTGCTGAACGGCGACGGCGAAGGTAGCGTGAACAAGACGGTCACCGATGAGATCGCAAAGATCGTAGCGGACGCGCCCGATTCGCTCAATACACTCAAGGAACTTTCCGACTGGATCACGACGCACACTTCGGACGCCGCCGCGATGAATACCGCGATCGCGGAGAACAAGACGGCGGTAGAAACCTTAAACGAAAAGGTCGAGGCGCTTGAAGCGGCAGATCTGCCGGTCGCCACGGAGGACGATATTCGCGGGCTTTGGGCGACGACCGATCCCGGCGAGGACAATAGTCCCGAAACCGCGACCGAGTAATTTTTTTGTAGGGCAGGAAGTCTCATTTGAGACTTCCTGTTTTCCTAATAAGGAGGCGAATGAAAGTGCAAGAGAAACTTGTTGATCTGCGCGGTCTGGATGTATTCAAAGAAGAGGTGGAGAAGCACCTTGGCGCAGAACCAAGTGTTTCGATCGAGAAGATTGAGCAAACCGTCAAATCTGACACGGACGATGGCAACAACATTATGACTGTCACGCTTTCCGACGGAAGAACCTTTGATTTCACGGTACAAAACGGTTCAAAAGGTACAAAGGGCGACAAGGGGGAAAAGGGATCGCCCGGAACTGAGGGATCAAACGGGGTATCCGTTACGAAGGTGGAACAGACAAAAACATCGACGGAAGACGCGGGGACAAACACAATTACCGTCACTTTATCGAATGGAGAGAAGTTTAGCTTCGACGTAAGGAACGGGTCGAAGGGAACGGCGGGGACGAACGGAAAGGACGGTACAAACGGCGCGCAGGGTGATACGGGCGCGGCGGCGGGCTTCGGAACGCCGACCGCGACGGTCGACGCGAACGTCGGAACGCCGTCCGTCACCGTGACCGCCTCGGGCGCGAACACCGCAAAGGTGTTCAGCTTCGCGTTCAAAAACCTAAAGGGCGCGAAGGGGGATAAAGGAGACACAGGAGCGACCCCGACGATCAAAGCGGCGGCAGGTACGAATATCGGCACGGTCGGTACGCCTTCCGTAACGGCGACGACGAGCGGGACGACGACGACCTTTACGTTTAACAACCTAAAGGGCGCAAAGGGAGACACAGGCGCGACGGGCGCGAAAGGCGCTACCGGGGCGACGGGAGCGACAGGAGCGACGGGTCCTCAAGGTCCTGCGGGTCCCGGACTGCTTAAAGTCGGGACAGCCGCGCCGACCACGACCACCTGTCCCGCGAACGCTTGGTACGGGCAGTACAGTTAAGGGGGGCTTTCATGGGCATTACGGCAAATGTTGGCGGGGTCTTAAAGACGCTTCGAAAGGTCACGGCGAACGTAAGCGGCGTGTTGAAGGGGCTGAACCCGATCCACGCGAATGTGAACGGGATATTAAAGGTAATACACGGTTTAATACCCGATACGATCACGGGATCAAATTCAACTTCGGCGATGACACGGACGCTTGCGACAGGTATAACGCTGTATAGCACTTGTACCATCACGTTTAGTGCAAACATTACGGGATCAATCTCTAACTACAGCACAGGAGCGAGAACGCTCATTATCGTCAATGCCTCCAATGAAGACGTTTTTCAAGGAACTGTCGGAGACAGAACCGATATGTATAAGCAAGTCGTACTGCCGGCAGGCGTTTATAGCATTAAGGTTGCCGTGTTCGACGTATATAGGACTTCCTATGCTTACCCGACGGTCACGTATACGATCACTTTTTCATAACAACGGAAGGAGGAATCGCACTATGGGAATTTTTGTCAACGCAAATGGCACAATCAAGGAACTAAAGACCGTCAATGTGAATGTAAATGGTGCGATCAAATCACTATCTTCCGTATACGCAAACGCGGGGGGGATAAAGAAAATATTCCCTTTGGAAGCTTTCAAAGTGTTGAAGGGGACTTTACAAAGCGGTGGTCACAATCAAGCCGAAACCGCTACAAGCCTTACCAATATAGCTATCTCGAAGTCATGCACGGCTAAAATTAAGGTGCACATTGACGCTATCGGCACAGGTAGCAACGGTACTGTTAGAAGCGTAGCGATCGCCGGCTCTGAAAATAAAAGTGTAGAGCTGAGAACGGCAGACGGCTTCTCTTCAAGTGGTGCTAATATTGATTGGTATGGTGAGACACAGCTATCACCGGGTGCATATAGCTTTAGCTTTTTTGTCTTTAACGTGTCCGCGTCAAGCGCGGGCGTCTCTTATTCGACATCAACCTTTACGTACGAAATATCGTTTTTTTAAGGAGAAAAATTTATGGCACAAACGATCACATTTAAGGACGGGACGGTCGTTCCCGTTCTTGCGGTTTATAGCAACAAGGATCTCATTCAGGGCGCGTATCGTGAATCCTACGAGATTCGGTTTTCGCCCGAGGCGACGACGTATGAAGCGCTTTTGGCGCTCGCAAACTCGGAGAATTTGTCGGAGCTGATCCTTACAGAATTGGACGAAGCGGGCGAGGTGACGGCGCGGTTCTCACACTTTAACTTCACGATCGTGACGGGTATGGGCGTAAAGACCGACCCGATCGACGGTTCGCGGTATCTCTATCTCTCGGTCGCGCAGAAGTCGGACGCGGAGCTCGCGATCGAGAAGCTGACGAGGGAGAACGAGGACATTCAAATGGCGCTGGTGGAGCTGGCGGAAATTATTTCGGAGGTGTAAAAAATGGCGAAAATTTATGTCAATCAGATTAAGGCGGGAAATATCACGATCGAAAAAGTCCCGGCGAGATGGCGGGAACAGGTGGAAGAACTGCTTAAAAAGTAAAATTTAGGGGTAGACCTTCTTGGGGTCTGCCCCTATTTTTTTAAATTTCGACACGTTACGACAAATTGCGCGGTAAATCTTTCAAAAAGACTTGACACGCAAATATTTGTCTGTTATAATACAGGTGTCATTTAACTCGCTGTACTCTGACAAAGGAAACACATAAAATAAGAATGAAGAATATAACAAAGAGTACGGCGATTGATTTTAGGCAGTCGCTTTTGGTGACTGCCTCCTTTTTATAAGGACGGCTATTTTGCAGTTTTTAAGCCTATGTTCTTATTGATAAAGTAGTTCATTTAAAGTGTTGCCATCAGCCGCCATATCCTCCACAATATCCGCGATCGGGTCGCCCTTCGACTGGAGGTACGCCGCCGTAAACGGAACGCCCGCCGCGCTCGCGGGATATACGCCGTTCGCGTGGTCGATGTAATAGCTCCCGTTCCCATATCGGTCAAAGCTCTTCGCCCCCTCGCCCTTCGTGAGCTGGGTGACGATGCTCCCGATCATCTCGAGGTGCGAGAGCTCCTCCGTCCCTATATCCGTCAAAAGCGCGATCCCGCGCTTATCCTTTTGCCCAAATCGCTGGGAAAGATAGCGGAGCGAGGCGGCGAGCTCGCCGTCGGGACCGCCATACTGGCTCAAAATAAACCCCGCGAGCCTCGGGTTTCGATTTTTGATCTTGACCGGAAATTCCGTTCGTTTTTCAAATATAAACATATCGCTCCCCCCTTACATCATCTGCTCGCCCGGCCATACGCCAAAAAGCCAGTCCCACTCGCCGTTTTTTCCCGCGCCGCAGGCGCGGAGCGGATAACAACAGCTCTCAAAAGCCTCGCGACAGGTCTCGTATTGACGACACGCCTCGCGAAACAGCTCGAGCGCGCGCGGATCGTCCGGGTGGGTGTCTAAATAAAGCTGGAGGTCGGTCGCGTAAAAGCCCGCCTCGCTGACGTTTTTGAGGAGCTGAGCGTAGCTCGGCTTCGCGTTATTTTCCATTCCAGATCCCCCTCTCATATTCCTCGATCGTGATGTTCAGCTCGGGAAAGACCGTCCCGTTCTGCAGCGCGGCGGACGGCGAATAGACCTTCCCGATCCGCTGAACGGGGACGTATGCGTAGCCGACCCTCGGCTCGCGACAGGTCTCGTTTTCATTTGGATTGATCATAAAATTATTCCTTTCCGACGCGGGGCGAACCCGCTGTCCGTGATCGGCGGTGATCCCGCTATGTCATTCTATGCCGCCCCGCCGAAGGCGGTTCCTTTTTTATTTTTGAGAAGGCGTGCGCTTTTTCACACACGATCAAATTTCAGGGCTTCGGCTTTTCGCCTTCCCGAAAAAATTTTTCAAAAAACGGTTGCATTTTCGGGAAAAATGTACTATAATGTTAGCCGAAGAATATGAGAGCATGTGTTCATAGGCTATTGCACATATCTTTTTGGCAAATTTTTCCGATAACTTCGTCAAAATTTTTTGACTTGCGAAAGCAAGCCTGCAAAATTTTTCCTTGTTCTCGAAAAAATTTGTCCAAAAATCTATGCACAAACCCTATGACCACAAGCTCCGAAAAAAGAGGCGAATTTAAGTGAGTTCGATTGATCTGTTTCTCGACCTCGCCGTCATTATCCTCGCCGCGAAGCTTTGCGGGCTTCTCGCGGGGAAGCTCAAAGCGCCGCAGGTCGTCGGAGAAATTTTAGCGGGGCTTTTGATCGGTCCTTGTTGTCTCGGCTGGGTCGACCAGTCCGACCTCCTCGCGAGTATGGCGGAGATCGGGGTCGTCCTCCTGATGTTCGGCGCGGGACTTGAGACGAATATGAAGGAGCTTTTAAAGACCGGACCAAAGGCGCTCTTGATCGCGTGTATGGGGGTCGCGGTCCCGCTCCTCGGGGGCTTTGTCTTATATAGCGGCTTTTACGGCTTTTCGGCGGTCGGCTCGGACGAGTTTTACCGCGCGCTCTTTACCGGGACGATCATGACCGCGACCTCGGTCGGGATCACCGTCCAGACGCTGAAGGAGCTCGGTCGGCTCAAGGGCGAGATCGGGACGCTCATTGTCAGCTCGGCGATCATCGACGACATTATCGGGATCGTCGTCCTGACCTTCGTCGTCGGGTTAAAGACCCCCGACGCCGCGCCGCTCGACGTAGTAAAAAACACCTTTTTCTTCTTCCTCTTTTGTATCGGGGTCGGGCTTATCACTTATTATGTCTTTAAAATTATCGATAAGCGCTATCCCCATAAGCGGCGTATCCCGATCCTCGGTCTAGCCCTTTGTATGATCATGGCGTACAGCGCCGAGCATTTCTTTGGGATCGCGGATATCACCGGCGCTTATGTCGCGGGGCTGATCCTTTGTAACCTCCGCGACTCGGAATACATCGCCGAAAAAATGGACATCAGCTCTTATATGATGTTCGGTCCCGTCTTTTTCGCGAGTATCGGGCTAAAGACCGAGCTGTCGGGGCTGACGCCGTCGCTCCTCGTCTTTTCGCTCCTTTTCGCGGGGGTCGCGCTCTTAACAAAGATCGTCGGCTGTGGGCTGGCGGGTAAGCTTTGCGGCTATCGCTTAAAGGAATGTGTCAAGATCGGGGTCGGTATGATGACGCGCGGCGAGGTCGCCTTGATCGTCTCGCAAAAGGGGCTGGCGGTCGGGCTGCTCGACCCGATCTATTTTACCTCGGTGATCCTCCTGATCATTATCTCGTCCGTACTTACGCCGATCATTATGAAGCTCCTCTTTCGCGGCGAGCCGCTCCCCGGCGAGGGCGAGACCGCCAAGCCCGCCGAACCCGCCGAGATCTTCGCGCCCGCCGAGGCGCAGACCTGCCCAAAATAACCTAAATAAAAATTTTTTTACGGAAGGCTCAAAAGCTCTCCCGCTATCATAAAAGATCGACCGCCGTTTCGTTCATCGGATACGGCGGTCTCAGACTGTCGAAAAAGTCAAAATCGACTTATTTCGGAAGGAAAAGGAGCTTGAGGAAAAACCATTAGGGTTTTTCCTCAAATCCTAATCATAGCCTAAAAATCGGAAAAATCCAAAGGATTTTTTTGATTTTGGATTTTTGGCTTTGCCAAAAATCGGCGACAGCTTGTCGGAGAACCGACCGAAGGGAGGTTTTTCGACAAGTTGCGACCGCCGTTTCGTTCATCGGATACGGCGGTCTTTTTCGCGAAAAAAATTTCCCCAAAGGGGTTGACATCCCCGACTTTTTATGCTATATTTAAAACAGATGTTTTAAAACGTGCGATTTAAAACAGAAGGGAGGCGATCTGATGCCGCCGAAAGCGAAATTCACCGAGGCGGAGATCGTCAAAGCCGCCCTCGCGATCGTCCGGGAGGAGGGCTTTGACGCGCTCACCGCGCGGGCGCTCGGCGAAAGGCTCGGAAGCTCGGCGAGACCGATCTTTACCGTCTTTAAGAGTACGGACGAGATCCGTCAAGCCGTGATCGCGGCGGCGAGGGCGATGTATCGGGAATACATTCGGCGCGGTCTCGCGGAAACGCCCGCGTTTAAGGGCGTCGGGAGACAGTATATCCTTTTTTCCGTTGACGAGCCGAAGCTTTTTCGCCTGTTGTTTATGAACGAATACGCCGAAACGCCCACGCTCGCGAACGTCCTCCCGATCATCGACGAGAATTACGAGACGATCCTCGCGTCCGTCAAGGACGGCTATGATCTCCCCCGCGACGCCGCCGAGCGGCTCTATCGCCACCTTTGGATCTATACCCACGGGATCGCCGCCCTCTGTGCGACAAGGACCTGTCGCTTTACGGGCGAGGAGATCGATACGATGATGACCGAGGTTTTTATCGGTCTGTTAAAAAGCTTAAAAAATTGAATTATGGAGGCTTATCCTATGATCGAAGCAAGAGAGATCACCAAGTTTTACGGGCGAGGCGAGAGCCGCTTTCAGGCGCTGAAAAATATCAGTCTAAAGATCGAGGACGGCGCTTTTACCGTCATTCTGGGCGCGTCGGGGTCGGGGAAATCGACGCTTTTAAACGTCCTCTCCTCCCTCGAGCGTCCCGACGAAGGCACTATATCCTACGACGAAAAGGACATCACGGCGCTTACGGACGACGAACTCGCCAAGCTTCGCCGGGATCAGATCGGCTTTATCTTTCAGCAATACTACCTCCTCCCGAATATGAACGTCGACAAAAACGTAAAAATGGGCGCGGACTTAGCGGGGAATAAGGATTATCGCGCCGTGATCGAGGCGGTCGGTCTCGGCGGGAAGCTCAAAAAATACCCGAGCGAGCTGTCGGGCGGCGAACAACAGCGCGTCTCGGTCGCGCGGGCGCTCGCCAAAAAGCCGAAGGTCTTATTCCTCGACGAGCCGACGGGCGCGCTCGACGAGGAAACGGGTCGCCAAGTCCTCGACTATCTCTCCGCCCTCCAAAGCGAATACGGCTTTACGGTCGTGATGGTGACCCATAACGCGAACATCGCGGAAATGGCGGATACGGTCATCCAAATGAACAGCGGTAAAATTTCGGCCTTTCGCTCGAACCCGTCGCGAAAGACCGCTTATGAGATCGGGTGGTGATAAAATGCTGATCGGGATAAAAGATATTGCGAAGCTTTTCGCGATTGCGGTCGTGACCTGTTGCGCGGTCTTTGTGTGCGCGCTTTTTTTGAATTATAATATCGATATTGCCGCGATCGGGGACGAGATCGTTTCGGAGCAGGGGCTGATCCTCTACGAGGCTCAGGTCGCGACCGGGAAGGTCGTCGCGGGCGTTTCGGGCGGGTCTCTGGTCGCGACGACCGCAGTACTTCTGATCTTTTACATCAAAAACTATATCGACGTTCACGGGAAGGAGCTCGGTATTTTAAAGGCGCTCGGCTATTCAAACCTCAACATCGCGCGGCGCTTTTGGGTCTTTGGGATCAGCGTACTGGTCGGTACGGTCGTCGGCTATACCGCCGCCGCGCTCTATATGCCGACCTTTTACGACGTTCAAAACGATAGCGGGCTTTTCCCGGATATGACCCCGACGCTCAATATCCCCCTCGCCCTTTCGCTGATCGTCCTACCGACGCTTACTTTTACGCTCCTCGCGATCCTTTACGCGTTTTTTACGCTAAAGCGCCCCGTCCTCGACCTCCTTCGCGAGGCGCGGGACGCGAAGGTCAAAACGGGGAAGCCCGACAAAACGGATCTCTCCTTTTTGGCGGGTCTAAAAAAGAGTACGCTCGGGAGCAGGAAGATCCTCGTTTTTTTCGTCGGATTTTCGGCGTTTTGTTTCTCCGCGATGACCCAAATGGCGATGTCGATGGACGAGCTGTCGAGCGAGACCTTTTCGTTTATGATCCTCTCGATCGGGCTGATCCTCGCGTTTATGACGCTTTTAATGTCGCTTACGAGCGTGGTCAAGGCGAACACCAAAACGATCGCGATGATGAAGGTTTTCGGCTATTCGAGGAAGGAGTGCGGTCGTTCGATCCTCGGCGGCTATCGCCCCGTCTCTTATATCGGCTTCGCGCTCGGGACGACGTATCAATACCTCCTCCTAAAGATCGTGGTAAGCTTGTTCTTCGCCGACTTTGAGGATATTCCCGAATTTCACTTCAGCTTTAAGGCGCTCGCGATCTCGCTCGCCGCCTTCCTCGCGGCTTACGAGATCATCCTCGCGGTCTATTCGCGGCGGATCGGCGGACAGTCGATAAAAAGCATTATGCTCGAATGAGAACCGACCCGCCGAAAGGCAGTCCTTCCCTAAAAAATAAAAACGACGTACCGTTAAAATACGTCGTTTTATTTTTAGGGAAGGTCATCTCCCCCGCGTGAGCCGATCGAGCTTCGGCTTTAGGAAATTCCGATAGATCCTCGCGACGGTGTCGAGGAAAAAATCGTAGAGGACAAAAGCGAGATTGCCGCTCCCCCAAAGGATATAGACCGCGTAAACGCCGAAATCCTCCAGCCCCTCGAGCATTTGATCGACCGAGAGGAGGGCGCAAAGGACTTGATAGGTCAAAACGACCGCCGCGTTAAAGATCAAAAGCTTGACGATATAGCGTAGGACGCGGTTCTTGATCCGCGAGAGCGCCGTCCTGAGCGTCGGGTAATAGCCGAAAAAGCTCAGGAAAAAAAAGTCCGCCTCGAGCTCGGGGATCAGGATAAACGAGAGGAGCGCGACGGTGAGATAGGAGAGATACGCCCATTTCCGCCCGAGCTGTTCCCCGACGAAGTAGATCAAGATCCCCGCGAAGGCGGGGACGGCGTAGGCGAACGAGGGGATCAGCGACCCGAACATCATCACGACCGCGAACGCGGAAACGATCCCGCAAAAGGCGACCGAGAGGCTCAGCCGCGCGGAGTTGTTTTTAGCCATGCGGATTACCCTTTCCCGACGCGTGTTCGTCGTATAGGCGTAGGCTCGCCTCCTTTAGCTCGCGCCCGTCGCGTAATATCTCGATGAGGCGGTCGAGCCGACCGTCGCGGATCGCGTCGCGATATTCGGCGATCTTTTCCAAGATACAGTCGATCTCGTTTAAAAGCGCCTCGCGGTTACACATAAAAAGCTCCGACCACATATATTCGTTGAGCTTCGCGACGCGCGTGAGATCCTGAAAGCTCCCCGCCGAGAAGCCGTCAAAATTGAGCATCGTCGGGCTTTTTACATACGCGTTCGAGACGACGTGGGCGAGCTGAGAGGTATAAGCGATGATCTCGTCGTGACGCTTCGGCGTCGAGACGACGGCTTTCCCAAAGCCGAGGCTCCCCGCTAAGGTCTGGAGGAGGTCGACCGCGATCTGCGGCGTTTCGTCGGTCGGGGTGATGATATAGCTCGCGCCCTCAAAGAGATCGTCGGTCGAATAGTCAAAGCCCGAAAATTCGCGCCCCGCCATGGGGTGAGTCCCGACAAAGATCACGCCCTTCTCGGCGAGGATCGGCGTACACCGCGAGACGACGTATTCCTTTACGCCGCAGGAATCGGTCACGATCCCGCCCTTTTTAAAGCGGTCGGCGTTCTCGCGGACAAAATCGACGATCGCCTCGGGATAAAGACAGAGGATCGTTAAGTTCGCCTCCGAGAGGCGGTCTACCTCGATCTCCTCGTCGATCGCGCCGCTCTCGAGCGCCTTACGGATCGTCTCGGGGTCGCGGTCGATCCCCATGATCCGATGAAACGTATGCTTTTTGAGGGTGCGACAGAATGATCCGCCGATCAGCCCGAGCCCCACTATCGCGATATTCATGCTCCTGTTCCTTCCTTTTCCTTGCGTTTTATTTTTGTTTTTATTTTGGGAATTTGGGCTACACCGCGCAATTATTGTCGTTCGAGTGGCAGTCAGATTTTTTGTCAGATTGTACAGAATTTTTGCAGGAAGGCTGTTCTTTCGGTCAGCCCCTCTGTCACTGCGTGACACCTCCCCCGCCCGGGGGAGATCACCTTTCAAAAAAATTCTGTGCAATATGGCGGAAAATATGGCTGTCAATCGGACGGCAAAGCCGCAGGCGGTAATTGTGCGGTGTTGCCCTAGCCTTGTGCGGTCACGTCGCCTTCTTCCCCTTTTCGTCCGCCGTGATCCCGGCGAGGGGATTACGGTCGATCGCGCTTTTCATCTGTTCGTTGGCGACGTGGGTATAGATCTGGGTCGTCCCGAGGTTCTCGTGACCGAGAACCTCTTTTAAGACGCGAACGTCTACGCCGTTTTGATACATGAGCGTCGCCGCCGTATGGCGGAGCTTATGGACGGAGAAGCCCAGCCCGCTCAGTCCGCTCTGCTTTAGCTTTTCCTCGATGATCTGTTCGACGCGGCGGTTCGAGATCCGCTTCCCGCGCCCGCTTAAAAAGAGCGCCTTATCCGTCTTATCCCTCGGCGCGGGGCGTACCTTTAAATACCGCGCGTAAGCGTCGTTACAGGCGGCGTTTAAATAGACGATCCGCTCCTTACTCCCCTTCCCGAGGATCTTCATATACGTGACCCTTTCGCCGCCGACGGTCGTCTCGGTATAATCCGTCACGTCGATCCCCGTCAGCTCCGAGAGCCGCATCCCGCAGTTCAAAAAAAAGGTCACGATACAAAAATTACGATAGTCCGTCCACTCCTTCAGCTCGGAACAGCTTTTTAAAAGCTCGGTCGCCTGTTCGATCGTGAGATGCTTGGGGAGGGCGTTTTTGGGCGAAGGGAGCTCGAGCTCTTGGGCGGGGCTCGACGTGAACCAAAGCTTTTTCGTCGTGAGGTATTTAAAAAACTGGCGGAGGGTGACCGCCTTCCGTGCGCGCGCCTTCGCCTGATTCCCGCGCTCGGAGAGCGCGAAGGAGAGAAAGGCGAGGAGGTCGGTCAGCGTGACCGAGCGGATCAGCTCCTCGGGGACGTCGGCGATCGCGATCTCGTCAAAGGGCAGGTCGCCGCTAAGCCCCCGATCCTGTTTTAAAAAACGGAGAAAAAGCCTGAGATCGGTATAATAATTCTTAACGGTCAGCTCCGAGCGCATCTTGATCGTCGCCATATAGTCGAGAAATTCCTTTACATACGGGGGACAGTCGTCAAACCGCATCGCTTACCCTCCCTTCCGTCTTATCCTATTGTACCATATTCGGCGAAAAAAGTCAATGATCGAAAAAACGTCGTTGTTTCCCCGTGTAATTTTCGCGCGAAAATCAGGGGTTGCAAAATTCAAAAAAATGTGGTATACTATGGGAGTATGAAAAAATCGACCGTTCGGAAAGGAGGACGACCCTATATGGACAGCGAAAACACGGCGGCGAAGCCCGAGGACACAGCCGCGCCGAAAAAAGCGGCGGCTCTTAAAAACGCTTCGGCGGTCGCGGCGCTCTTTTTGTCGAGGTTCGGGCGCTATATCTGTTCGGTCTCCGTCCTCCTCCTGATCCACCTCGGGAAGAACCTCCTCCGCTTTTTCCGTATGATCTGGGAACGTTTACGCCTTCTCAGAAGGGCGACGGCGCGGGGGTTAAGCTATCTCGGCGTCCTAATCGCCTCGCCCTTTTTAAGCTTTCGTAACGCCTTCTCCCGTACAAAAGAGGCGTATCGCGCGGCGAAGGAGACGGGCGGTACGCCCGCAGCGCTTCGCGCGGCGGGGAACGTCCTCGGCGACTTTATTTTCGGGAAATCGGGGATCGCCGTCTCTCTTTTTAATATCGCCGCCCCGATCGTCTGCGCGGTATTCTTCTTTAATATCGTCGCCTACGCCGGCTCGCTCAACTACGCCGTTAAGCTCGTCGTGAACGATAAATTCCTCGGCTATATCGAGAATGAACAGGTCTATTACGACGCGGAGGCGATCCTAAAGGAGCGTATCAACTATCTCGGGAGCAACGAGAGTATCCGCCTCGAGCCGGAATTTTCGATCGCGCTGATCGAGAGCCCCGATACGCTGACGAAGTTTCGAGTCGCGGATAAAATGCTCGAGTATTCCGACCTTACCGTCGATTACGCCTACGGCTTTTATTTGAACGGCTCGTTTATGGGCGCGATGTTTGACAATACCGAGGTAAAAGCGACCCTCGAGGGGATCCTCGACCGCTACCGCGCGGTCTATCCGAACGCCGAGGTCGCCTTTGAGGATCGGATCGAATGTGACACCGGCGGTCTCTATCTCTCGGGGAGTATCATCGACACCGACTGGCTCATCTCTCAGCTTACCGGCGTTCAGCGTCAGGCGGGCTATTATATCGTCGAGGACGGCGATTCTCATTCGCTGATCTGTGATAAATTAAATCTCACGATGGCTCAGCTCGAGCTTTTAAACCCCGGCTTCGCCGATATGGAGCTTCACGGCGGCGATCGGATCAAGAGCCGCGACGAGATCCCCTTCCTCTCCGTCGGGGTGACCGTGATGGAGAATTACGAGCTTTACGTCGATTACGATACCGAGTATTATTATGATGATACGCTTTACGTCGGCGTTTCGCGGACGACGACCCCGGGTGAGAAGGGGGTCAACAGCGTGACCGCCCGCGTCACCTATGTCAACAGTATCGAGACCAAGCGCGAGATCACCTATACCGCGATCGTCTCGCGCCCCGTCACCGAGCGGATCGCCCAAGGGACAAAGCCCACGCCCGAGAGCCTCTATTCGCCCGAGGACGCGGGGTACGGGAAATTCATCTGGCCGACGGAGGGCGGCGGGATCAGCGAGCCGACCTTTTGGGACGGCGGATACAGCGGTCACCTCGGGGTCGACATCGTCGCCTATTATGGCGCGCCGATCTTCGCGGGCGCGAGCGGTACGGTCGTCTACGCCGGCTCAAATTACGGCTTTGGAAATCACGTCATCATCGACCACGGCGACGGCGTCCAAACGCTCTACGCGCATTGTAGCGCGCTTTACGTCACCGTCGGTCAACAAGTCACACAGGGCGAGTTTATCGCCGCGATGGGCGCGACGGGCTGGGCGCAGGGGACGCACGTTCACTTTGAGGTCATTGTAAACGGGATCAATAAAAACCCGGTCGACTATCTCGAATCGATCCGCTGGTCGCGATAGTCTCGATAAACTAAATCCCATAAAAATAAAACGAACGGATCGGCGAAAAAATTGTCGAAACGGAAAAAGGGGGGACGAAATATGACGGAACTGGAAGAAGCGATCATGGGGAAGCCCGCCCCGGCGGACGCGAACGAAAAGCCGGGGGCGAAGCCCTTGGACGACCGCGCGCCCGAGCCGGAGGAGGGGGCTACGCCCGACGCGCCCGACGAGCTGATCCGCGACAGTATCGACGCCGTTCGCCGTATGACGGAACAGCTCCAGCTCGATAACGAGCGGCTCGAGCGGAACTTTACAAAGCTCCAACAACAACAGTCTCAACCCACCCGTAAGCCCGCCCCAAAGCGAAAGTATGTCTATGTCGGGACGCTCTCCGCGTCGCTCTCGCTGATCGTGATGGGGATCGCGATGATCTTTTCGCTCTTCTCCCCGATCGGGATCCTCGGGGCGTTTAAGCTCGCGCCGATCATGCTCGTCTTCCTCGGGGTCGAGGTGCTTCTCGCGGTCGTCCTCAACCGTAACGTCCGCCTTCGCTTTCATAAGCGGAGTATCGTCCTGACGGTCGCGCTCCTCGCGGTGACCTTCCTGATGTCGCTCATCTCGGTCAATAACTCCGTGACCGAGGGCGAACGCGCCCACGCCGAGGATCGCCTTTGTAATATGCTCTCCCACGAGCTTCGCGATCAGCTCCCCGCCGAGAATATCCGAAACGTCGGGATCGAGATGTTTCTCTACGGCGACGACCCGAACGCCTATAACGCGCTCACCGACCTCGAGGACACCGACCTCATCAACCTCTCGGTCGAATACGCCAAGATCCAAGAGAATACCTACCGCTTCGCGGAGGACTCGCGGCGGATCCTCGACGCGCTCGGGGCGCTCCCCTACCGCTTCGGCGAGATCGACTTCGTCGCTGACGACGGCGGGAATCGCTATTCCCTCGAGCTGAGCTGGCTCTATCAGTCCGACCTGACGACCGCCGAGCTTGTCCCGCTCGTCGGCTATTACGGCGAGGACGTCGTCTCCGATATCCCCGACCTGATCGACGATTAGTTTAGTTTATTTTATTTAGTGAAGGCGGCGGCTTTTCATCAAAAAAGAAATGACCCGGAGAGGAAAAGTTCCTCCCGGGTCTGTTTTTTCTTATTCGTCGTACAGTCCGCGCTCCAAGCGTTCGACGGTATGCGGGCTGACGTAAACGGGGAATTTCCCCGTCCGCTCGATCGTCTGACCGTTCAACATCCCCGTGTGGAAGTTCATGTGGCGAAATTGGATCAAAACCAGCTCCAACCGCGTAAACGGACATTCGGGCGGGCGCTCGTACAACTCCCGATCCGTCAGCGCGTTCAGATAGTCGTAGGTCTTCCGCTCTATCCGATCGAGAAGCTCCAACAGCTCCCCGTCGCTCAACACGACCGAACACGGGCGATCGGGGTCGTCCATTCCCTCCTCGTGAAACGGCGGCTCATCGTAGAGCGAGGGGTTAAAAAACCACCGATCCGCCGAATGGAGCGTATGATAGACGTACCGCCACGCGGGCGCGCCGCAAACGAGCGCTTCCCGATCATAGGTTTTAAGGCAAGTCTCGAGGTTGCGGAAATTCGCCGAGACCTGTTCCGCGATCGTCTCACAAAGCGTTTTCACGATCCGTCTCCTTCCCCGTGTTCATATTCGACCGTCCTTACCCATTCTCCGCCGACCTTTTCGAGGGTATAGACCGCGCCGACCGTTTCGCTCTCCCCCGAAACGGTCACGGCTTCAAGGATCGCCGCGCACTCCTCCGTCTCGGAGGACGAAGCCTCCCCCGTCTCGGAGGGCGGCGGGGAGCCGCCCCTGTCATAACAGCCCGAGACAGAAAGGGAAAGCGCGAAAGCCGTCAAAAGCGCGCAAAAACGTTTCATTTATTTTTCCTCCGAGGCGAACTGGCTCGGGTGGCGCGTAAAGAAATCCACGCGCGGCTCGAGGAATTTTAACTCGTGATCCGCGCCGCCCGTGAACGCCGCGAGCGGCTCAAAAATACGCTCCCAGCTCCAGAACGAGCGGTCGAGCCGCAGATACTCGAGGAGCATTTCCGTCCCCTTCGGCGCCATCGGGTGGAGGAGGACCGCCGCCGTCCGGATCATATGAAAGACTTGGATCAGCGTATGGCGGCGAAGGTCGCCGTCCTCGGTCTTATCCGCCTCGACGAGATTTTTCGCCATATATTTGCTCGCCTTACGGATATAGCTGTCGAGGACGTAGGTCGCCTGATGAAACTCGAAACGGTAAAGAAAGCGCTCGTAGTCGAGGATCGCCTTTTTGGCGTCGGCGAGGATCGGCTCGTCGATCTCCCCGACCGGCATTTTCCCGCCATAATGCTTTTGTACCGTATAAAAACAGGTGCGGATCATACGGTTGAAGACATTCGAGAGGAGGAAGCCGTCCTTTAGGACGGGATCGGGTTCGTCGGGGTTCGCCGTCGGGTTGAGCGGCTTGGGCTGAAAGCTTACGCTCCGCTGACCGAGCCCTAAGCCGAGGAAGTGCATACGGAGCTGTTCCGCCGTGTAATAGTCGAGAAGCTCCGCCGCCATCGGCGGCTTCACCGCCCCCGAGCTGGACGCCTTTTTATCCAAAAAGAGAATGTGGTGGTTCGCGCAAAGGGTCGGGAGCTGTATTTCCCCCTCGGGCGGATCGATCTCCGCCTCGCCGCCCTTTAGCCCCATAAACATCGCCATTTCGGCTACGCCGTAGAAGTAGATATTGTCCGCGCCGATGAACTGGTAGACCCGCGCGTCCTTCGAGCACCAAAAATCCTTCACGAGCGCCTTATCCCGTCCCTGCGCCTCGAGCGCGGCGGCGGTGAAGGAGATCGGCGCCCAGAGCGACTCGGGCCATACCCAAACGGTGAGCGGCTCTTCCCCCTCGAGGACGGGCGCTTTTACCCCCCACTCGATATTCCCCGTCAGGCGAAAGGGGACGAGCGTCTTCCCCGTCCGAAAGCGTATCCCGTTCGCCGAGAGGATCGCGCAGGCGCGGTTCATCTCATCGAGCTCGGCGAAAACGAGCGTAAACGACGGCTTTTTCTTTTCCTCTAAATATTCGTGCGCGGGAAGCTGAGCCTTCACCGCCTCGTAATTCGCGAAAAGCTCGTTTTTGATATGGATCACGGGGGGCTGTAAAAATTCGTCGATCGTCTTTGAGACGAGGGGGCGGACGTTCTTTTCCCGGGAAATTTTTTCGGTGTACGCCTTCATCGCCTCGCGATAGGACGGGAGGTCAAAGTACCAGTTCTCGACGTCCTTCATGACGGGCGTTTCGCCGGTGAGGGTACTTTTGGGGTCGACGAGGTTCTCGGGCATATACTGATGCCCGAGGTCGCATTCGTCGGCGTAGCCCTTCTCCGAGTTACAGCCGTCCACCGGGCATTTCCCGACGACCTGTCGCCCGTTTAGGAAGCAGCCCGCTTTTTCGTCGTAAAACTGCTTGGTCGTGATCTTTTTTAAATGCCCGTTTTCATAAAGCCTACGGATAAAGCGATCCGAGACGAGGTCGTGAAGCTCGGCGGTACGCCCGAGACCCGACGCGCCGAAAACGTTCGGGCTGATGAGATAGTCGTCGAGCGTTTTTTTCTGCGCCTTATGATTTTTTTCGACAAAGTCGCGGATCGTCCCCTCAAACTTCCCCTCGGCGAGGAGCTTACGATAGCCCTCGGCGATCGGCGAGCCGTAACAGTCCGTCCCCGAGACAAAGATCACGTTCTCCTCGCCGATCCGATCGCGGAGAAACCGCGCGTAAACGTCGGCAAAGACAAAAACGCCGCCGATATGCCCAAAGTGGAGTTCCTTATTCCCATAGGGCATTCCCCCGGTCACGACCGCGCGCTTTGGAAACTCCGGGCGGGGGATCTCGCGCTTAAAGTCTTTCTTTTCTTCGTTCATCTTTCTAACAATTCCTTTCCATCTGACGGTTTTTTTCTTGATTGTTTTATGGAAGGAGGCGCTTCCCCCCCGAGCTTGGGCTTTCGGCGGCTTCCCCTTCCCGTTTTTTTATGACAGGAGGCGCTCCCGCCCGACCTTCAGCCTTCGGAGCGATTCCTCCTTCCCGAGTACGTCCATCAGCTCCGTCGCGCCGCCGGGCGTGACCGCGAGACCCGAGACCGCGATCCTTATGACCCACATCACAGCGCCCGCCTTTAGCCCGAGCGCCTCGGCGAGCTCTTTTAAGAGGGCAAAAAGCGCGTCGTTGCTCCAGTCGCCGCATTCCTCGAGCCTCGGGATCGCCGCCGTGAGAACGTCCTTCGCCGTCTCGGCGGTCGTCTTGTTCTTTTTATTCTCAAAAAGCGAAAGCTCGTAATCGGGGAGCGCGGCGGCGAACGCCGCCTTTTCGTTCACCTCGGGGAAGCTCGAGATCCGGGTCTGTACCATCGCGGCGAGCTTCTTATTATCGGCGAAGGGCTTCAGCTCGTCGTTATAATACGGCTTCGCCTTCTCCATAAAGTCCTCGAGCGACAATTCCTTAATATAGTGATTGTTGAACCAAAGGAGCTTTTCGTAATCGAATACGGCGGGGGACTTACTGATCCCGTCGATCGAGAAAATTTTTTCCAGCTCGGCGAGCGTAAAAAATTCCTCGTTCGTCTCCTTGGGACACCAGCCGAGGAAGGCGATATAATTCACGATCGCCTCGGGGAGGAAGCCGTTCGCGGTGAGGTCTTGGAAGCTTACCGAGCCATGGCGCTTCGAGAGCTTTGAGGTCGTCCCGTCCTCGTTACGCCCCATGAGCATGGGGAGGTGACAATAGACGGGAAGCTCCCAGCCGAAGGCTCTGTATAAGAGAACGTACTTCGGGGTCGAGGTGAGGTATTCGTTCCCGCGAATGACGTGGGTGACCCCCATGAGGTGGTCGTCGACGACGTGACAGAAGTTATAGGTCGGATAGCCGTCCGCCTTTAGGAGGATCTGATCCTGCATCTCGCTGTTCTCGATCTCGATATGACCGAAGATCGCATCGTCATAGCCCGTCACGCCCGTGAGCGGCATCTTCTGACGAATGACATAGGGAAGCCCCGCCGCGAGGTTTTTATCGACCTCCTCCTTCGTGAGATCGCGACAGTGGCGGTCGTACCCCGCGCCGAGCTCGCCGTTCTCATGGATCGCGTCGAGCCGCTCTTTTGTACAGAAGCAGTAATAAGCCGCGCCCCGCTCGATCAGCTCGAGCGCGTATTTCTTATAAATTTCCTTCCGCTCGCTCTGGATATACGGTTCGTTCGCGCCGCCGACGTCGGGTCCCTCGTCGTGGGTGATCCCCGCCGTCTCGAGCGAGCGATAGATCACGTCCTCCGCCCCCTCGACATAGCGCTCGCGGTCGGTATCCTCGATCCTTAAAATAAATTTCCCGTGGTTCGCCCGCGCGATAAGATAGGCGTAAAGCGCCGTCCTAAGATTTCCGATATGCATATACCCCGTCGGACTGGGCGCAAATCTTGTTACAAAATCAGCCATTGTCGTTTTCGTTCCTTTCCGTGTTGTTGTCGGGCGCGGTCGCCGTCTCATCGGTCATCGCCGCTGTCCGCGCCTGCCCTAAAGGATCATCGCGAAGCTCGCTCCGGTCGGCGGGGAAGCGATAGGTCACGATCCCGAAGTCAAACGGCGCGATCTTGATATTCTTTTCGTCGGGCTTCGCGCCGCGCAGGATCTCGGTCGGGTAGGGCGTTAGCTTAGAGAGCCGACGGATCATCGTCTTACGCGAGCGGTTTAAAAGGATCACCGCCCCCTCGCCGATCGCGCGGTCGGTACGCGAAAAGATCGCGTGATCGCTCGCCACGTCGAGGAAGCGCAGATCGCCCCGCGCGAGCATCTTCATCGATCGACGGAGCCGCCCCAGCTCTTTTACGAAGGCGATCAGCCGCTCGTCCTCGTGTCCCCAAGGATAGGTGCGGCGGTTAAAGGGGTCTTTATACCCCTCCTGAGCCGCCTCGTCCGCGTAATAGATACAGGGGATCCCCGGGAGGAAGTACTGTAACACCATCGCGCACCGCATCAGCGTCACGCCGTAGACAAATTCCTGATCGCTCAGAGTATGCTCCGCCTGCCAGTCCCGCCCGTTCCAGCCTACGTCCTCGCCCGCGAGCCTCGTGATCGCGCGCTCGGTATCGTGGGTCGATAAAAAGTTCATCAATATATCCGTACAGGGCTTTGGGTAATGCTCGACGATCGTCATAACGCCCTCGACGAGCGTTCGCGGGTCGCCCTTTTTGATGTATTCGAGGATCGCCTCCTTAAAGGGGTAATTCATGACGCTGTCGAGCTGACCGCCGACGAGATAGCGCCGACGGACGCCATAGCTCTCCTTATTCGTCGCGTCCTCCCATACCTCGCCATAGATCGCCATATCCTCGCCCTTCGCCTTAACGGCGCGGTTAAGTCGGTCGATAAACTCGTCGGGGAGCTCGTCCGCCACGTCGAGCCGCCACCCGCTCGCCCCGAGGTCGAGCCATTTTTGTAAAATCCCCCCCTCGCCGCAGATATAGTGGAGATAGGCGGGGTTCGTCTCGATCACGTTCGGGAGCGTCGTGATCCCCCACCACGACTCATAGACCTCGGGATACCGAGAAAAGCTGTACCATTCGCGATACGGGCTCTCGGGGTCGCGATACGCGCCCGTGTGTTCGCCATAGCGCCCGAACTTGTTAAAATAGATCGAGTCCGCGCCCGTATGGGAGAAAACGCCGTCGAGAATGATCCGTATCCCGTATTCCCGCGCGGTCTTACAGAGACTGACAAAATCCTCCTCCGTCCCGAGGAGCGGATCGATCTTTTCATAATTCGCGGTGCAGTAGCGGTGGTTCTCGTGCGCCTCAAAGATCGGGTTAAGATAGATCACCGAAACGCCGAGCTCCGCGAGATAACCGAGCTTTTGTTCGATCCCCTTCAGGTCGCCGCCAAAAAAGTCGCTGTTCGTGATCTGACCGCGATGATCGGGCTTCCAGAGCGGGGTATCGTCCCAGTCGGTATGAATTTGTCGGTCGGCGGGGACATATTCGCGGCATTCGCCGCTCTTCGCGAAGCGATCGGGGAAGATCTGATACATGATCCCGCCCTTGAGCCATTCGGGGGTCGTCATCGCCTCGTCATATACCGTGAGCTGAAAGAGATCGCCGTTATCGACGACGCCCTCGCTCGCGCCGCTTCGCTTGATATAGTGACGGCTATGGTCGATCAGGAGCGAGAAGTAGTAATAATGCAGTCCGAGATCCCCGGGCGTATAGGTACAGCCAAAGATCCGACAGCCGTAGGACTCCTCTAAAAGCTCCATGCGCTGAAAGCGCTCCCGCTCGCCGGGGCGAAAGCAGATCAGCATGACCTCCTCGATCACGGTCTGTTCGGGGAAGCGCAGGCGAAACTCACAAGCCTCCCCCCGTCTTACCGCGCCGAACGGCTTTTTATATTCCTCCCGATACGAATCATAGATCGGCTCCATAAGCCCCTTCCTTTCCTGTCGAAAAAAATTTGCATTATGCGAATACAACGGGGAGCAAATCAATGCGCCCCGTTGCGTCCGCTACCGTTAATGATTAAATTATAAAACATGCCAAATATCGCGCGCATAGTCGGTGACCGCGCGGTCGGCGGAGAATACCCCCGCCCCCGAGATATTCACGAGCGACATTTTATTCCACTTTAAGGGGGTACGATAGATCGCGCTCGCCTTCGCCTGAGCCTCGCGATAGCTCTCAAAGTCCGCGAGACACATATAGCGGTCGACATAGCGAATCTCGTTCGCGACCTCGTCAAATTTCGCGCCGTTAAAGCCGTTATACATCATATCGATCGCGGCGTGGATCACGCTGTTATGGTTATAATAGCCCTCGGGCGAATACCCGTTTTGCTTCATAACGGTGACCTCGGGGGTCGACATACCAAAGATAAAGATATTATCGTCGCCGACCTGTTCGTGAATCTCGACGTTCGCGCCGTCGTATGTCCCCATCGTGATCGCCCCGTTTAACATGAGCTTCATATTCCCCGTTCCGCTCGCCTCCGTCCCGGCGAGCGAGATCTGCTCCGAAATTTCACTCGCGGGCATCAACAGCTCGGAGAGCGTTACGCGATAATCCTCGAGGAATACGACCGAGAGCTTTTCGCCGAGCTTGGGGTCTTTTTTAAGCTCCTCGCCGATACACCAGATCAGCTTGATGATCTGCTTCGCCATATAATAGCCCGGTGCCGCCTTTGAGGCGAAGATATAGGTCTTTGGGACAAAGTCCGCGTCCGGGTTCTCGCGAAGGAAGTTATACTCCGAGATAATGTTGAGCGCGTTGAGCTGTTGGCGCTTATATTCGTGAAGGCGCTTGACCTGGACGTCAAAGATACTGTCGAGATTGAGCTTTGTCCCCGTCGTGTTATAGACATACTTCGCGAGATCGGCTTTATTCTCGCGCTTGATCTCGGCGAGACGGGTCAAAACCTTTTCGTCCTTCTCAAAGAGGCGGAATTTTGACAGCTCCTGACCGTACTTCTTAAACCCGTCGCCGATACAGTCGGCGAGGAGGGCGGTAAGCTTGGGGTTCGACTGGAGAAGCCAGCGGCGGTACGCGATCCCGTTCGTCACGTTTTTAAATTTCGTCGGCTTATCCTGATATTCGTCGCGGAATACGCTCTCTTTGATGATCTCGCTGTGGAGCTTCGAGACCCCGTTGACGGAATGAGACGCGTCCACGCAGATATTCGCCATTCTGATCGTATTGTTGCTGATGATCGACATTCTCTCCACCTTCTCGTGCGGGAGGCGGTTCGATAAGCCCTCACAGTAGCGGCGGTTGATCTCGCAGATAATGGAGTAAATGCGCGGTAAAATACGCTGGATGAGATCCTTATCCCACTTCTCGAGCGCCTCGGCGAGGACGGTGTGGTTCGTATAGGCGAAGGTGTTCGAGACGATATGCCAAGACTTCGACCAGCTGTAACCGCAGTCGTCGAGGAGGATACGCATCAGCTCGGGGATCGCGAGGGTCGGGTGAGTGTCGTTGATCTGGATCGCGACCTTATCGTGGAGGTTATCGAGCGTCCCATAGACGTTCATATGGCGCATAACGATGTCGCCGATCGACGCCGCGCACATAAAGTACTGCTGGCGGAGACGGAGCGCCTTCCCCTCGAGGTGGTTATCGTTCGGATATAATACCTTCGTGAGCGCGTGGGCGATGTTGTTCGCGCCGAGCGCCTTAGCGTAGTCGCCCGCGTTAAACGCGCTCATGTCAAAGGACATACTCTGAGCGCTCCAAAGGCGGAGCTTTGAGACCCCCTCGCTGTCGTACCCGGAGACATACATATCGTAGGGGACCGCCATAACGGGGGTATAGTTGACGTGAGAAACATGGTGATACTCGTTATCCCAGTATTCGTGGATCTCGCCGTCAAAATGGACCTCGATCGCCTGATCGGGGACGGGCATGAGCCAGCTCTCGCCGCCGGGGAGCCAGTTGTCGGGAAGCTCGGTCTGCCACCCGTCGATGATCTTTTGTTTAAAGATCCCGTATTCATAAAGGAGCGAATAGCCCGTCGCGGGGTAGGCGCAAGACGCCATACCGTCCATATAACAGGCGGCGAGCCGCCCGAGACCGCCGTTCCCGAGACCGGCGTCCGGCTCCTCGTCATAGATCGTGTCGATCTTAACGTCATAGTCCTTTTTAAGAACCTCCTCGGCGACCTCGTTCATCCCGAGGTTATAAAGCGAGGTCTTGAGCGAGCGCCCCATGAGAAACTCCATCGAGATATAATAGACCTGTTTTTTCCCTTGAGAATTACACTTTGTTAAAAAGCTCGTTCTTTTCTCCTTGAGGTGATTGACGATGATCTTAGAGAGCGCCTTATAGATCTGCGCCGTGTTCGCTTCATTCTGTTGAACGCGGAAGTCATTCTGAAGATTATCCCTTAAAGCTTTACTGAGTTCTTCTGCCGTAAAAGGAGAAGTCATGATTGCATTACCTGCCCTTCGTAGTACTGTCGGTTTTTACTGTTATTATAACGCATTTTCGCGGAAATTTCAATAGTTTTTCGCGTATTACAGCTTTTTAAACAAAATCCGAAGCATCTTTTTGCCTTAATTTGTCGTTTTTTTCAACTTTAAGGCGCGACGAACCTCGCCGACCGTCCCGGTCTCCGACACGATGAGGAGGGTATCGCCCGACATGAGCTTTGTCCGCCCGCGCGGGATAATGAGCTCGCCCCCTCGCGTGACCGAAATAATGTTACAGCTCTCGGGTAAGCCGATATTGACCAGCTCGCGCCCCGAATAGGCGAAATCCTCGGGAAGCTCGACCTCATAGACCGCCGCCCTCCCGTCGTTTAGGGGGATCATCTCGCGGATCGCGCGGTGGTCGACCTCGCGCTCAAAAAGGCGGATGATACTGTCCGTCGCCGAGATGACGATGTCGACCCCGAGGCGCTTCATACTCTCGACGTTTTTGGGGTTATTGACCTTGGCGATCGTCTTGGGCGCTTGATAAACGAGCTTGGCGATCTCACAGGCGATCAGGTTGACCTCGTCCTTCCCCGTGACGGCGATCAGCGCCTCCGCCTCGCGGACGCCCGCCCGCCCGAGAACCGCCGCCGTACTCCCGTCGCCCCAAATCACGGGGACGTCGAGCGTATTCGCGACCTCTTTACAGACGCGCCGATCATGCTCGATGAGGACGATGTCGCGCTTTCGCTCGCTGAGCGCCCGGATTAGGTAATAGCCGACCCGTCCGCCCCCGACGATGATGACCTTTTTTCCCACCTTCCGCGCTCCTTTCCGAGTAATTTTTAAAAATTTATTATTTTTTGGGGAAGGCGCGCTCGCGGCAAGCACACCGATCCTACGGCTTCTCGCGTAAAACCCCGGGGCTTACGCCGTCTCACCGACGATCGCCGTATGATATAGCCGATCTTTGACAAAACGCTTGCTTGCGGCGGCGCACGCCTTCCCAAAAAAGAAAGCGCTCAATCGATCACTTTAGAAAATATCAGCGTCTCCCCCTCGTTCAGCGGGATATTATAGTTATTGACGAGGCGAAGCTCGCCGTCCGCGCCGATGATCGCGTAGAGGATCTCGTTCTCCTCGAGCGAGATCGAGAGAGCGCGCTCGCCGTAAAGCTCGCGCGGGACGGGGACGGAGAACATCTTGATCGCGTGGTTTTTGACGCGAAAGAACGTCTCCTCGGTGTATTCGCCGAAGGCGGAGAGGAGCGAATCGACCGAGAGATTCGTCGGACAGACGGTCACGATCCCCGTCGCGCCGAAGATCTCTTCCTTTTCGCTGTCGCTGACGCGGGCGATGACCCGCCCGACGCCGAATACCGTCTTGGCGAGCTGGGCGGTCATAAGATTGACGTTATCGTCCGCCGACGCCGCGCAAAGCACGTCACAGCTCCGTATCCCCGCCTTGACGAGAACGTCCTCGTCGATCGGTACGCCGCAAAAGGTCAGCCCGCCGAAATCGTCGGGGAGGTTGTCAAAATTTTCCTCATACTGGTCGATGACGGCGACGTCGTGACCCGCCTCCGAGAGGCGCTTCGCGAGCTCCGCGCCGATCTTACCGCAGCCCACCACAAAAATATTCATTAAAACTCAAGCTCCTCTCCCGTCTGAAGGTATTGGAGGCGATCGCCGAGGAGGGGCTTCATGATCCCGTAGGCCGCGAGCCCGGTACAATGACAGGTATATAAAACCCCCGTCTCGATCGCCTTTAGCTCGTTGACGGTCTTATCGATATACTCGGTCGAACAGCACAGCTTTTTCTCCGACCCGCCCATCATATGAAATCCCCCGACAACCGCGAGGATCGGCGTCCCCGGGAAGCGGAGCTTCACCGTCTTTAACACGTTCACGATCCCACAGTGGGAACAGGCGGAGATCACGACACACCCGCTCTCGCGCCGCCCCTCGGGGAAGAGGACAAAAAACGCCTCGTGGGAATAATCGTCGCGGACAAGCCGCGCCCCGCTCTTACGATAAAGGCGCTTTTCCTCGGCGTACATCGTATAATCGGGGATCTCGTTCGCCATCGCGTAAAACCCCTCGCCGATCCGCTGGAAGTTATTATATAAAACGAAATTATCGGTGTACTCCTCATAAAGGTCGGCGAGCTGACCGACCGAGACGCGGATCATACCGTATTTCATAAAATACTCCGCGTTCCCCGCCGCGCGGGCGTAAATTTGGACGTCCGGCTTCTTTCGGATCAGGGTCTCGAGCCCGCCGGTGTGATCCGAGCGGTTATGAGAGAGCGCGACCTTCCCGACGGTCGCGGGGTCGATCCTAAGGCGGGCGGCGTTGGTAAAAAATCGGTCGGACGCGCCCGCGTCGATGAGATAGCGTTCCCCCGCGTTCTCGACGTAAAGGCATAGCCCATGCTCCGCCTTCAGGCGCTCCGCCGCGCTCGTATTTTCGATAAGGACAACGATCCGCATATTCGCACTCCTTCCCGTTACGTTAAAGTCACAAGTAAAAGCTCGGGGCGGTTAAAGATCCGCGGGATCAGGATACAGGAGAGATTACGATAGAGTCCGCAGCTCACGAGCATGGTCGATCCGTTTCTCTCATACCGCCCGCCCGCGTACTTCGGTAAAAATCCCTCGTCCGGGGCGTAAAGCCCGTTTAATAGCCCGGGGATCCGCCATTGTCCGCCATGCTCATGCCCCGCGAGGACGAGGTCAAAGCCCATCTCCGATACGTCGGCGAAATCGGCGGGATAATGGTATAAAAGGATCGAATAGCGCTCGTCGAGCGCCTTCGCCGCTTTTTCGAGCGAGCCGTCGTATCGCCCGTCCGCGCCGAGGAGGCGAAGCTCGCGTCCCCCGACCGAAACGACCGCGCTCGTCCCCGAGAGGACGGTCACGCCCCGCCGCGCCATCTCGCTTTTATACGCCTCGACCTTCCCCGTCCTTATCTCGTGATTTCCGACCGCGTAATAACAGGGGTATCGCTCGGCGAGCGCGTCGACGAGCGCCCAAGAATTTTCCTCCCCGTTATGCTCGTCAAAAAGATCGCCGCCAAAAAGGACGAGATCCGCGCCGAAATCGTCGATCGCCCCGATCAGCTCGCTCTGACCGCCGCCGTAAAGGCTGTTATGGACGTCGGAGAGGAAGGCGAGCTTTATCGGCTCACCCGCTTCCCCCGTCTCGACCGTGTACGAGACGCGACTCAGCGTATGCCCCGCCGCGATCGCCCCCGCGAATACCGCCGCTAAAACGGCGGCGACCCCGCGCTTTTTTCGCTTCGTCATCGCGGAAGCTCGTAAAAGCCGACCTTTTTATAGACCTTTCTTAGCGTCTTGAGCGACGCGCGATACGCCTTCTCCGCGCCGAGCCTCATACATTCCTCGAGGTATTTTTTATCGGCGCTGATCCGACGAAACTCCGCCTGCATCGGCGCGAGAAGGTCGGCGGTCGCCTCGCCGACGGCGAGCTTAAAGTCGCCGTAGCCCTTCCCCTTAAATTCGCGCTCGATCTCATCGAAGGACTTCCCCGTCACCGCCGAATAGATCGACATAAGGTTCGCGATCCCCTCTTTCCCTTCCCCGACGCGTACCTCCGCGCCGCTGTCGGTGACGGCTCGCTTAAACTTCCTGATGATCGTGTCGCGGTCGTCGAGGATGAGGATGCTCGCGTTCGGATTCTCGTCCGATTTACTCATTTTTTTCGTCGGATTTTGGAGCGAGTTGATCTTTTCGGTGGATTTCACGATATACGGCTCGGGGATCGTGAATACGTCGCCGTAGACCGCGTTAAAGCGCTGGGCGACGTTACGCGTCAGCTCTAAATGCTGCTTCTGGTCGATCCCGACGGGGACGAGATCCGCCTGATATAAAAGAATATCCGCCGCCATCAAAACGGGGTAGGTAAAAAGCCCCGCGTTGATATTTTCGGGGTGCTTGGCGCTTTTATCCTTAAACTGGGTCATACGCGAGAGCTCACCGAACTGGGAGTAGCAGGATAACACCCAAGCGAGCTCCGCGTGGGCGGGGTTATGCCCCTGTACAAAAACGATCGACCGCTCGGGGTCGGCGCCCATCGCGAGTAGGATCGCGTAGCTCTCGGCGATCTGTGCGCGGAGCTTTTTTGGGTCTTGTCTTACGGTGATCGAGTGGAGGTCGGCGATCGCGTAGGCACAATCGTAGTCGTCCTGGAGCTTGATCCAGTTCACGAGCGCCCCGAGATAATTCCCGAGGTGGGGCGTATTCGTCGGCTGGATCGCGCTTAAAATGCGTTTCTTTTCGGTCTGTTCCGTCATTTGGGGTTCGTCCTTTCTCTTGTTCTTTTTCTTGAAGGAGATCACTTATACATGGTCTTCGCGACGGCGGCGAGGATATCCGTCCCCTGCTCGATCTGTTCCTCCGTCGGCGTGGAATAGTTGATCCTAAAGGAAAGCGTCGGCTCGCTCTCGTTGACGAGGAAGGCGTTCCCCGGGACGACCGCGACCTTATTCTCGACCGCTTTTTTACAGAAGTAGTTCATATCCCCCTCGGGGAGCGTCCCCCAGATAAAAAGCCCGCCGTCCGGCTCGGTGAAGGAGATCGAGCGCGGCATTTTATATTTCAGGCAGTTTAACATCAGCTCGCATTTTTTCCGATAGATCTCGCGAAGCCGATCGATATGCGCGTTAAAGTCGTATCGGGTCACAAAGCCGTGGACGATCCGCTGAGAGAGGATACTCGTATGGACGGTCGAGACCTGTAGAGCGCAGACCGCCTTTGAGATGATGCTCTTATCCGCGCACATATACCCGACCCTTAACCCCGGGGCGAGCGTTTTTGAGAACGTCCCCGCGTAGATGACGTGACCCTTTTCGTCGAGTGAGCGGATCGAGGGGACGTCCTCCCCCGCGAAGCGAAGATCGCCGTAGGGGTTATCCTCTAAAATGAGGACGTTATATTTATACGCGAGCTCGAGAATCTCCTTTCGCCGCTTGAGCGAGGTCGTCTTCCCCGTCGGGTTCTGGAAATTCGGGATCACATAGATAAACGCCGTGCGCGGATTTTTCTTGAGCGTTTCCTCTAAAAGGACGGGGTCGATCCCCTCGTCGTCCATCGGTACGCCGATCAGGCGCGAGTTATACGAGCGAAAGGCGTTGAGCGAGCCGACGAAGCTCGGCGCCTCGCAAAGGATCGCGTCCCCCTCGTTACAGATCACCTTCGCCGCCATCTCAATGCATTGCTGAGCCCCGGCGGTGACGATCACGTCGTCGCTGTTCCAGCGAAAGATCCCCTTGTTGGCGAGATCGTCCTTGATCCAGTCGCGTAGCGGCGTATAGCCCTCCGAGACGGAATATTGGAGCGCCCCGGCGGGGTCGCTCTCGAGAAGCCCCGCCGTGATCTCCTTGATCTCGTCGACGGGGAAGGCTTCGGGCGCGGGATTTCCGCCCGCGAAGCTGATGACCGAGGGGTCGGACGTAAATTTTAAGATTTCGCGGATCGCCGAGGGCTGCAGCCCCTGTATCCGATAAGAAAAAGCATTCATCGCTCCTTGACCTCCATACTCGTTGTTTTTATAAAACCGTTATTTTTATTTTACCATATTTTTCCCGAAATTTCAAGCCCTAATCGAATAAAGCGCGGAAATCGCGAAAAAGCTTGACAATGAAAAAATTTTCCTGTATAATAAGAGACAGTAAAACTTGATCAATTCCGCCCCGGCGGAGGAAAGGAAGTGCCATGGCTTTGCTAAATGTAATGGAAGAGGTCGTCGAAACACGACTGAACGAGCTTATGAAAAACAGCGATTGCTGTACCTGTGACCTATGCCGCGAGGACATTAAATGCCTCGCGCTCAACACGCTTCCCCCCAAGTACGTCAGCACCCTCAAGGGTAAGCTTTTTTCAAAGCTATCGACCGCGACGATCAACCAGCATATGATCGACGTGAACATCGCCTGTATCAACGCGATCGAATTTGTAAAAGAGCGCCCGCGCCACGACCGAGAGGAGAGTGAGAGACAATGACCTTTAACGAGCTTTTGGAGAAGATCCGCGAAAGGGCGGCGGCGATCGACCCCGCCGGGGTCGGCTTTCTCGCCGTCCAGGTCAACATCACCGATAAGGACGAGGGCGGCGTTTTTTACGTCGAGATCAAGGACGGCGCGATCAACATCGAGCCCTATGACTATCACGATCGGAGCTGTGACTTTACCGTGAGCCAAAATAATTTCCTACGGATCATGGAGGGGAAGCTCGACCCCGTCGTCGCCTTTAGTACGGGGCGGCTCAAGGTCGACGGCGACCTCGGGAAGGCGCTCGAATTTTCCAAGCTGTTAAAAGCGAAATAGACCCGATAGGATAAGCGCGGATCGCGTATTTTTACGAGACCCGCGCTTTTTTCTTTTTTTCCTTTGGGGAAGGAGTGCGCCCCCGCGCACTCCTTCACAAAAAAACAAAGCATAAGCCCTCAACTTATACTTTGGTATTCCGTTCGTCTCCGAAAAGCAGGTCAAAAACGCCGTCGGGGCGATCGAGGATCCGCTTGGTGAGCTGATAATGGCTTGTCTGTCGGTATTCGGTCGGGGCGATCCCCCGCTCGGAGAACCATAAAATTTCCGCGCCCGGGTACGCCAGTAGGATCGGCGAATGGGTGGCGATGATAAACTGAGAATCCTCCCGTTCGAGCCGCGCGATATGCCCCATCATGGTCAAGACCCCGACGGGAGAAAGAGCGGAATCCGGCTCATCCAACAGGTAAAGCCCCCGCCCGCGAAACCGTTCCCCGACCGCCGCGAGGAAGCTTTCGCCATGCGAGCGTAAGTGGAGCGAACCGCCGTAAGCCGGCGTGATCGGCGCGCCGCAGGGAAGCTCGTCCAGCTCCTCGATATGGGTCGCGACATTATAAAGGCTCTCCGCCCGAAGGAAATAGCCGTCCTTCGGACGATAGATCCCTCGGGAGAGCGTTAGGCTCTCGTGTAGACCCGAGTGGGTCTCACGGGTCGAGAAGCTGAAATTCCGCGAGCCGCCCTCGGCGTTAAAACCCGCCGCGACCGCGATCGCCTCCATGAGCGTGGACTTCCCCGCGCCGTTCTCCCCCGCGAAAAAGGTGACCGTCGCGCGAAGCGTCAGTTCCTTTTCCCGTTCGAGCCACCGAACGGCGGGAAGCTCCTTTAGATACCCGTCCGCGATCGCGCCGGTGAGCTTGATACTTTCGATATACTTCATGCCTTCCCCCGATCCGCCCGAGCTCCGAATATTTCAGAATTTCCCGCGCGGATCGTCATTCGTCCCGCTCGATCGCGGCGAGCGCGCCCTTGATCCATACGCCCGCGACGGAGGAATAATTCTTTTCGTCGAGCTTGTCGCCCCATTTCTCGGCGGTGATCAGCGCGCCGTTCTCAAAAAAGAAGGTCACCGTATTCGCCGAGCCGCCGGCGGGAAAGTCGTCGGTATAATACTTCGACGGGTCGGGGACGATCTCGCTCGGGATCGCCGCGTCCGGGTCGTCCGCCGTGCTTTTTACCCAAATCATATCGCCCGTATAGGGGTCGATCCGCGTAATGACCGCCGCGAGCGGCTTTTTCGCGATCTCGGCGAGGTCGCTGTCGGTCTCGCCGAGACAGACGATGCTCCCGCCGATCCCCTTTTGTTTTAGGGTGCTTTTTTCGCCGACGGATAAACCGCCCCTCGGTGAAACGTAAAGGACGCCCCCGACGCGGACATACGACTCGTCCTCGATCTTGACCTTCCCGTCCGAGACGATCGAGCCGCCGATCGTCGCCGTCCCCGCGCGAAACGTCAGCGTCCCGCCGTTCTCGATATAGACGCTCCCGTTGATCCTAGCTCCTTTTTTGAGAATGAGCGTTTTACCGCTCGGGATCACTAAAAATCCGTCCTCCGAGACGTCAAGCGCTTTTGAGATCGAGACGCTTTTTGTTAAGACCGCGATCTCCGCGCTAAGTACCTCCTCGACGCGAACGCTTTTAAGCCCCGCGATCGCGGGGCTTTTATCCGCCTCGTCCGCCGCCGAAGCGCCAAAGCCCGCGCCTAGGAATAAACACGCCGCTAAAATAACCCCGATGATCCTATTCATGATGACACCTCCCGTTGTCCTTATGTTAAGGCAACACCGCGCAATGACCACCTGCGGTTTTGACACACAGCTGCACGACATCTTTTCCGCCATATTGCACAGAAATCTTTTGACATACGTGATCTCCCCCCTGTGGGGGAGGTGTCACGAAGTGACAGAGGGGCTGACCGACAGACCAGTATGCCTGCAAGATTTCTGTACAATCTGACCGCAACAGGATGTTGCGTAACATTCGTCCCAAGCGCCGCACGGACGCGGCGCAAAGCAAAGCGAATGTTAGAGAAATTTCTGCCGCACATCTGTATGCCAATCATTGTGCGGTGTAGCCTTAAAAAACGTCGGGGCTATTCGCGAAGCCCCGACGATCACATATAAAATGTTAGTCTTCCTTAACAATATTCCGCCAATCGAGGTCGCCGCGCTCGAGCGCGTGGATCAGCGCTTCGCCCGTCGCCATATTCGTCGCGACCGGGATATTATGGACGTCGCACAGTCGCAGGAGCGTCATCTCGTTCGGCTCATGCGCCTTGGCGTTGAGCGGATCGCGGAAGAAAAAGAGTACGTCGATCTCGTTACACGAGATCCGCGCAGCGATCTGTTGATCCCCGCCCTGAGCGCCGCTCAGATAGCGCTGGATCCTTAGTCCCGTCGCCTCGGCGACAAGCTTACCGGTCGTACCCGTCGCACAAAGACTGTGCTGGCTCAGAATGCCGCAGTAAGCGATACAGAACTGGGTCATCAGTTCCTTTTTTGAATCATGCGCGATCAATGCAATATTCAAAACAAACACCTTCCTTTATGTATATTTGGCGCACCGACCCTTCGCGGTCGGTACAGTCGGATAAAACCGTCTTTTTCGGATTTCGATATACCCCGATAAAACCCCGAAAGGCGGACGCTATCGCCCGCGTTACGGAGTTAGCAACTCAGTTGATATTGATCGAGAGCGGGACGTCCTCGCCGAGAAGCCGCCGCGATACCGAGTCATAAGCCTTAAAGCCCGCGCTCGTCTTGGGGAGGGGAATACCCTTTGAGCCGCAGATACGGATCTCGCTGTCCTCGGGGACAACGCCGATCAGCGGGATACCGACGGTATCCATCACGACGTCGAGGTCGTCGACGATCTCCTCGTCCTTAAAGCGGACGGGGACTTTATTGATGATAAGCTTTTGGTTCGTACAGCCCTTTAAATAGAGAAAGTCGGAGAGCGCCGCGCCGTCGCGCATACATACCGTATCCGGCGTCGTGACCATAAGGACGAGATCCGCCGCCTTGATAACGCCAAAGACCGAGCTACCCACCCCGGCGGTATCGACCACGATATAGTCAAAATACTCGCGCATCTCGTTACATACGCCGATGATCTTATCGGGGTTTATATCCATAAAGGGGTTTCGCGTGGCACAGACGAGCGACAGGTTGTCGCTCCGATCGACCTTCGTCGTCGCGGTGATGATGTCGATCTTACCCTCGAGATATTCGCCGATGTCGTGTTTGACCTCGCTTTTTACGCCGAGCATAATATCCTGACAGCGTAGCCCAAAGTCGAGCTCGACGACGAGCGTTTTTTTCCCGCGATACGCGAGACAAGAGGCGACGTTCGCCGAGGTCGTCGACTTCCCCGTCCCGCCTTTACCCGCCGTTACCGCAATAATCTGTCCCATAAGCCTACCTCCGTACTGTTACCGAAATTTCCGAATTATAAAGTCCTAATCATATAATACCATATTTTTCGCGTTTTTGAAAGTGTTTTTTTCGCAGAATGAAAAATTTGTGAATATTATATTGAAATCCCGGATAATTTTTGTCTAAAATGCTATGAGATCGCGCGTAAAACCGCCCAAAAGCTCACCGAACCGTCGTTTTTGCGGCGCTCCAGCGCTTCCACGGGGTCTTGACGTTCCCCTCCTCGTCGAGATCCGGCTCATAACAGTCGTAAAAATACGCGTCAATGACGTTTCTCACCATATAGCGGGAATACTCCCCCTTCTCCAAAACGATCCCAAAGGCGATCTCGGGGTCGTCGGCGGGGTAATAGCCCATCACGGTCGAGGTATAATAGCCGTCGCCCGTCTCCGCCGTTCCCGTCTTGATCGCGACCTTTGAGGGAAGGTAGTCGAAATTCCAGAGCGCGGAGCTCGTCGGCCAGTTGACGAGCGTCGAGACCGCGATCATCCCCTCGCGGACGGTCGCGAAGGCGTCGTTTTGATCCTCGATCACCGCCGCGACCTTAGGCTCGGTACGATAAAGCGTCTCGCTCCCGTCATAGCTCACGACCGCGTCGACGAGATAGGGGCGATACCTTACGCCGTCGTTCGCGAGGGTGAGCGCCTGTACCGCGAGGTGGAGCGGCGTCACGAGGGTATCCATCTGACCGATCGCCGCTTGGAGCGTGTTTCCCTCGGTCCATGGCTCTCCCCTTAGGCTCTCATAGACCTCGGGCGAGGACATCTGACCCGATAGCCCCCCGATCTCGAGCCCGAGGCTCTCGCCATAGCCGAATTTCGCCGCGAAGGAGGACAGCTCCTCGATCCCGAGCCGCCGCCCGAGGTCGTAAAAAAAGATATTACACGACCATTTTAAACAGTCGATGACCGTACTCCCGTAGTGATAGCCGGTACATTTCGGGCGATAATCCGAGGCGGCGTAATAGGTATAGACCCCCGTACAGATCGAGCGGCTGTTTCGATCGATCAAGCCGCTGATCAGTCCGTCGGTCGCCGTGATCGTCTTAAACGCCGAGCCGGGGCGATAAAGCCCGCTGATACAGCGATTATACATCGGGTTACCCGGGCGGTTTAAGACCTCGGCGTAATTCTCGACCGACTCGGCGAGATTATAGGTCGGATAAGACGCCATTCCCCTTACCGCGCCCGTTTTAACGTCGAGGACGACGACCGCCCCCGCGTCACAGTCGTTTCCCCGATCGGCGTTATGGTTGAGCCAGTTGATCTGATTCGCGAGGATCGTCTGGAGCTCGTTTTGAAAGTCATAGTCGATCGTGAGCCGAACGCTGTCGCCCGCGCTCACCTCGCGCGTGATCTCGTCCGAGACGGCGTTCCCGTCGATGTCGCGCGTGATCGTCCGCTCGCCGTTCTTCCCGCGTAATACGCTCTCCATCGCGAGCTCGATCCCATATTTTCCGATCCTGTCGTTATAGCGATATCCTTCCTCCTTGAGAAGGGCGTATTCCTCGGGCGAGACCGCGCCGACCGCGCCGAGGACATGGGGCGCGGTGTCGCTCTCGATATAGTCGCGCTCGCTCGCCTCGACGAGGTCGACCCCGCGAAGGAGAAAGCTCTGTTCCTTGAGCGCGGTCACCGCCTCAAAGGATATATCGTCCGCGAGGACGAAGTAATTCTCGTGGGAGAAGTCCCTTAGCTCCATCTCAAAGCGAAGCCCCGCGATGACCCGCGTCTCCTCGGGCGTATATCCGCCGTCGATCGCGTACCTCTCGGCGAGGAGGGCTAAACAGTCCGCCGCGTCCGCCTCGGACGGGGCGTCGAGCCGCTCCTTTAGCTCGGCGACGGAGGTCTTAGGCTCGGGGAGGAAGGTAAACGGCTCGCCCCCCGAGATCGGGAGGGAATCGTTTAACCCGACGCCGTTTTTTTTGAGGATCTCCGCCGCGCGAAGGAGGATCTCGTTCTCCGTCCCGCTCTCTAAAAAGCTCTTTTGGATCACGGCGCGATAGACCGTTCGGTTCGTCGTGAGCGGTCGCCCGTTTACGTCCATGATCTGTCCGCGCGTCGCGACCAGCTCCTGCTTCGCGGTATAGGTCGCCGTCGTCATCGCGAGATAGTCCGCGCCGTCGACGATCTGGAGCTTTAAAAGCCTCAGCACGCATAAAAACAGCGCCAAAAAAACGAACGCGATCAAGACCGCCGTCCGTATGATCCTCGATACCCTCGTCAAAGCGCACTCCTTCCCCAAAAATAAAAAATCAAACGTTCTCCCCGCTCTCGTCGCCGTCCCCGTCGGTCGGCGTATAGCGCTCGCCCCCGCTCTCGTCGCCGAATCGCGCCGAGATCGCCTTTATAAGGAAGTAGACGAGCGGCGAAACGACGACCGTCGCCGCGACGGTCGGTAAGATCGACTCGGTCAATAAGACCTCGCGGTTCGGGAGATCCCAAACCACCGCGTAAAACAGGTAATCCATAAAAAACTCGACGAGCGTCGCGGCGGCGGAGAGCCAAAGGAAGTTCAAAAAATTCCGCTGGACGAGATTTCGCGCGAGGAGCGACGCGCTAACCCCCATAAGGATCAGCCAAAACGCGCTGAAGCCAAAGACAAAGCCGTAGGCACAGTCGATATAAAGCCCGCAAAAAAACGAAAAGACCGAAGACGACAGCTCCTGCTCCCGCATGGCGACCGCCGTCGAGAGCGGGATCAAAAGGACGGGCTGGACGCCCCGAAAAGCCCCCGATCGCATCAGCGCGTAAAAAAGGACGAGCGCCGCCGCGTATAAAAGCCATTTCGCGATCACGCGCTTACGCCCGCTTTTGGTGACCGCGACATTCCCCAAGACCCGATATTTCATGCTATTCCTTTTCCTGTCCCTCAAAAGAGGTGATGACGAATACGTTCGTGACCGTAAAAACGTCCTCCGCCGGCTCGATCACGGCGTGGAGCGTGAGCCCGTTCGCGTCGGGATAGACCTCGCGTACCCGCCCGACGATGAGGTCGGCGGGTAATTCGCCGCTCCCCGAGGTGATCACGAGGTCGCCCGCCGCGATCTCGCTCTCCTTTTTAATGTAGCTCATGAGGCAGTAGCCCTTTGACGCGGTGAGCGCGTCGTTCTCGACGATCCCGACGACGTTACGCTCGGCGGTGATGACCCCGATCCCAAAGTCGGGCGATAAAAGCGTCGTGACCGAGGCGTAATGCTCCGATAGCTCGGTGATCCGCCCGACGAAGCCGACCGTCGTAAAAACGGGGTCATAAAGCTCGATCCCGTCCACGCTCCCGCGATTGATCGTAAAGCCGCCAAAAAGTCCGTTCGCGCTCCTCGCGATCACGGCGCAGGGCGCGGACCATTCATAGTCGGGGTTCTCCGAGGCGATCTCGAGCATCCCGCGAAGCTGTTCGTTCTCGTCGTCGGTCTTACGCTTATCGATCAGCTCGGCGTAAAGCTCGCTCAGCTTCTCGCGGAGCATCTCGTTCTCGTCGCGGTATTTCTCGGCGTTTAAAAACGCGTCGAGCTTTTCCTCCGTCCAGCCCGAGATCGCATTCGCCGCGCTCACGAAGGGCTGGGCGGCGGTCTCGAGGACGCTTTTGGGGAAGATCACGTTCCCCCCCGAGACGGCGGCGTAGATCATAAACCCGACCACGAGCGCGAGGAGACAGACGATCGCCCGGAATTTCCATGTCCTGAAAAAATCGCGCATATCCCTTTCGCCGCCCCCTTTCGCGCCGTGTTTTTTTATTTAGGGAAGGCGTGCGCCGTCCCGCGCTTGGCGCTTTCTCGGGTGAGCCGAGACCCGCCACCTTAGCTCCTGTCATAAAATCAAAAAGCGCTTTTAATACGAATAACCATTAAAAAAGCGAATAACTCGCTTTTTTAATGCCTTGCCGATAGGCGGCAAGGCGCAGGAGCGCGCTCCTGCGGTTATTCGTATTGTACAACATAACCTGACGCCGGGCGGCGTCCCTTCGGCTACGCCGAAGTGTTTGAGCTGCGGATCATATCCGCAGCTCAAACGGTTATTAGTATAAGGCGACCTCAAAAACGCTTTCCCATCATCAATATCTCGAATCATCGTCGCTCAAAACGTCGACAAGCTTATCGATATTCTCGAGAACCTTCCCCGTCCCGTCCGCGACGCAATCCAGCGGGCGCTCGGCGATCTTGACGGGCATCCCCGTTTCCTCGTTGATGAGCCGATCGAGTCCCTTTAAGAGCGCCCCGCCGCCCGCGAGCATGATCCCCTGATCGATGATGTCCGCCGCGAGCTCGGGCGGCGTTTTTTCGAGCGTGACCTTGATCGCGTCGACGACGTGACTGAGCGGTTCGGCGAGCGCCTCGCGGATCTCCGCCGCCGTGATCGTGATATTCTCGGGGAGACCGTTTAAGAGGTTACGCCCCTTGATGTCCATATCCGGCTCGCTCTCGGCGAAGGGGAACGCCGACCCGATCTGGATCTTGACGTTCTCCGCCGTCCGCTCCCCGATGAGGAGGTTATATTTTTTCTTGATATAATTGATAATCGCGTTATCAAATTCGTCGCCCGCGACCCTCACCGACTTTGAGGTGACGATCCCGCCGAGCGAGATAACGGCGACCTCGCTCGTCCCGCCGCCGATGTCGACGATCATACTCCCGGTCGGCTCCGCGACGGGTAGCCCCGCGCCGATCGCCGCCGCCATCGGCTCCTCGATGATCGAGACGCGCTTCGCGCCCGCGCTCTGAGTCGCCTCTTTTACGGCGCGGCGCTCGACCGCCGTCACGCCCGAGGGGATACAGATAATGACGCGCTTTTTAAAAATGCGACTCCCCTTCGACGCCTTTGAGATAAACTCCTGTAACATACTCGTCGTCATATCAAAGTCCGCGATCACGCCGTCCTTCAGCGGACGGACCGCGACGATCGAGCCGGGCGTCCGCCCGATCACGTCCTTCGCCTCCTGTCCGACGTAGCGGACGCGCTCGTATTTAACGTCGACCGCGACCACGCTCGGCTCGCGGATAATGATCCCCTTCCCCCGCATATAGACGAGCGTATTCGCCGTCCCGAGGTCGATCCCTATATCTTTCGTAAACATGATTCCTCCTATCAATATACTACGCATAGTATACCCGAACAAAGCCGAAAAAAAGAAAAAAGTCCTCTTTTTTATGTAAGAACATGTTCCAATAGGGTCAGCGCACGTCTTTTTGTCGAAAATTTCCGTGCTCTTCGTCAAAAATCCTTGAAATACATCAAGTATTCCTGCGGATTTTTTTCTTGATCACGAAAATCTTCGATCAAAAATCCGCACACTGCCCCTATTGGAACAAGTTCTGAATTTTTCCTACCGTATTTTTCTACTTTTTATTCTATCACAATTACGGGTAATGTCAAGGGGGATTTTTAAAGAATTTTAAATTTTGTGGATATGCCTAAGTGAGATTTATCGAGGGGCGGTGCTTTCGTACAGTTTCATAAGCGGCGATCTTCACGGCGCTTGACGGCGCTTGCGCTTTTCGCCGAAGTATGCTATACTGGTTTCAACACTTTTAAAAGGGGGAAAGCATATGCTCCCGATCGTGAAATACCGCCCGCTGACCGCCGCGCCGTTTCGGCGAAACCGATCATACCGCGAGCTAGCGCCCCGCGCGGCGCTAAGCCCGTATATCCGCTGTTTTTGGGGAAGGGACGGCGCGGCAGGGGCGGCGGGCGACAACTCGCTCGTGATCCCCGATACCTGTACGGATATTCTCTTTTTTAGAGACGCGCCGCCCGTCTACTGCGGCTTGGACGAGCGGGCGCACACCGCCGGCGCGGACGGGGACGACGTCCTTTTCGCGATCCGCTTTTACGGCTGGACGGCGGTTTATTTCGCCGACCGCGACCTCTCGCGGACGAAGAACCGCGCCGTCCCCGCCGAGGAATATTTCGGGCGGCTCCTCGTCGGATTAAAAGAACACCTCCCCGACGCTGCGACCCTCGGCGCCCGCGCCGCGCTCGCGGAGCGGGCGCTTATCGCGCGGCTCGACCCCGCGCGGGAGAGCGCCGACCTCTTAAACGCCGTCTCTCTCATGCTCGACGGCGCGGGGCGGACGCGGATCGCCGAGCTCTCGCGGCGTACCGCCGTTTCCGAAAAAACGCTCGAGCGCCTTTTCCTCGCCCATACGGGGCTGTCGCCCAAGTCCTTCTCCTCCCTCCTGCGCTATCAGCTTTTATGGCGCGACGTCCTCTCCTCCCCCGATCTCTCCGCCCTCGACGCGGTGGAGAAATTCGGCTACGCCGATCAGGCGCACCTCCTCAACGACTTTCGGAAGCGCCACGGAATGACCCCGCGGGAGGCGAGGGATTACGCGTTTAAAAATAAATTTTAGGGCAGGAGTACAAACGCGCCGGCTTGTACTCCTGCCCTAAAGCGTAAAAGATCAATTCACGGGCGGTAGTCCCACCATCGCCCTCGACGAGCGCCGCCGATAGCATTTTTTCGCGATCGCGACCGAGAGCGGTATCCCGACCGCGAAGGCGGCGACTAAAAGGATCGCCGAGAGCCATGTCGGTAACCCGAAGCCGTAGCGGCAAAGCCGATCGAGCGCGCTCCCCGGGATCGTGACCTCCGTCCCGATCGAAAAGACGAACATCAAGATCCCGAACGCCAACCCCAGAAACCCCGCCCCGCCGACTTGATAAAGCGCGTAACAGAGGAGGAGCAAAAACGACGTGGCGGCGCAGACCGCGAGCGTATCGCTCATACGATTCCCGTCCGTCAGCCCGAGCGTAAGCCCGACCGCCGTCGTCCCGACGGCGAGGACGGTCTGGACGGCGCAGATCGCCGCGCCGAGGAGCGGGAGCCCGACCGTGATCGCCTTTTTCGCCATCGGCGCGGCGTAGAGGAAGCGGCTCGACCCCATCAGCGAGAACGATAAAAGCACCATAAAATTCGGAAGGTAATACGCCAGGACGAGGAAAAAGACCGAGGTAAAATAATCCTCGTCGCCGATATACGCGCCGAGGAAGGCGCAGGCGCACGTCATAGCCGCGCCGAGCGCGGAAAAAACGATCAACATCACCCGATAACCCGTCGATTGAAAGAGGATCGAGCGGATCAGCCCGCCCGCCGTTTGTTTTGGTTTTTGTGTCATTTTCTTTCACCGCTCCTTTCCGAATACGCGCGCGCCCAAAGCTTATCGAGATCCTTATATAAAAGGATCGTAGCGACCAGCCATACCGCACCGAGAACCGCGATCGGGATCAAAAGACCGGTCTCCGTGACCCCGTCCCCGCCAAAGAGGAACGCCCCGAAACCGCCGACCATCCCGCCGCCGCCCGAGATCGTGAGCGTATACTGTACCCGCGTTTTCGCGCGGATCGCGAAACGCATGGTGTTTAAAACGATCAGCGACATTAAGAGGAGAGCCAGTACCCGACGCGTACCGAAGTCCCCCAAGCCCACGAAAAGACAGCTCGCCGCCGTGACCGCCAAGCCGAGGAGATCGCATTGATAAAGCGTCCGACGAAAGCGGCGATAAGCGCCCGGGACGGAGCGAAAGTACTTCATCCCCTCCCCCGGGATGACCGCGAACGTCAGCGCGGACGAGGCGTTGATCGCGGTTATATAGGCGATTATGACGAACGCCGTCGCCGCGATCGCGGGGACGCCGCCCGGTGTGCGCTCCATGATCAGACATTCGTAGCCGACAAAAAGCGCCGCGATCCCGAGCGCGATGAGGTAAAATCGCGGCTTTGGGAAGAGCCGATAAAGCCGATTTTCGTTTAACATTATGACCGCTCCTTTCCTTCGCTCTCCTCCGACAGCTTAAGAAGCTCGATACTGAGCTGTTGGAGGTTCGGGATCTCCGCCGCCGCGCCGATCGCCTCGATCTTCTCCCGATCGCGGGCGAGGGCGAGACCGCTGTATACCGTGCTGTTTTTTGAGCGGGTGAGGAGGAGGGGCTTTACCCGCTCATAGGTCGCGACGTCGTCGCGCACCATAATATATTTCTCCTTTAAGTCCTCGGTAAAGCCGCGCTCGACGATCCGCCCCGCCGACATAAAGATCACATAATCCGCCGCGTTCTCCATATCCGAGATATTGTGGGTCGAGAAGAGGATCGTTTTTTCGCCGTCGCCGTCCTCTATGTACTTCCTAAAGCGGTCACAGAGCCGATCGCGCATCAGCGGGTCGAGGTTTGACCCCGGCTCGTCGAGGACGAGGAGGTCGGTCTCCCGCGCGAAGACCGCCGCGAGATAAACGCGCATCTTATTCCCGTCCGAGAGCTTCATAAGCGGCTTTTTCTTCTTCCCGAGCTCCGAGCTTACGCCCATCTCCTCACAGAGCGCGGCGAATTTCTCACGGCTAAAGCCCCGGAACGCCGTTTCGCAGGAGACCGCCACGTCGCGGAGCGTCCACGTCAGCGGGAACATCGCCTGCGCCGCGCAGTAGCCGATCCGCTCCTTGACCTCCTCGACGTCCGTCTCGCTCCCGAAATAGGTGACCGCCCCCGCGCTCTTCTCAATGATCCCACAGAGTACGTCGAGGAGGGTCGTTTTCCCCGCCCCGTTCGCGCCGATCAGCGCCGTCGAGAAGCCCGCCGGGATCTCAAAGTCGAGTCCCCCGAGCGTAAATCCCTTAAATTTTTTTGCCAGTCCTTCCGCCTTGATCGCGTTTTTCATTGTTCAGATCATTCCTTCCTGTTTTTTTACATAATTTTTTTGTGAAGGCGTGCTACTCGTCGAGTCCGCTCAAAGCGCGGAGCATTTCGACGACCTCGTCCGTCCCGATCCCCGCCGCGCGCGCCGCGTCGAGCGCGTTCAAAAGATATTCCTCGAGGCGGCGTAAGTGCTGTTCGCGGATCATTTCCCGATCCTGAGGGTTGACGATATAGCCCTTCCCTTGGATCGGGGAGATCAGCCCCTCCGCCGCCAGCTCCTCATACGCCTTCATGGTCGTGATGACGCTGATCTTGAGGTCGCGCGCGAGACCTCGGATACTCGGGAGGTATTCCCCCTCCCCGCGCTTCCCGCTCATGATCTCCTCGCGGAGCTGGGCGGAGATCTGTTTATAGATCGGGATCTCCGAATTTTGAAGAATTTTCAATCCCACACCTCCTTTCGGATCTAACTGTTAATGTGTTCTATAAACAGTATATACTGTTAAGGTGGATTTGTCAAGGGGTTTTTTAAAAAATTTTTGATTTTTTAAAATTTTGAGAGAGGGGAGAGAAGATGAGAGAAAGAAGAGAGGCAAAGAGGTAAAGACCGGGGGCTTTGCCCCCAGACCCCCACTACTTTTTGTGCCAAAAAGTAGCAAAAATCAATATTGCGTCATCAAATCTCATCAAAATCGGAAATCCCCGCGTTTATACAAAATTTGTCGAATAGTAGAAATGATCATTCCGAAAAAACTTGTCTAAAGATTATAAAAGTTTAGGTCAACCCTTTTCAAAGGGTTGTGGGGGTTCGGGGGCAAAGCCCCCGCTCTTACCTCTCTTTACATCTCTTTTTTTCTCCCACCGCTTCAGTTTTTCGGTTTTCTGCCGATAATACTATTAAAAGTTATTTCTTAAAATAAGGAGGGATCGGTATGAACCTAAAATTAGACGGCTTTTCGCCCGTATTTACGCCGACAATGACGAAGGCGGGGAAGGTCGATCAGACGGCGAAGGGCTTAAACTCGGCGGGGTCGCCCGAGACGGCGGATCAAGCGCCTTCCGCCAAAACGGATCTTTTTGAGAATAAGAGTGATCGGCTCGCCATGCTCGAGGAAATGCTCAAAAACAGCCGCGAACAGTCGGAGAACTCGGCGGAGGAATTTGACAGCCTCTCAAAATGTATGACGATCGCGGCGCGGATCATGAACGGCGACCATGTCCCCCAAAAGGATCATAAATACCTCGCCGAGAAGTACCCCGAGCTTTACGAACAGGCGATCTTACTCCGCCGCGTGAACCGCGACCCGAAGGATTATAAGGCGCTCACCGAGGACGACGAGGAGGACAACCCGCTCGATCCCGAGGGAGAAGGCTCGACGATCGGCGGACCTTCGCCCTTGGGCGCGACCGCCTCGGAGATGGTGACGGAGATCGTTTCGGCGAGCTTCGACACGGAGGGCTAAAAACCGTCCCATAAACGACCCGAAAGCAACGTCTGCCGCAAAAATTTTCCGAAACCGGGTGACAAACCCGGGAAAATATGGTATACTGTTTTATACAAAGAGCGACCCGCCGACCGCAGGGAGCAAAGTTCACAAAATAAAAAAACGAAAGAAAGGAAAAGCGTAGAAAAATGGCGGAAAACATCAAAACCATCTCGGAGAACCGTCAGGCGCGGCACGAATATTTTATCCTCGAGAGTATCGAGGCGGGGATCGAGCTGAGCGGGACGGAGGTCAAGTCCATTCGTCAAGGCGGCGTTAATCTAAAGGACGCGTGGATCGCGATCACGAACGGCGAGGCTTACGTCAAACAGATGCACATCAGCCCCTATGAAAAGGGCAATATCTTTAATAAAGACCCGCTCCGCGAGCGGCGGCTCTTAATGCATAAGCGCGAGATCCTCCGCCTCTTTGGTCAGGTCAAACAGGGGGGGCTTACCCTCGTACCGATCTCGCTTTATTTTAAAGGAAGCCGCGTAAAGGTACAGGTCGGGCTTTGTAAGGGTAAAAAGCTCCACGATAAGCGCGACACGATCGCCGAGCGGGACGCCAAGCGGACGATCGACCGCGCCTTAAAGGAGCGCAACCGTTGAGGCGGGCGGCGGCGCTGATCGGCGCGTTTTTAGCGCTCCTCCTTTTTACGCTCCCCTCTTACGCGGAGAGCGGCGTAAAATCCAAAAACCGCCTCGCCGCGTATCAAAGCGCCGAATGGACGGGCGACCCGCTCGAATATGACCCCGGGAGCGGGACGCTCGCCTTCTCGGGCGAGGGCGCGGCGAAAAGCGCCGCGCTCGTCCTCGAGACCGAGGGGGCGCGGGGATTTTGGTTCTACACCGATCTCGGGAATTTTGAGAACGCGGGGGTCGGCGGCGTTTTCGTCGAGCTTCTCGACGGGGACGGGAACGTCCTCGAAAAATACGAGACCGATAAAACGGCGGGGGACGGGAGCTTTCACCGCTATACGCTCGGGGACGAGGAGAGCTACGCGCGGCTACCCGACGGGACGGAAGCCCTTCGCCTCACGCTCTTTTTTGAGAGCGGGACAACGCCCTATTTCCGTAACCTCGGGCTTTATCTCGACGGCGCGAAGCCCGTCAACGCGGACGCGCCGGAGTGGCGCGTTTCGGGGAAGCTTACGCTCGTCCAAGTCGGGGTGACAAAAACGCAGTACTGGAGCTGGGTCTTTTTGATCGCCGCCGTTCCGATCGTGATGTACGGGGCGCGGAAATGGCTCGAACGGACGAAGAAGATGAGATGAGATTAGATGAGACGGAATGAGACGGAACGAGATTACGCGGGGGCGTTGCCCCCGAACCCCCACTCAAGGAAATAATTTCCTTGAGAATCCTTTATACCCACTGCTACTTTTCTTCTAATTTCAACTCTGCGACCGTAAGGTCGTAAGGTCGAGCAAAACGGCGTTTTTTACGGAAGCTTATGCGCCCCGATCCTTCGATCGGGGATTTTTCTTTTTTCGCGAAATTTCGCTAAAAAGTCTTTACTTTCATAAAAAAATATGGTAAAATAAACAAAACGCCAACCGGCGAAAGAAAGGAAGGTCTTTTCCCATGAAAATCGTTGCACTACTCGGCAGTCCCCATAAAAAGGGGTCGTCAAACCTCCTCGCGGAGCAATTCATCAAGGGGGCTCAGGAGGCGGGTCATACCGTCGAGACGCTCGACGTCGCGCATATGAATATCCGCCCTTGTGTCGCCTGTAACGCCTGTAAGGCGAGCGGGGAATGCGTCCAAAAGGACGATATGGTCGCCGTCCGCGCCGCGCTCGAGTCCGCCGACCTGATCGCCCTCGTGACCCCGGTCTATTACATGAATATGTCCGCCCAGTTAAAGCTCGTCATCGACCGTTTTTACGCCTTCGGCGAAAAGCTGAAGGGGAAAAAGACCGTCTTGATCACCGCCTCCGCGAGCGAAAACATCACCGGGATCCTCGTCGAGAATTATAAGGCGATCGACAGCTATCTCGGTCTCGAGGATCGCGGTATGGTCTTGGGCGAGGGATGTCCCGTCCCGCCCGTGACCGCCGGATCGCCGTTCGTCGGAAAAGCTTATGAATTCGGAAAAAGCCTTTGACCTCGCGTTAAGGAAGGCTAAGGAGCGGGATTTCCCGCTCCTTATCGCGCTCTATCGGTCGGCGGTCGGCTCGCCGGGTCTCCCGTGGACGGAGGATTACCCAAGTATCGACCATATCCGCGGCGACTACGCGAGCGGGGCGCTTTACGTCTTGACGCGCGGGGGCGAGCCGATCGGCGCGGTCTCGGCGCTCCCCTCCGAGGAAGGCGCTGAGACCCGCGAGCTTTCGCGGATCGCGGTCGCGCGGGACTTTCGCCGAAAGGGATACGCCAAGGAAATGCTGCGGCTTTTATTCGCCGCGCTCTCGGACGAAGGCTGTCAAAAAGTCGCGCTTTACGTCGCGGTCGGGAACGAGGCGGCGATCCGCCTCTATCGCTCGCTCGGCTTCTCCTTCCTCGGGAGGACGTCCCTCCCCGACTGGGGCGGGGAATTTTACGCTTGTGAGAGGGTTCTCGAGCCTTCCCCAAAATAAAACATATCAAAACAGGATATAACATATGAAGAAGATCCTTTCCCTTTTTCTTACCGTTTCCCTCCTCGCCTCCTGCGCGGGCGCGCCGGGGGAAGCGACTTTGTCGGAGACCGAGCTTTCGTCCCCGTCGGAGACCGAGCTTTTGTCCTCGTCGGAAACCAAAGCTTCGGCTTCCTTGACGGGAAGCGAAGCGCCGCTTTCCGAAACGAAGGCAACGACCGCCGTCTCGGCGACAACGACGACCCTCGCGGGGAACAGCGCCTTCCCCCAAGCGATCCCCGCAATGGCGACCGCCGAGGAGACGGTCGAAACGACCGCCGAAGCGACCGAGCCGCGTTATGCCCTGCCCGATCCGCCCGCGCTGGAGGACTTTGACCGCGCGGTCGGCGAGATCGCCGAGAGGTACGCCACGACGGGGCTGAGTCTTTGCGTCTTTTCGGGCGGCGAGATCGTACATAGCGTTTATCTCGGCTACGCCGATAAAGAGGCGGATATCCCCTCCGATCAAGAGACGCTCTACCGCGTGGCGAGCGTCTCTAAGCTTGTTTCCGCGATCGTCCTGATGACGCTCGTCGACGAAGGGGCGATCGACCTTAACGACGACCTCGAGGAGCTGACGGGGCTTCCCTATAACTTCCCCGGCTCGACCGACCGCGTCCTTTTATGGCATCTTTTGAGCCATACGGCGGGGCTGACGGACAGCTATATCTATGAGGAGCTGGCGACGACGAGCTATTTTAGCGCCCCCTATGTCTTAGAGAGCGGCTATCTCTACGCCGCGCCGGGGACGGTCTATAACTACTCTAACTTTGGCGCGGGGACGATCGGCGCGGTCGTCGAGCGCCTGACGGGCGAGTTTTTTCACGATTACGCCGATCGGGCGCTTTTTGCCCCGCTCGGGATGAACGCCGCCTACTGCGCCGATCGGCTAAAGGATCGTCAAAAATGCGCGACCCTCTATCTCGCGGGCGAGATCAATTTTGACCCTAAGACGTGGGGGCGGCTCTCCGCCTATTATGAGCGCTTCGGTCTCGGGAACAGCTATCTCGCCGCCCAATGTGAGCTTTTGATCTCCGCCGCCGATCTCGCGCGGCTCGGGATCGTCCTCGCGGGGGACGGGCGCGTCGACGGCGTCGAGATCCTGAGCCGCGCGGCGGTCAACGCGATCAATACGCCCTATTTTGACGCGCCCGCCTATCGTCAGGGGCTGATCACGCGGATCTATCCCGATACGATCGTCGCGGGGCGGACGATCTATGGTCACCCCGGCTACGCGCTCGGGAATGTCAACGGGCTTTATTACGACCCCTCCGACGGGACGGGGGTCGCGCTCTGTACAAACGGCTGTTACGCGGCGGTAAAGCCAAACGGCGTCTATTCGATCCTCGACGAGAGTATCAAGCTCGTTTATGAGAGCTTCTTCGCGGAGGGACAAGATGAGTAAAATAAAAAAATATCTTTTATTTTTTATGGCAGGACTTCTCCTCGGCGGGTGCGGCTCAAATTCGTCGGTCTCGTCTCCGCCGCCCGAGACGGCGGCGGTCCCGGCGACCCCCGCGACGACGGCTTCCCCGTCGGAGACGACTATCGCGACCGAAACAACGACCGCGCCGGAGACGACGACCGCGACCGAGGAGACCGTGCCGCCGAAGACCGTACACTTCTGCGCCGTCGGCGACAACATCATCCATTCCCCGATCTATCGTCAGGCGTATCTCGACGGCGGCGGCGAATATGATTTCACCGCCGCCTACGACGGGGTCGCGGAGCTGATCGCGGCGGCGGATCTCGCCGTCGTCAATCAAGAGACGCTGATCTGTGACGATAAGTATGAGCCGAGTAACTATCCGCTCTTTAATACGCCGACCGCGCTCGGCGACCATATGATCGGGATCGGCTTTGACGTTTTTACCCTCGCGAATAACCATTGTCTCGACTACGGCGAGGAGGGGGTCGGCTATACGCTCGATTACTGGGAGCGGACGGGCGTTCCCTTCGCCGGGATACGGCGTAAGGACGAAAAAGCGTATACCCTCGGCGAATATAACGGCGTGACCTTCTCCTTCCTCTCGTATACCGAGGCGCTGAACGGCTTCTCCCTCCCGCCCGGATCGGGCTATGTGATCGGGAACGCCAACGACCGCGAAACGGTACTCGCCGAGGTCACCGAGGCGAAGGAAAGCTCCGACGTTTGCGTCGTCGCGCTCCATTGGGGGATCGAATACTCCGACGAGATCACCGAAGCCCAGCGCGAATACGCGATAGCGCTCTCGGAGGCGGGCGCGGACGTCATCATCGGAAATCACCCGCACGTTATGCGCGGGATCGAGCTGATCGAGACGGCGGAGCGCGACACCGTCTGCGCTTATTCCCTCGGGAACTTTATCTCGGCGCAAAATCACGCCGCGAATATGGTGAGCGGCGTTCTCGAGCTGGATATTACCTTCACAGACCGCTCCGAGCGGGTCAAGCTGACGAATATCCGCCTGACCCCGACCGTCACGCATTACGATTACAATTACCAAAACCTTAGGGTCATTAGGCTTGCCGACTATACCCCCGAGCTCGCGGCGAAGCACGGCGTACAAAAATACGGCGACGCTTTTAGCTATGACTACGTGGTCGCGCTCCTTCAAAAAACGATCGACGAGCGGTTTTTAAACTTATCATAATATCGGATAACATAATCCCACGGCTTGTATCATAAGATAGTACAAACTATATCGCGATCTTATGAAAGGCAGTGTGACTATGAAAATCTTAAACCGACTGAAAAAGCGGATACCGCTCGTTCTTACGATCTTTTGTTGTTGTATCGTCGCGGCGATCTCGGGCGCGGTCAACCAAGGGGTCGCCGCGCGCGAGGTCGCCGTCGGCGCGGTCCCCAAAAAGGTCGTCGTGATCGACGCGGGACACGGCGGGATCGACGGGGGCTGTGTCGGGACGAACGGCGTTTATGAGAAGGACATCAATCTCGCGATCGCGAAGGATCTCGGGGCGCTTTTGAGCTTCGCGGGCTATGAGGTCATCTATACGCGGAGCGAGGACGTCTCGATCTATGACGAGGGCGTGACCGGGATCAGAAATCAAAAGATCTCGGATATGGAGAACCGTCTCGAGATCATCCAAAGCTATCCCGACAGCGTCTTCCTCTCGATCCACCAAAACCAGTTCACCCAAAGCGAATACTTCGGCGGACAGATGTTTTATACCACCAACCATAAGGATAACTTTCGCCTCGCGACGATCATGCAAGGGCTTTTTTCGACGCTCCAGCCGGGGAACGACCGCGAGATCAAGCTGATCGATAACGGCTTATACTTATTTAAGGACACCAAACAGCCTGCCCTTTTGATCGAATGCGGCTTCCTCTCGAACCCGAACGACGCGGCGAATTTATCGAGCGCGGAATATCAAAAAAAGGTCGCCTTTACGATCTATAAGGGTCTGACGGAATATTTAAAGGAAACGGAAACAAAAAAGGAGAACCCCGACCATGGCGAAACAGAGAGCTTCCTATATATGCAGTGAGTGCGGTCACGTTTATCCGAAATGGGTGGGGCGGTGTACCGAGTGCGGCGAATGGAACACCGTCTCGGAGGAGCCCGAGCTTCCCCGCGTAGCGGTCAAAAGCGGGCGCGTCTTAAAGCCAAAAAATCTCTCCGAGATCACGGGCGAGAGCGAGATCCGTATGAAGACGGGGTCGGCGGAGCTCGACCGCGTCCTCGGCGGGGGGCTTGTCGCGGGGTCGCTCGTCCTTTTAAGCGGCGACCCCGGGATCGGGAAGTCGACCCTCCTCCTCCAGATCTGTAAGGATCTCGATCCAAAGAAAAAGATCCTCTATGTCTCGGGCGAGGAGAGCGAGCGCCAGATCAAGCTTCGCGCCGACCGCCTCGGGGTCGAGGGCGAGAATTTATACCTCCTCTCGGATAACGACTGTGAGGCGGTGAACGCCGCGATCCTCGAGGAAAAGCCCGACGCGGTCATCATCGACTCGATCCAGACCATGCAGATCACGGATGTTTCCTCGGCTCAGGGGAGCGTCACACAGGTACGGGAATGTACCTCGCTCTTCCTCCGAACGGCGAAAAGTCGGGGCATCCCCTTTTTTATCGTCGGTCACGTCAATAAAGACGGCGGGATCGCCGGACCAAAGGTACTCGAGCATATCGTCGATACCGTCCTCTATTTCGAGGGGGATAAACAGCTCTCTCACCGCCTCCTTCGCGCGGTCAAGAACCGTTTCGGCTCGACGAACGAGATGGGCGTCTTTCGTATGAGCGGTTCGGGACTCGAGGAGGTCGCTAACCCCTCGGAAATGCTCCTCTCGGGGCGACCCGAGGGCGCGAGCGGGATCAGCGTCCTTTGTACGATGGAGGGGACGCGCCCGCTCCTCGCCGAGGTACAGGCGCTCGTCGCCAAGACGGGCTTCTCCGCGCCGCGACGCGCCGCGACGGGCTTTGACTATAACCGCCTTTGTCTGATCCTCGCGGTACTTGAGAAGCGGACAGGCTATCTTTTCGGCGCTTTTGACGTGTATATCAACGTGACGGGCGGGCTAAGGCTCGACGAGCCGGCGGCGGACGCGGCGGTCGCGCTCGCGCTTTTTTCGGGGCTTTGCGATCGCGTTCTCCCCGACGACCTCGCGGTATTCGGCGAGATCGGTCTCGGCGGCGAAATTCGCGGCGCGATCCACGCGGGCGAGCGTATCCGCGAGTGTCGCCGTATGGGCTTTAAGACCTGTATCATCCCAAAAAGCGCGCTCTCGACGCTGACGAAGGAGGACTGCGCGGGGATCCGCGTCCTCGGCGTATCGAACCTGACCCAGCTTTTTCGCGCGGCGGAGAGCGTCAACCAAAAGGCGGAAAAAACCAACGCCTAGCCGTCTCACGCGGCTCGGGCGAAGCGCACGCCTTCCCAAAAAATAAAAAATTTACCCCTATTTTGGGGCAGGAGCGGAAGATCCCCGTTTCGTGAGCCTTTTCGGTCTCCGAAAGCGGGGATTTTTCCGATTTGTCGGATTTTTCGGCGAAACGTAACCAAAAATAACATTTTTTTCGCTCCCCGTTATCGGTGGTTGGTTGAAGATCGCGAAAAAACACGGTATAATAATAAAAGACGAAAGGGGTCGGACATGGAGATCGAATTAAAGCAAAATCTAAAGGGGCTAAGGAAGCTGAACGGCTATACGCTCGAGGCGGTCGCCGAGAAGCTCGGCGTCTCGCGCCAAGCGGTCGCGAAATGGGAAAAGGGCGACAGCGTCCCCGACATCGCGAACTGTCTCGCGCTCGCCGAGCTTTATGACGTGACGCTCGATACCCTCGTCCGAAACGCGGAGAAGCGCGGCGAGCGGACGATGATCCGACCGAACGGGAAGCACGTCTTCGGTATGGTGCGCGTCAACGAAAAGGGTCAGATCACGATCCCCGCCCGTGCGCGGAAGATCTTCGGGCTCGAGAACGGAACGATGCTCCTGATCCTCGGGGACGAGGAACAGGGGATCGCCATGGTAAAGGTCGAGAGCGAGCTTCCCGAGGACGCTTTTGAATAACACGGAAAGGAAACCAAGCGATATGAACGCGGTCGAAACCAAAAACCTCACAAAAAAATACGGAGATAAAACGGCGGTCGACGCGATCGGCTTCTCCGTCGCCGAGGGAGAGCTTTTTGCCCTCCTCGGGGTAAACGGCGCGGGGAAAACGACGACGATCCGTATGCTCTGCTGTCTCTCGAAACCCGATTCGGGCGAGGCGCTCGTTTACGGGAAAAATACCGCCGCCGACCCGAACGGGGTCAAGCGCCTCGTCGGGATCTCGACTCAAGACACCGCCGTCGCGCCGAACCTCACCGTCCGCGAAAATCTCGAATTTGCGGCGGGGATCTACGGACTTCCCAAAGAGAGGATCAAGGAAAAGGTCGCGGAGATCGTCGCGGCGTTTCACCTCGAGGAGGTCGAAAAAAGCCGCGCCAAGACCCTCTCGGGCGGGTGGCAAAGAAAGGTCAGTATCGCCATGGCGCTCATCTCCGCGCCAAGGGTCTTGTTTCTCGACGAGCCGACGCTCGGGCTCGACGTCCTCGCGCGGCGGGAGCTTTGGCGGGTCATCGGCGAGCTAAAGGGTAAGATCACGATCGTCCTCACGACCCATTATATGGAGGAGGCGGAGGCGCTCTCCGACCGGATCGGGATCATGGCGGGCGGGCGGCTGATCGCCTGTGGGACGCTCGCGGAGCTGGAACAAAGCTCGGGCGAAGCGGGACTGGAGAACGCGTTTATCAAGATCGTCGAAAAATCGGGGATCAAGGGGGGAGAATAAAAATGAGACGGATTTTACTTTTTTCGGGAAGGAACATAAAAGAGATCCTCCGCGATCCGCTGAGCTATCTTTTTTGTCTCGGCTTCCCGATCGTGATGCTGATCGTGATGGCGGTCGTCAACGAGAGTATCCCGCCCGAGGCGGGGATGCATATCTTCGAGGTCGAGATGCTGACCCCGGCGGTCGCAGTCTTTGGGCTGATGTTTACGATGCTTTTCGCGGCGTTACAGGTGTCTAAGGATCGGGGCGGCTCGTTCCTGATCCGCCTTTACGCCTCGCCGATGCGCGCCGCCGACTTTATCGCGGGCTACTTCCTCCCCTGTCTCCTGATCGCGGCGATCCAGCTCCTGCTCTGTATGCTCTGTGGGCTTGTGATCGGGGCGGTGAACGGGACGGCGCTCGATTTCGGGAACCTCCTCCTCTCGGCGCTGATCATCCTCCTCCCCGCCGCGCTTTTTATCGGCTTCGGGATCCTGTTCGGGAGCCTTTTCAGCGATAAAGCCGCGCCCGGGCTATGCTCGATCATTATCTCGGTGGGGACGATGCTCGGCGGGGTATTTATGGACGTCGACGCGCTCGGCGGCGTAATCTATCAAATTTGCGCCGTCCTCCCCTTTTATCATAGCGTAAAAATGGGGCGCGCCGCGCTCGCGGGCGACTTCGGCGCGGTCGCCGAGGCGCTCCCGATCGTGTTGATCTACGCCGCCGCCGTGCTGTTCCTCGCGGCGTTCGCCTTCGGTCGTAAGATGAAAGCGGATCTTTGTTAAGCTTTCGTTTTGTTTTTGTTTTAATTTTTTGAGAAGGATCAAAAGCCCCCGCGTGCGCGTGAATTTTCACGGCAGGCGGGGGCTTCGTTCCCTTCCGGGACGGATTGACATTTTGATCATGCCGTGGTATAATAGAAGCGGGAAGTGAAACAATGTATCGAAAAAAATCAAACTTTAAGATCGAACCGATGCCTAAAGAACAGTTGCATCGTATTGAAAAAAATTTTAAAGCGCTCGGCGGTATCATTCAATACGACGAGGAGACGGACAAGTATTTAAAAAGCAAGAATGCCGAAGCAATCACTTATAATGCCACAACAATTTTGATAAAGCGCAATGTCGGAAGAGCCGGTGTTTTTGAAGAACTCATCCATGCGACCCAATATCGCAATGGCGAAAACGACGGTACATATATCAGTCGTCTCAGATGTGAAATCGCCGCTCAAAAAAAGCTTATCAAGAACGCAAAGGCTTATCAATTAACTTCCGACGAGATCATTCAAACGAAACACGCCTTAGAAGCGTATGAAAAGGAACTACACGAATATATTAAAAACGGAGGTATATGATATGTATAGGGTTTTAGATGTTTTTCCTGTCGGTAAAATGCTTTCGGTTACTTTAGAGGGGATCTGCGAAAAAATTTCCAACGGAACAAAGCTTGTCGATAGGGAAGGGAATATTGTGATTGTACGATCTGTTGCCATGACGAGGCATAACGACCCGTCGGACATTAAAAAAAATACGACCCTCTTAATTGAATTTTGTAACATTCAAAAAGGGGCGGAGCTGTCGATCGCTTGAGTAACAAAAGCCGTATCGGACGACGGGAAAGACACGAGAGAAGAGGTATGCAATGTCACCGCAAAGCATTTCGGATTATAGCGCGGAAAGAATGAACCTTCTCCTCCTCCACGGCTTGGGTCGGGACGAAAAAAGCTGGGACGGGGTCGTCTCGCTTCTTCCCGAGGAATGGTCGATCGAGCGCCCCGCGCTCCGCGATCTCATGGACGAGGGCTTTACCTACGAAGCCTTGTATAAAAACCTGCGCGATACGGTCGAGGAGCGCGGCGCGCCGACCGCCGTATGCGGGCTTTCGCTCGGCGCGGTACTCGCGCTCAATCTCTCGTTCGACGCGCCCGCGCTCGTAAGCTCGCTCATTCTGATCGCGCCGCAATTTCAAATGCCGAAGGGAACGCTAAAGCTCCAAAGTCTCCTCTTTCGCCTCATGCCGAACCGCGCGTTTGAGGAGATCGGACTTCCCAAAAAAGGAATGATCGCGTTGACCGACTCCATGGCGCGGCTCGATTTTACCGATCGGCTCGATCGGGTAAAATGCCCCGCGCTGATCCTTTGCGGCGAGCGGGATCGTGTCAACAAAAAAGCCGCCGAAAGGCTCGGCGACCGATTACAAAACTCCGAAAGCGCGCTCGTTCCGGGCGCGGGTCACGAGGCGAACCTCGACAATCCCCGCGCCCTCGCGGAGCTTATCCTTCAAACGCTTTCATCGCGAACATATGATTGAGCGGACCCGCGCCCTGTCCAAAAGGGAGAGAAGCGCGAAGCGCCCCCGTTAGGTACGCCTTCGCCCGTTTTACGCTCTCCTCGACGGAGAGCCCTTCCGCCAGTCCGCAGGCGATCGCCGACGAGAGCGTACAGCCCGTCCCATGTGAATTTTCGGTATTTACCCGCTCGGAAACGAAGCGGGTGAATTTTTTTTCACGATAGAGGAGGTCGACCGCCTCCCCCGCGAGATGACCGCCCTTAACGAGGATCGCGCCGGGGAGCTTTTTCGCCAGCTCCTCCGCCGCGCGGCGCATCCCCGCCTCGTCCTCTGCCTTTACGCCGCAAAGCGCGAACGCCTCGGGTAAGTTCGGCGTGACGACCGTCCCGAGCGGGAGGAGGGTCCTCAGAAGCTCCTCCTCCGCGTCCTCGCCGAGAAGCCGCCGCCCGCTCGACGAAACCAAAACCGGGTCGATCACGACGTTTTTGAGCCGATACTTTAAGAGCTTCGACGCGATCACGCGGATCGCCTCGGCGCTCGCGGTCATACCGATCTTGACGCTGTCGGGACGAAGGTCGCGGATCACCGCGTCGAGCTGTTCCCCGATAAAATCCGCCGGGACGTTTAAGATCGCGCGGACGCCGACGGTATTCTGAGCGGTGAGCGCCGTGACCGCCGTCTCGGCGTATAGCCCAAAGGCGGTGATCGTCTTGACGTCCGCCTGTATCCCCGCGCCGCCGCCGCTGTCCGACCCGGCGATCGATAAGACCCGTTTGATCTCCTTCATACTTATGACCATTCCCTTCCTCCGGAGGCAGTTTGTGCCGAGAAGTGCAACTTTGCTACTGCCGAGGCACAAACAACGGGTTTGAAAAATCTTCGATTTTTCAAACTTTCTCCTCTGTCATCTCGCGACAGAGCGCCAAAAGCGCGCGGCACTCCGCCTCGATGTCCTCCGCCGAAAAGATCGCCGAGACGAGCGCCGCGCCCGCGATCCCGCTCCCCTTCAGGGTCATAAGATTGTCGCGCGTGATCCCGCCGATCGCAACGATCGGGATCGAGACGGCGCGGCCGATCTCGCGATAAACGCTATGCGCGATCACGGTCGCGTCCGCCTTTGTCCCGGTGGCGAAAGCCGCGCCGACCCCGAGGTAATCCGCGCCCGCCGCCTCCGCCGCCTTCGCCTGATCGACCGTCTTCGCCGTGACACCGACGATCTTCTCCGCGCCGAGAATTTTCCGCGCCTCGGCGGGGCTTATATCCCCCTGACCGACGTGGACGCCGTCCGCGCCGCTCTCCGCCGCGATCTCGGGGCTGTCGTTCACGAGGAAGGGAACGCCGTATTTTTTACAGAGCGCCGCGAGCTCGATCGCCTGCGCTAAAATTTTATTTTTGGGAAGGCGCTTCTCCCGAAGCTGTATCATCGTCGCGCCGCCCCTGAGCGCCGCCTCGACCTGTTCCGCGAGCGTTTTTTCGCCGCCCCGGCGCTGATCCGTCACCGCGTAAAGCAATAGCCTGTCTCTCTCGATCATTTCGTTTTCCCGCTCCTGCCCTAAAAAAACTCCGCACGCGCCCGCCCGTCGAGCGCCTTCGCCGTGAGGCGGTACGCCGCGTCGATCACATAATTCCGATAGCTCGCGTTCCCGTCCGCCTCGGTCATTCGCTCCGCCGCGATCTCGCCGCATACCCCCATCGCCGCGACGGCGGCGGCGGCGGCTTTGAGCGGCGTTTCGGGGTTCGCCGCGAGGAAGGCGGCGGTAAGCGCCGAGAGCTGACACCCCGCGCCCGTCACCCGCCGTAAGAGCGGGTCGCCGTTTTTGATTTTATAGGTTTTCCTCCCGTCGGTCACGAGGTCGGTCGCGCCCGTGACGGCGACGACCGCGCCGAGCCTTACGGCGAGGCGGCTCATCTCTCCGAGCGTTTCCGCGAGGTCGTCTTCTCTCTCGTTCGGGTCGTTGTCGACCCCGCGCGTCGGCGCGGCGATCCCGAGGATCGCGCGAAGCTCGGATAGGTTCGAGCGGATCGCCGAAACACGTATCTCGCGAAGGAGCGTCCGCGCCGCCTCCGTCCGCGCGGACGACGAACCCGCGCCGACGGGATCGACCACAACGGCGATCCCCCGCTCGTTCGCCCTTTTCCCCGCGACAAGCATCGCGCGAAGCCGCTCGCGGTTCAGCGTCCCGAGATTGAGGAGCAGCCCGCCGCAAAGCGAAACGACCTCCCCGACCTCGTCGGGACTGTCCGACATGATCGGCGAAGCGCCGCAGGCAAGGAGGAGGTTCGCGCAGTCGTTCGCCGTCACATAGTTTGTGATACAGTGGATCAGCGGGGCGCGCTCCCGCACCCGCACCAGCGCTTCACCGAACATAAGACCTCCTTTTTTTGAGACGAAAAGACAGAAAAAATATTATAGCCGGGGCTTTGCCCCGCAAGCAGGATGCTTGCAGGTGAACGCCCCGAGCGCCGCACGGACGCGGCGCAAGCAAAGCGTTCACCGAAACCCGTCCGCAAGCCTTTGAAAAGGCTTGACCTAAACTTTTAATAATCTTTAGACAATTTTTTCACAAACGGAAACTTCCCGCAATTCGACAATTTTCAGTAGAATTTCAACAAAAATATAGATAACACTGCTATATAACAAATCTGCTGAGATCATCCTAAAGCAATATTGATTTTTGCTTCTTTTTGGCACAAAAAGAAGCAGGGGGTTTGGGGGACAGCGTCCCCCGCTATAATATATTTCTCTCTTAATTCTCTCTTAATTCTCTCTTAATTCTCTCTAAAAAATCTCAAAAAAATCACTCGTCATAGATCGAGACGATCTCGCCGTCGAGGATACGGTTCATATTCCTCACCGCGCAAAAGTTCCCGCACATACTGCAGGTATCCTCCTTCATCGGCTTTGAGGTCTCGCGATAGCGCCGCGCCTTCTCGGGGTCGATCGCGAGCTCAAACATTCTTTCCCAATCGAGCTTATGCCGTGCCTTATCCATCTCGCGATCCCAGTCCGCCGCGCCGGGAAGTCCCTTCGCGAGGTCGGCGGCGTGCGCCGCGATCCGCGCGGCGATGATCCCCTCCTTTACGTCGTCCACGTCGGGGAGGCGTAAATGCTCGGCGGGGGTCACGTAACAGAGGAACGCCGCGCCGTGCTGTGCCGCGATCGCGCCGCCGATCGCCGAGGTGATATGGTCGTACCCGGGCGCGACGTCGGTCACGATCGGACCGAGGACGTAAAAGGGCGCGCCGTGACAGAGCGTTTTTTGTATCTCCATATTCGCGGCGATCTGATTTATCGGCATATGCCCGGGTCCCTCGATCATGACCTGAACGTCCTTTTCCCAAGCCCGCTTTGTCAGTTCGCCGAGCGTGATCAGCTCCTCGACCTGAGACGCGTCCGTCCCGTCGAAGATACAGCCGGGGCGGCAGGCGTCCCCGAGGCTCAGCGTCACGTCGTATTCGCGGCAGATGTCGAGGATCTCGTCGAAATGCTCATAAAACGGGTTCTCCTCGCCCGTCATCTCCATCCACGCGAAAATGATCGAGCCGCCGCGCGAAACGATATTCATCATACGCTTTGTCCGCTTGAATTTCGCGGCGGTCTCGCGATTGATCCCACAATGGATCGTCATAAAATCCACGCCGTCCTCGGCGTGCATTTTCACAATATCGATCCACTCGCGGCTCGTGATCTTAGCGAGCGCCTTATGATAATAGACGACCGCGTCATAGATCGGGACCGTCCCGATCATCGCGGGACAATCCTCGACGAGCTTTCGTCGAAAAGCCCGCGTATCGCCGCAGGAGCTAAGATCCATGATCGCCTCCGCGCCGAGGTCGACGGCGCTTTTTACCTTCTCGAGCTCGGCGTTAAGATCGATCTGATCGCGCGACGTCCCGAGATTGACGTTGATCTTGGTTTTAAGCGCCGCGCCGACCCCGCTCGGCGATAGGCTCTTGTGGTTTTTATTTTTGGGAAGGATCGCTCTCCCCTCCGCGATCAGCGCGCGGAGGGCTTCGGCGGAGATCCCCTCCTTCTCGGCGACCGTCTTCATCTCCTCGGTCACGATCCCCTTTCGGGCGGCTTCCATTTGGGTGTGAAATTCCATAACTTTTTTCTCGCTTTCCTATTTTGATTTTTTCGTCGTAACGCCGAAAGCCTTAGAGCTTTCGCCCTTGACGTATTTACCGTTTATCTTGTCATAGGCGACGACCTTAAATTTATACCTTGTACCCGCTTTTAAGCCGCTTATCGTACACTTCGCGGACTTAACGTCCTTATATTTTTCATATTTTTTTGTTTCGGGGTCATATTTATAGACCCGATACATATCCGCGCCCTCGACCGCGCCCCACGAAAGCGTTACCGATCTTGTCTTCTTATTTACCTTAAAGTCGGCGGGGGCGGGGATTTTCTCGGACTTCGCCTTCCGCTCGGGCTTGACCTCCGCCTGTACTTTTTCTTCCGACGCTTTTTCCTCGGCTGTTACGGAATGATCCGCGCTCTCTATATCGGAAAGCGCGTCGAAATACAGATCATACCGCGCCCTCTCGATCGACTTTCCGCCCGGAGTCTCCGCATTGGAAAAAGCCCATACGGTAAAGCAATATTTTTTATAAGAACGATCCTTTTCGTCATCGACCAAGGTAAGCTCGGAGATCGGGATAACGGCGGAACGATCGCCCGGCTCGTACTTGAACATATCCTGTGTTTCGCCGTCCTTTTCGGGGTGCGCGAACGCGATCACATAAGTATCGGCGTTTTTTATCTCGTCCCATTTTATTTTAACGAGATCGCCGTCGACGACCACGGTCACGTTAAGCTCCGAGCCGCTTTTTTCGACTTTTGTTTCCGCCGAAGCATTCACGCCCGTAAGAAAATCAAATTCCGGAGTTCCCGTGCAAATTCCCGTCATAACGACAGCCGCCGCAAGCGCGGTGATTTTTTTAATGTTCATAGCTTTTACTCCTTTTCCTTATAACAGGATCATATTTAACCTATGGGAATTTACTTCCCGCGCCCGCCGAGCCTCGCATCCTCTCCGCCTTACCGCTCCTGCCCTAAAAGGCGGTGAAACAGCGCGGTCTTACGGAGCGGGAGGACGATCAGCCCCGAGAGGATCGCGCCCGCCGCCGTCGAGATCAGGAAGGGGACGATATAGGCGTAAAAGGCGATCTCGCCCGCGCTTTGTCCCATAAAAAGGAGCGCGATCGGATAGGCGCAAAGCCCGCCGAGGATCGCCGTCCCGAATACCTCGCCGACGAGCGTCAGCGGGAGGTTTTTTGTCTTTTGATAAACGATCCCACAGAGGAGCGCCCCGAACATACTCCCCGGGAAGGCGAGCAAGCTCCCGATCCCGAAGATATTCCGTAAAAGGCTCGCGACGAAGGCGACCCCCAGCCCATAGCCCGGACCCAAAAACACGGCGCAAAAGATATTCACCATATGCTGGACGGGGGCGCACTTACTCCCGAAAACGGGGACGGATAAGAGACTGCCGACGACGGCGACGGCACAAAATACCCCCGCGGCGGAAAGCTTTTTTACATTGATCTTGTTCATTTTTTTGAACCTCCTTTTGAAATGTCGGGAAAACGGCGTACAGCGACATTTTCCCCTTTTGGGTCACCCCACGGAAAATTTTTTCGGTCGAGGCTCAAAAGCCTCCTCTCACGCCGAAACACGGCTTCCCATCGCTGTACGGCTACTCCGCGCAATGATTGTCCTTCCAACAGCGGCAATTGTGCGGTGTTACCGAGATACATTACGAAGGGCGCTCCCCCTCCGCACGCCGTTTTACCTCCCTTTCCAAGAAAAATTCAAAAACAAAAACGGGGACTTCCGCGCGGAAGTCCCCGAAATTTTCGCGATACCGTTTTTCACGGCGAAAAAAGGCGAACTCCCTACGGCGGCATGATCCGCGTCAGGTACTGGGGTCGAAGGTCACCCTTCCTCTCAGCCGATCGCTCGACTCCCCCGTTCAACTTTATTATAGCACTTTTTTTGAAATTGTCAAGTATTTCCCGCCGCTTTCCGCGCCTTCTCAAAAAAATAAAACTTTATCCGCCGCCTATCGGGGCGAGTAAAGCGATCGGTCGTCAAATCCGCCGCAAAACTTCCGAAACGCGGTCGGGAGCGCGAGCGACGAAAGCTCCGCCCGCGTGACCCAGCGAAGCCCTTCCCCGCTCGCCTTCTCCTCACATTCCGCGTAAAAGCTCGTCATCTCCCACTCGATATGCGTAAAAATATGCGTACCCGAGCGAGAGGGGGCGAGCTTTTTCGGCTTTAGCCCCCACCGCGTGAGAAGCGCGAGCGCCTCCGCCTCGCCGAGCGTCCCCGCCACGTTCGGAAGCTCCCATAACCCGCCGAGCAGTCCCTCCCCGCGTCGCCGCACCGCGACGTATTCGCCGCAGGAGAGGAGAAAGAGGGTGTACTGCTCCTTTTTACGCGCTTTTTTCGGCGCGGGGACGGGGTAACGCGCCCAGCTCCCGTCCCTTCCCGAAAGGCAAAGCGTAAAAAGCGGACATTCGCCGCAAAGCGGCGCGCCGCTCGGGAGACAGACCGTCTCGCCCAGCTCCATCAGCGCCTCGTTCAATTCGCCGCACCGCCCGGCGGGCATCACGGCGGAGAGCGCGGCGGCGAGCGCCTTTTTCCTCCCCGGGTCGCCGACGGGCGCGTCCGATTCCGTAAGGCGGCTCATCACGCGGATCACGTTCCCGTCGACCGCCGCGCGAGGCTCGCCAAAGGCGATCGAGGCGATCGCCCCCGCCGTATATTCGCCGACCCCGGGGAGCGATAAAATATCCTCATACCGCGCGGGGAATACCCCGCCGAAGCGCTCGACGATCATGACCGCCGCCTTTTTGAGATTTCGCGCCCGCGAGTAATAGCCGAGTCCCTCCCAAAGCTTCATCAGCTCCTCGTCCCCGACCTCGGCGAGCGCCCTTATATCGGGGAGACGCGCGATAAACCGCGCGTAATAGCCGATAACGGTCTCGATCCGCGTCTGTTGGAGCATAATCTCCGAGACCCAGACGCGATAGGGGTCGGGGCTTTCGCGCCACGGGAGCGGGCGCTTTTTCGCCGCGTACCAGTCGAGGAGCGGCTTTACGATCTTTTCTTCCGTTTCCGTGATGCTTCTCCTTTTTTAGGGAAGGCGTGCGCTATGGCACGCCTTCATATGATCTCAGCTTTCTTCCTTTAAAAAGCCCCGTATCTCCCGCTCGGTCTCCTCGACCTCGGCGAGAAGCTCGCTCGCCGAGAGGCGTACCGCCCCCGCGCCGAGGATGATGAGCTGTTCGAGGCGGTCGGAGGTCGCGACCCTAACCCGCCGCTTTTTCCCGAGCGTTCGTGTCGCCTTCTCGATATACATATCCGCCGTTTCGGCTTCCTTGGTATAAACGACGGTGATCCCGCCGACCTCCTCGATCTCGCCGCGATTACCCTTCACCTTATACGCGTCAAAAACGACGATCAGCTCACACCGCCGATAGCCCCGATAGTTACATAAAATACGGATCAGCTCGCTTCGCGCGAGGTCGAGGTTTTCCCGCGCGGCGACGGCGAGCCGATCCCACGCGAAGATGATATTATATCCGTCGACGAGGAGATATTCCGGTCCCTCGGGGAGCGCCGCCGCGCGGTACGGCTTCGGCTCGCGCTTTTCGTCCCCGCGCCGAACGGCGCTCCGCTCGTCGCGCCTGATCTTCCCATACGTCCGCTCAAAGATCGCGATCAGCTCTTTATCCGTCGCGGCGCGTTCGCGAAACTCGTTTTTGGTCGGCGCGGGGGCGACCTCCTCCCGCTCCTCCTCGACGAGCGTATGAAGGTAAGACTCGACCTCGTCCCACTTCACGACGTGACCCGCCCCGTGAGAACAGAAGATCGAGTCGGCGGGATTCTCCGTGTCGGCGTCACAGTCGTAGCCGATCCGCTCGATGACCCCCTCGGGGTCGCGGGCGGGGCGGTCGCCGTCGGGGAAGAGAAAGAGCCGCCCCCGCCCCTTTGTATAGGCGTTAAGCTCCGAGGGATAGCCGCTGAGCTCCGCCGCCGGGGCGACCCCCTCGAGGGTCATCTCTTCGCCGCCGCTCGGCTGGCTAAACTCCGCGCCCATTCGCTTTAGGTCGGTCATCGCCCGCCCCGCCGACGAGGCGGGGAGGAGGAGGCGAAAGCGATACCAAGGCTCTAACAATACGTTCTCCGCGCGGCGAAGCCCCTGACGTACCGCGCGAAGCGCCGCCTTGCGAAAGTCGCCGCCCTCGGTATGCTTGACGTGCGCCCGCCCGACGAGGAGGGTGATCTTTACGTCGGTGAGCGGCGAACCCGTCAAAACGCCGACATGCGCCTTATCCGCGAGCGCGGATAAAATTTGTCGCTGATAGTTACGGTCGAGCTTGTCCTCGCGACACTCCGAGGCATAGCGGATACCGCTCCCGCGCTCGCCCGGCTCGATCAAGAGCCTGACCTCCGCGTAATGACGGAGCGGCTCATAATGCCCCGAGCCGACGACGGGGGCGGCGACCGTCTCGCGGTACGCGACCGCCCCTTCGCCGAAATCCACCTCGACCCCGAAGCGCTCGAGGATCACGCTTTTTAAAATTTCGGTCTGTATCTCGCCCATAAGGCTTATCCTGATCTCGCGAAGGCGTTCGTTCCAAAGAACGCGGAGCGCGGGATCCTCCTCTTCGAGCCGCCGAAGCATCGCCAGCGCCGTAAAAGCGTCCGTCCCGGGCGGTAGCTCGACCCGATAGCTGAAAAGCGGCTCGAGGAGCGGGAGCGGCGCGTCCGCCGCCGCCCCGAGTCCCTCCCCCGCGTAGGTCTTCGTCAGTCCCGTGACGGCGCAGACCGTCCCGGCGGAGACCTCCTCCGCCGTCTTAAAGCGGCTCCCCGAATAGAGGCGGATCGCGCCGATCTTTTCGGCGCTCTCGCCCTCGCCGATCGGCATCCTGACGCGCAGCGTCCCGCCCGTGACCTTTAGGTGGGTGAGGCGGTTTCCCTTTTCGTCCTCGCCGATCTTAAAGACCCGCGCGGCGAAATCCTCGCCGTACTCGGGCGCGAGGGTATATTCGCCGAGCGCGGCGAGAAGCTTCGCCGTCCCGTCGAGCTTCAGCGCCGAGCCGAAAAAACAGGGGAAAATTTCCCGCCGTCGGATCGCCGCCGCGAGATCGGGCGCGGTGAGCGCCCCCTTCTCCAAAAAAAGCTCCATTAAAGCCTCGGAGGATAGCGCCGCCGCCTCGCCCGCCGCGCCGCGAAGCGGCATATCCGCCTCGGAGAGATCGACGACCCCGCCGCCGAACCGCCCGCGAAGCTCGCCGAGGAGCGCGTCCTTCCCCCGCCACGCGAGATCCGTTTTGTTCACAAATATAAATACGGGGATATGATAGCGCTCGAGGAGCTCCCAAAGCGTCTCGGTATGGTTTTGTACCCCGTCCGTCGCCCCGACGAGGAGGATCGCGTAATCCAAGACGCTCAATACCCGCTCGGTCTCCGCCGAGAAGTCGGTATGACCGGGCGTATCGAGGAGCGTGATCTCCGCCTCCCCCGCGCGAAGGATCGCCTGTTTTGAGAAGATCGTGATCCCTCGGCTTCGCTCAAGCGAATGGGTATCGAGGAAGGCGTCGCGGTGATCGACCCGCCCGAGCCGACGAAGCTCGCCCGCGCCGTATAAAAGCGCCTCGGTGAGCGTGGTCTTCCCCGCGTCGACGTGCGCTAAGATGCCCAGCGTGATCCGTTTCACGCGCTCCCCTCCTCTCTTTTTTGACAGGCGATCAAGCTCACGACCTGATCAGATACCTCGCGAGACTGTACGCGAGGCGGCGCGCCGCCGGGTCGTCCGCCGCCTCCCATAAGCGGGCGGTACAGGCGAGGAGCTTCCCCGCCTCGGTGTCCTTCTCATAGAGGAGGGCGTAGTCCTTCGCGCGGTCGGGGTTATCGATGACGCGGACGATCGCGCGATCCTTCTCCGTCAGCTCCTCCGAATGACTGTGGGTGACGATCTCATACCATTCGGGGGTCGTATGGGTCTCGGTCGGAAACTCCGCGAGCGCGGGGTCATTCGGGTCGATGAGACAGCCCATCGTCCCCGTCGGGAGCGGGCGATCCATCGACTCCGAGATCGAGCGAAACATCGGATAACACCAAAAATCGGTGCAATACGCGCCCTCGAGCTTCCCCTCGGCGGACGGGACATAAACGACCCGCTCCCCGCGCTTTTGGGCGGCGATCGCCTTCTCAAGATCAAAGGCGAAGGATACCCGCCCGTCCTCGGTCGCGATCCCGCCCCGATCGATCTCGACCTTTAGCGGCGGATAAGCGATAAACCGATAGGTGTTATAATACTCCGTCCCCTCGACCGTTAAGCGAAGGGTATATTTTACGGGCTTCCCTATCTCGGGGAGGGTCGGCGTGATCTCTCCGAGACGGCGGACGCGCCCCTCGCCGACGATCGGGACGACCCCGTCGGCGACCCTCTCCCCCGCCGCCTCGACCGCCCAAGCGACCGTCTCGGCGTTAAAGGCGGGGTCGGTATTAAAGAGCGCGATCCCGAAGGAGACTTTTTCCCCCGCGTCAAAGACGAATTTTTGAAACTCGGCGAGTACCGCTGTTTTATCGCAAAAACAGCGCCAGTCCTCCGCCGAGATCAGCCCCTTACTCTCCATAAGGGAATTAAGTACCCCGACGAGCGCCGTCCCCTGACCGGGGAAATCCTGAAGGTCGAGGAGCTGAAAGCCCGATAAATTCTCGGAGCGAAGCGCGGTCTCGAGCTCCGCCTTATAACACTGTACCGCGAGCGCCCCGGACGCGCGGAAAAACCGATCCGCGAGCGGGAGTAAGCCCCGCGCCTCCGCTTTTTCCTTATAGAGCGCGATATTCTCCGCGCGGATCGAGCCGGTATAATGCGAGAGCTCGCGATAATCGGGATAGGTCTCGTATTGACCGATCTCGTGAGAGATCACGGGTACGTCGGGGACAAGCCCCGCCGAGCCGTCCGCCTCGACCTCCTTTACCCCCGTCCCGTACTGGATCAGGATCTTTCCCCCGCCCGAGGCGCTCTCCTCGGTTTTCGCCGGGCGGATGATCCCGTCGTAGTTGTGGACGGAGTTTGGGCGGTCGGTCTGGATATGACCGAGCGGCGCGTCACACATCGCGTAAGAGCCGCGATAAAGCCGCTCGCGCGAGAGACGTACCCCGCTCAAAAAGTCCGCCTCGGCGAGCGTATCGGGATAAAACTGGAAGTTATTCGACCCGTCGGAATAAAGGCGGCGCGGATCGAGGGCGCGGTAATCGCGTAGGATCGTATTCATCGCGTCCTTATTCCCCCAAAGCTCGTTCCCGAGCGAGAGCATCACGAAAGAGGGGTGGTTCCCGTATTCGGCGATCATCCGAAAGCCCTCGGCGACGAGATAGCGCTGTTCGTCGTTCGGCTCGTCGGGGATCGTCCCCCAAAAGGGAAGCTCGGGCTCGAGATAGATCCCGAGCCGATCCGCCGCGATAAACGCCGCCTCGGGCGGACAACAGGTATGAAAGCGATAGTGGTTGATCCCGTATTCCTTCGCGATCGCGAAGACCCGCTCCCACTCGGCGGGGTCGGTCGGGGCATAGCCCGTGAGCGGGAAGACCATCCCGTCGTGCTTCCCGCGAAGGAACGTCTCGTTCCCGTTGATATAGAGCTTCAGCCCGCGCGTCTCGAGCTTCCTGAGCCCGAAGGGGATCGACTGCTCCTCCCCGTTCATCCGTACCGTAAGCGAAAGGACGTTCGGCGAAAATTCGTCCCATAACGGGAGCGGCGCGCCGGGGTCATAGATCGGCTCGTTTTCCCCCTCCGTGACCGCGAAGGAGCGGACGGCGTACCCCTGTACAAAGACGGAGAGCGTCCCCGCGCCCGTCGCCGTCAGGCGAAGGCGGAGGAGGTTTTTCTCCGCGTCGGGAAAGATCGCGATCCCCTCGGCGCGTACCCTCGGGCGAAGCTCGAGGCGGATCGCACCCGTGATCCCGAGCCAGTTCGTCTGGGTATCGGGCGAGGTGAGATGACCGCCGCCCGTCGGATAGCCGACGTTCGCGACCCTGATCGCGAGGGTATGTACCCCCGCCGTGAGCGCGGGGAGCGCGAAGCGGTGGGGGGTCGCGAGGCTGTCCCCCTCGCCGACCCTTACGCCGTCGAGATAAACGACGGTCATCCTTGTCCGCTCGAGCGTTAAAAACGCGTCGAGCGCCGCGTCCTCGCCCGCGAGGGTAAATTCCCGCGCGAACCACGCGTACCCCTCATAGGAATAGCGGTCGGTCAGATACCCCGCCGCGCGGTCGGCGTTCCTCGGCGCTTTCCGCGCGTGAGAGAGGGTATCGGGGAGGCGGATCGTATCGGGATAGCTTTTGGGCGGGAGCGCCGCCGCGTCCGCCTCCTTCTCGAGCTTTAGCCGCCAAGCGCCGCTCAGGTCGATCGTTCTCATGTTTTCGCCCGTCCTTTCGTTGTTTCATACGTTCGGCGCGACCCGATCGGATCGCGCCGATAAAATGCTTGTGCTTTACCGTTAAAAGGCTCAGTCCCCGAAGGAGACGCCGATGTCCTTCCCCGCGACGACGAGCTTATCGTCGGCGGGGACGAATTTCGTCTTCATCGCCACGTCCGAGAGCTTATTCTCGGTGACGGCGCTCCCGATCTGGGCGACGGTATAGCCGAACTTCCCATCCTTGATGAGCTGGGCGGCGCGAACGCCGAAGCGCGTCGCGAGGACGCGGTCATAGGCGCTCGGGCTTCCCCCGCGGAGCATATGCCCCGGGACGACGGTACGCGTCTCGAGACCCGTCGCCTCTTGGATCTCCCGCGCGATGCGGCTCGTGACGGTCGTATAGCCCGCCTCGGCGCGGAGCTTCATCCGCTCCTTCTTTTTCATCTCCGCCTCCTCGGCGCTCATCGCGCCCTCGGCGACGGCGATGATCGAGAAGCTCTTCCCCGCCTCGGCGCGCGCCTTGACCGCCTCGACGACCTTTTTGGTCTTATACGGGATCTCGGGGATCAGGACGATGTCCGCGCCGCCGGCGATCCCCGCGTAAAGCGTGAGCCAGCCCGCCTTATTCCCCATGATCTCGATGACCATGATCCGGCTGTGAGAGTCGGCGGTCGTATGGATACGGTCGATCACGTCGGTCGCGATGTCGACCGCCGTATGAAAGCCGAAGGTCACGTCCGTCCCCCAAATGTCGTTATCGATCGTCTTGGGAAGCCCGATGATATTGAGCCCCTCCTCCGAGAGGAGGTTCGCGGTCTTATGCGTCCCGTTCCCGCCGAGCGTCAAGAGACAGTCGAGCTTTTGATCCTTATAGGTTTGTTTCATCTCGGCGACCTTATCGATCTTATCGTCCTCGATGATCTGCATCATTTTATAGGGGGTACGCTTTGTCCCGAGGATCGTCCCCCCTCGGGTGAGGATCCCCGAGAAATCGCCGGGCTTCATCTTTTGACATTCGCCGTGGATCAGCCCGTGATAACCGTCCTGGACGCCGATGATCTCGACCTTATCCTCACCGAAGAGCTGGTAGCACGCCTTCGCCGCCCCTCGGATCGTCGCGTTAAGCCCGGGGCAGTCGCCGCCGCTCGTTAAAATTCCGACACGCATTTTTGCCATAATAGACCTTCCTTTCCGACGTTTCCGTCCTCCGACGTCTCCGCCTTGACAAGTTTTTCCTACTTATTATTATACACTTTTTTTTGAGATAGTCAAGATAAACGAGCGCCGACCCGGGAAAAAAGTTTTTTAAGGCTACACCGCACAATTATTGTCGTTCGAGTGGCAGTCAGATTTTTCGTCAGATTGTGCAGAATTTTTTGCGGGAAGGCTTTGTGCCTTTCAATAAAAATTCTGTGCGATATGGCGGAAAAGATGGCTGTCAATCGGACGGCAAAGCCGTAGGCGATAATTGAGCGGTGTTGACTTGTTTTTTGTGAAGGGTTCTCCCGGGAGAACCCTTCACAAAAAATAAAGCGATATATCCCCCTCGGGAAATCTTGACAAAACGGCTTTTACATACTATAATAAAATAAGAAAATCTAGGAAAGGGTTGGTAACCATATGGCTTATCTTTTAGGGGTAGACATCGGTACGTCGGGGACTAAGACCGTCCTTTTCGCCGAGGACGGCTCGCCCGTCGCCTCGGCGACCTATGAATACCCGCTTTATACGCCAAAAAACGGCTACGCCGAACAAGACCCCGCCGACTGGTGGAGCGCGGTCGTGAACGGGATCGGCGACGTGATCGAGGAGAGCGGCGTTCCCGCCTCCGAGATCAAGGGGATCGGGCTGTCGGGTCAGATGCATGGACTGGTCATGCTCGACGCGGAGAATAAGGTGATCCGTAAGAGTATCATCTGGTGTGACCAGCGCACCGAAAAGGAGGTCGCCGAGATCACGGAGAAGGTCGGCGCACAGCGCCTGATCGACATCACCGCGAACCCCGCGATCACGGGCTTTACCGCCGCGAAGATCCTTTGGGTCAAAAACAACGAGCCGGAGAATTACGAAAAATGCCGTCATATCCTCCTCCCAAAGGATTATATCCGCTTTATGCTGACGGGCGAATACGCGACCGAGGTCAGCGACGCGTCGGGGATGCAGCTCCTCGACATCCCAAATCGCCGCTGGTCGGACGAGGTACTCGATAAGCTCGGGATCGATAAGGCACTCTTACCGATGGTCTATGAGAGCCCCGAGATCACGGGCGAGGTGAACCGCCGCGCGGCGGAGCTCACCGGGCTCGCCGTCGGGAC
>JAMPCH010000080.1 GCA_023666265.1 Roseburia sp.
GGTCGGCGGAGGGGGCGGAGGGGGCGAAGTAGCCGCGTTCGCGGCTTTTGAGGCGTTCTCCCTCATTTCGGGGTCAAAGACGGCGGCGCTGACCGATTCGATCGTCGCTTTCACCGCGCCGAGGTCGTGGATCGACTTTCGATTGATCGACGCGTCGCGAAAGAAGTTGATGAACGCGTCGGAAATATCGTATTTCGAGAGCGCGTCCTGTTCGAGGAGGGTCGAGATACTCGTATAAGCCGATTTCATCGCCCTCATGACGTCGTTTGAGGCGTTATTCGTGTTGGTGGCGAGGTTAGAGCCTTGGTTTAATATCTCGTTTTTCGCCCCGCGCTCGATCGCGGGCTGGTCGGTCGTGTTCCCGAGGCGAAGCTCCTCCTCGAGCGAGACAAAAATGATCTGTTTTTTATTGTTCACGGCGGTGAGGAGCTCGAGGAAGCAGGCGTAGCTCTCGATATAGCGCTGGCTCACGAAGGCGATCACGACGTCCGCCCCGCGAATATTCCGAAGCATCGGGACGATCCATTTATCGTTCACCGTCTCAAAAGCCTTATCCGCGTAGGTACAAAGCCCGTATTCCCTTTGTAGGGGTACGACAGCCGTCTTAAAGACCGCCTCCCAGTTATCGCTCGCGTAGCTTACGAACACATAGGGCTTTCTCTGAGAACATTCCGTGATGATAAGGTTCTCCTCTAAAAAGCTCGAGCGTTCCTTTTTCTGCGCGTTGGTGAGTGGCATGGCGTTTCTCCTCTCTTGTTGACTGATAATTTATTTTACCATAAAACGAGCGGATTTGTCAAGGATTTCGGCGAAAGGACGTGCGCCGATCCTATGAGGACAAGTTCTTATCCTTTACGCCGGTTTTTGATCGCCTCGACGTCCTTCGCCTTCTCCTCGGCGCTGAGGTCGGCGAAGGGGATCAGACAGTTATGGACGCGTCTCGCCGTATCCGTCGTTTCGCCGTATCTCCAGTTGTTGAGATAATGATAGCGACACCAGCGGATATGCTCGAGCTCGGCGATCGTCTCGGGCGGTACGCCCTTCGCCGCTAGGCGCTCGATCACGGGCGCATAGTCCGCCGAGCTGATGTTGGAATACCGCCGAAAGGCGGAGAGCCGCTCCCACGGCTCGCCGCCGTATTTCTCCCGATACGCCTCGTGTTGCGCCTTCGCCGATTCGAGAAGGCGTTCGTTTAAGATCATATCCGCCGAGGCGGTCTCGTCCGCCGTCCCAAAGCAGGTCACCCGCTCCCGCCCAAAAAGCTCCGTCACAATATCGCCGCTCGGCGTATAGACATAGACCCGCCCGATCGGCGCGGCGGCGAAAAGCTTACTCAAAACGGAGAGATTTTCTTCCCCGCCGTCGGCGAGGATGACCCGATCATAGTCCGCGAGCGCGGAGAAGTCGGTCACGCCGCCGTCGTAAAAGACGATCTCGTCGGGCGACATCTGATCGAGCTCGGTATATACCCGCCGAAAGTCCGCCCCGTCGCCGTAAATATGGTATTTAAAGCCCCCGACGGGGTCGAGGATGTTGAGCTGTAAGCCGTAGAGGAGGAGCTTTTTCCCGACGTTCCCAAAGCCGATCAGGGCGATCCTTTCGCTCCGATCGGGCGGATACGCCCGCCAGTATTGCCGCGCACAGTTCTCGGCGGGGCTAAAGACCGTGATGAGCGGGTCGTCGACGTTTTGGGGCGAGACGCTGTCGAGCATGAGATAGACCCGCTTCCCCTTGAGCGTTTCGTGATTTTTCCCGTAAAAGCCGAGGGAGCTTTCGTCGGAGGAATACATGATCAGATACCGCGCGGCGTTCGGGATCGGCTTATCCTCGCCGCGTATGCGCGAACGCTTCGCGAGATCGGCGTAGACGCGGTCGGCGAAGGGCGAATCCCCGTAGACGACCGTCGCGCCGCCGCTTAAGAGCTTTAGGCGGTTCACGAGATCGTTCATTTTTTGTAACGCGCCAATAAGGATGCTCAGCGTCGCGACGAGCGCCATAAACCGCGCGAGCTGTAAGAGCGCCCCGACGGGGACGCCGCTCTCGGTCACGCCCGAGTAAAGCTTCAGCGAGGCGTAGATCGCGTCGAGGAAGGGATAGATCCGCTCGCCCTGCGTCCGGAATACGGGGTAGTAGCAGTATATCCCGAGAAAAAAGGGAAGGATCTTATATAAGACCTTGACCGCGCGTTCGGCGGCGTGGACGAATTTTTTCATGGCGACCTCTTATGTAAACTTTTTAAAATAAGTATATCATAAGCGAAAACGGTTGTCAAGGTTTAGCTTGGAGGCGCGGACTTGAACCCGGTTTTGCCGGTCGGATTTCCGCCCGCTCTTCGTCAAAAGCCTCGCCAATATAGGCATATTGCCTGCGTTTTTTCCTCGACCTGACGAAAATCCGATCCGGCAAAACGCTTCGCCCGCAAAGAACAAATTTTAGCGTTTTTGCGAGTGAGGACAAGACGATGCAACGAAACCGACAAGGTGTTTCTGTTTGCGGCGGGTTCAAGTTCGCGCCACCAAGCTAGGGAAGGCGGAAAAAGACCCCCACCCCCGCTCCTTCCCCAAAAAAGAAAAAAGAGATTGACTTTTCCCGGGATTTGCGGTATGATTTGGTTAAAGGAGGGGCGGCTATGACGAAAAAACAAAAGAACCTTCTCATTCGGCTGATCGCGGATAAATTCGAGCATTGCGCCACCATGGAGGAGGTACAAAAGGCGATCGAGGAGCTGAAAGAGATGGTGAAAGCGGATCAAGCGAAGGAAGATGAGGCGGTTTTATGGAAAAAATACTGGTGATCGACGACGACGTCTCGATCGGGAATATGGTCGAGGAGGTCTTGACCCGCGAGGGCTACGCCGTCCGCCGCGCCTATTCGGGGACGGAGGCGCTCCTTCTCTTGGAGCGCGAGCGCCCCGACCTGATCCTCCTCGACCTGATGCTCCCGGGGCTGAGCGGCGAAGCGCTCCTCCCCGCGATCCGAGGCGTCCCCGTCATCGTCGTGAGCGCCAAGACCGACGCGGACGAAAAAGCCGCGCTCCTTTTGAGCGGCGCGGCGGACTATGTCACAAAGCCGTTTCATACGGCGGAGCTTGTCGCGCGGATCAAGCTTCGCCTTCGCGAAGCGCCGCCGACCGCGCCGATCCTAAGCCACGGGGAGCTCGCGCTCGACCCCGAGACCCGCGCGGTCACGGTCGCGGGGAACGCCGTCAGGCTCACAAAGACCGAGTACGCGATCCTAAAGCTCCTTTTATATAACCCCTCGCGCGTGATCCCAAAGTCCGCGATCCTCGATCGGATCAGCCTCGAGACCCCCGACTGTGTCGAGAGCTCGCTAAAGATCCATATCAGCAACTTAAGGAAAAAGCTCCGCGAGAGCGGCGGGCGGGACTATATCGAGACGGTCTGGGGGATCGGCTTTAAGTTGCGCGACGATCCCGTTTCCGAGCCTTCCGAAAAATCTTAACCGTTTCTTTACGGTTTTCTTAACCGCTTTCTTAACCCGCCCGTGGTATCCTTCCCTTTGGAACGGAAAAACGGGCGGGCTTTCCTCTTGCCGATTTTTTAGGGCAGGCGCAAAAAGCGGCGCGCCCGCACGCCTTCCCAAAAAAAGAAAAGAAAGGACGATCTTTATGGAATACGTTTTAGAGGTAAACGCGCTCACGAAGCGGTATCGGGGCTTTACGGCGCTCGACGATCTGACGATGCGCGTCCCGAAGGGGGCGATCTACGGCTTTGTCGGGCGAAACGGCGCGGGGAAAACGACCCTGATCCGCGTGATCTGCGGGTTACAGTCGGTCACGTCGGGCGAGTACGCGATCTATGGGCGAAGGAGCGGCGAGAGCGGGATCGAGAAGTCGCGGCGGCGCATGGGCGCGGTCGTCGAAACGCCCTCGATCTATCTCAATATGACGGCGGAGGATAACCTAAAGGAGCAGTACCGCGTTCTCGGGCTACCCTCGTTTAAGGGGATCGCGGAGCTTCTCGCGCTCGTCGGGCTGGCGAACACGGGGAAGAAAAAGGCGAAGGATTTTTCGCTCGGGATGCGCCAGCGGCTCGGGATCGCGGTCGCGCTCGCGGGCAACCCCGATTTCCTCGTCCTCGACGAGCCGATCAACGGTCTAGACCCGCAGGGAATTATTGAAATTCGCGAGCTGATCCTAAAGCTTAACCGCGAGCGGGGGATCACCGTCCTCATCTCGAGCCATATCCTCGACGAGCTGTCGCGGCTCGCGACCCACTACGGCTTTATCGACGGCGGGCGTATGGTCAAGGAGATCAGCGCCGAGGAGCTCGAGCGCTCCTGTCGTAAGTGTACCCGCGCCGAGGTCACCGACATAAAGGCGCTCGCCCGCGTCCTCGACCGAATGGGGACGGAATACAGCGTCCTCGACGACCGTCACGCGGATATTTTCGCCGCCGTGAATGTGACAAAGCTCTCGGACGCGCTCTCCGCCGAGGGCTGTTCGATCCTGTCGCTTACCGAGCGGGACGAGAGCTTGGAGAGCTATTTCATCAATTTAGTAGGGGGCGGGGAATATGCTTAACTGTCTTCGGGCGGACTTTTCGCGCCTTTTTAAGAGCCGCTTTTTTTGGATATTGATCCTGTTTCATTTCGGTGAAGGCGTGTTATACGCCGATTCGGCGTATAACGGGCTGCTCGACAGCAAGCTGCTCGGGGTCGCGCCGGAGATCATGCTTCTCGGCGCGATCTTCCTCGCCTATTTTATCGGGACGGATCACTCCGACGGGACGATCCGAAACAAGCTTATCGTCGGGCGAAGCCGCGCGGCGGTCTTTTTCTCAAACCTCGTCGTCGGGATCGCGGCGGTCGTGCTGACGGAGCTTTCCTTCCTGATCTCCCTGATCGGGACGGGGCTTATCCTCGGTCAGTCCTATCGTCGGACGGCGGGCGAGCTCGCCTTTCGCCTACTGGTCGAGAACGTGGCGCTCCTCGCGGCGGTCGCGGTCTTTGTCCTCGTCGCCCTTTTGATCAAGAACCGCTCCGCGTCGGTCGTCGCGGCGACGCTCCTCGCGCTCGGGCTTTTACTCGCCGCGATGTTCGCCGAGGGGCGGCTCGCCGAGCCGGAATATTATCAGGGTATGGTCTTTATCGACGAGGAAGGGAACCTTCAGTACGATAACGAGACAAAGGAGGCGAACCCGTATTATCTCACGGGAACGCCCCGAAGGATCCTCGAGGTCGTTTACGACGTTCTCCCGAGCGGAGCGATGATCCAGATGACGTCGAACGACGAGGAGGTCGACCGCGCCCACGGGGGCTTGCTCCTTCTCTGTTCGGGCGGAATTTTTGCGGCGGCGGTCGTGATCGGGGTCGCCGCCTTTCAAAGGAGTGATCTGAAATGACGAGACTGTTACGCGCGGGCTTTCGGAGGATGCTTCGGGGGAAGCTCCTTTGGCTCTGTATGGCGCTTCTCCTCGCGACCGCTCTCCTCGATATGTGTTCGGACTTTCTCCTTTTGGGGATGCCCTTTCGTCAGGAGACCATACCGCTCGAATTACAGCTCTTTAACGGCGTGATGAATGTCGGGCTGTTTCTCGCGATCTTTACGGGGCGCTTCCTCGGGGAGGAACAGGCGGAGGGCGGCTTTCGGAATAAGCTCGTCGTCGGTCATACGCGGGGAACGCTCTATCTCTCGAACCTGATCCTCTGCTTGGCGGCGGGGGCGATGCTGTTCGCGGCGGACTTCCCTGTTCGGCTCGCGGTCGGTCTCGCGCGGGGCTTTACGCGCGAGAGCGAGTGGAGCGCGATCCTGTTTCGTGTCTCGGTCGCGCTGATCGCGCTGGCGGCGGTGACGGCGCTCCTCGTCCTGATCGGTATGCTGGTCCGAAGCCGCTCGGTCGGGGTCGTATGCGCGATCGGGCTACTTCTGGCGCTGACGGTCTCGGGCGCGTCGATCCACGGGGCGCTCGCCGAGCCGGAATATCTCGCGCCGACGACGATCGCCTATCCCGACGAGATCGGCGCGGACGGCGAGCCGCGGGTCGAGACGATCTTGGAGAAAAACCCGTTTTATGTGACGGGCGCGATCCGGGAGGTCTTTAAAACGCTCGATGACATCCTCCCCGGCGACCAGCTCGTTCGGGTCGAGGCGGGCGACCTCCCGTCGGGCGCGACCCTCCCGGGGTACTCGGCGGGGATCTTCCTGTTGGCGACGGCGAGCGGGGCAATGGCGTTTCGGAGGCGGGAGTTGAAGTAGTCGCTCGACGAAAACGGAAATGCTTTCCGCGTAAAGCGGAGAGCATTTTTAATCGTCGTAGTGACCTCTCACGGAAGCGATCACGACGGTATCGTTTTCGACCTTGTACACGATCCGATTTGTTTCGTCGATCCGCCTGCTCCAATAGCCTTGGCGGTACTTTAACGGCTCGGGTTTCCTGATCCCGTCAAACGGATCGCGCGTGATGTCGGTCAAAAAGGAATTGACTTTTTTCAGCGTTTTTTTATCCTGTGTTTGCCAATAAAGATAGTCGCTCCACGCGTCCTCGTCCCATTTTAAGGCTGCACCGCACAATTATTGTCGTTCGAGTGGCAGTCAGATTTTTCGTCAGATTGTACAGATTTTATGCAGGAAGGCTGACGCCTTTCAAAGAAAATCTGTGCAATATGGCGGAAAATATGGCTGTCAATCGGACGGCAAAGCCGCAGGCGGTAATTGTGCGGTGTTGCCTTAA
>JAMPCH010000081.1 GCA_023666265.1 Roseburia sp.
CAAACCACATTATAGAACCGGTTTAGACTTGGTTCTTTAGACATTTCCTCTCGTTGTTACTTCGGATTTCTTTAAACTACTCCCAGCCCCTGTTCCCGGGTGTTAAGGGGGTATGTTTATGTTCCTTCCCAACAAGCGCGATTTTGAAAAATCGCGGCAAAAAATTGTCCCTTTGGCTAACCAAAGGAACAAAATATCTGCCGCAAATTTTAAAATATATCTTTTTATAAAAAGGAACGAAAGCCTACCCGAAAGAACGCCTTCCCAAAACAAAAACAAAAAACCGACCGACCCCGCCTCAATAATACCGCCCGAAATCCGGCAGCTCGTCGAGCGTCACGTAAAGCTCGTTGTTATAGGCGTAGTCCAGCTCCTCATGCGAGGTATGGTCATAGACGGCGAAGCCGTCCGGGTCGACGATATAGTCGCCGCGCCAAAGCGCGAAAAAGAGCCAGAGCGCGTTGTCGCGCTTTAAAAGATCGGGGTTCGGGACGCGACCGCATTCCGTCATGGCGGTCGGCTTGGTGCGGATCGTATAGCGGATCGCGTCGAGCATACGCCCGTTCGACGAAATATCCGAGTCGGTATAAACGTCCATCCCGACGAGGTCGGCGTAGTCGTCGCCCGGGTAATAGTCATAGCTCTCGCCGTTCCAGATCCAGATCAGGTTCGTGAGACCGTGATAGTCGTTGAGGCGCGTAAAGACGAGCTTATAGAGCCAAAGATAGCTCTCCGCGTCCTCGCCCCACCAGTACCAGCCGTTCCCCGCCTCGGGGAGCGGGCGAAAGAGGACGGGGACGTCCTCCGCCGCGAGGAGCTTTAGCCGCGCCGCGACGGTGTCGATGTCGCGGATCAGGTTATAACAGGCGCGGGTGATCCGCCCCGTCTGTTCATAGGTCGCGAGGCTCTCGGCGTCGAGCGTCGCCGCGTCCGCCTCGCTCACCGCCGCCGAGAGCTTAAAATCCGTGAGATCGGCGTAATAATGCGATCTTTCCTCGCTCGGCGCGTACCAGTACCAGCTGTAACCGACCAGCCCCCCGTTTTTCCACCATTCCGCCGCCGCCTTGATCTCGTCCTCGTTGTTTTTGTCGCTCCCCTCATAATACTCGGTAAAGATCCCGAGGTCGCCGAATCGGATCGCGCTGTAACGCCCGGTATCCATATAGACGGCGTTGATCTCGGTATTCGTCCCCGTCGTACAATACTGCCCCGTGAGGACGCGGTTCCCGTAAATATCCGAGAGATATTTTTTGACGGTCTTGGTCTTTTCCGACGCGTTCTTGGAGACACAGGAGGTCGAGACCGCGTAGGCGAGCGGGGGGACGCTCGCGCTGTTCTCGAGGGTGATGTCGTCGAGATAGGCGATCCCCGAGAGGACCTGGAGCGTGAGGGAATTTTCCCCCTTCTTTAAATAGATCGGGTCGAGATAAAAATAGTCAAAGGCGACGCTCTCGCGGACATAGATCGCCCCGACCGTCTCGCCGTTATAGGTCGTATAGCTCCCGTCCGCGCTCTCGACCTCGGCGCTCCCGCCGACGATAACGGCGAGCTTTGTCCCGGTCGAACAAACGCGTACCCCGAGCTTATAATGCTGAGACGAGGGGACGGTCACGCGGATCGTCGCGAAGTCTTTATCCCCGAGCGAGATAAAGCCCGTCCCGTTATAACCGCTGAGCCCGTCGGTATAGGAATAAGCGTCGGTGTTAAATTCGAGCTGATAGCTCTCGCTATACGCCGTCTCGGAGACGACGTAGTCGCTCGGCGAATAGAGGTCGCGGCTAAGCGGCTCTAAAAGGACGGTCTCGGGGATCACCCCGGTCTCCGCCTCGTCGGCTTCGTCGGCTTTGTCGTCAACCTCGTCCTCTCCCTCGGTCGTCGGGGTCTCGCCCTCGGGATAAGGGATCGGGGTCGTACATGAGGCGAGGAGCGCCGCCGTCATAAGCCACGCCGCCGCCCTCGCGAAACGGAAGGATCTTTTCATTTCGCCATTCTCTCCTCAACGCGGATCACCGCGCTGTCGCCCTCGTGGATCAGCGAGCTGAAATTCGCGGGTTCGCCGTTGATCTCTAAAATAAGCTCGCGGTTCGGCATACTCAGATCGAGCTCGAGGAGGTTTAAAAGGTCAAAGAGCATCGGCGGGCTATCCTTACGGTCGATCGCGATCTCCTCGCCGTTTAAGAGTAGGCGGAGCTTCCCCGCCGTGCGGTCAAAGGGGATCGCGTTCGAGGCGATCGGGGCGGCGGGGGGCGGGGCGGGGGACTGCGCTTCGGGTGCTTTCGCCTCGGCGGCGATCGGCTCGATCGCGGGGGCTTCCCCGTCCGCTTTTTCTCCCTCCTCTTTTTGGGAAGGCGCGGCTCCCGCCGACGTCTCCGCGACGGTCGAGGTCTCTTCGCCCTCCTCATATTCGCCCGCGTAGGCGATCACGTCGCCGTCGGATAAGGCGGCGTTTTCGTCCGTCGGCTCGCCGTTTAAGAGATACTGTACCCCGTCGAGCTCGATGTCGAGGCTCTGTAAGAGATCGCCGAGCGTCTGGATACCCGTCGTCTCGATCTGATCGAGCGGCTGGATGTCATAGTCGGTCGGCTGTTCCGCCCCGTTTACATAGGCGCGCAGCCCAAAGCGCCGCTTTTCGCCGCAAAAGGTGACCGTCCCGCTCGCGATCCGCGTAAAGTCGATCTCGTCCGCGAGCCGCGCCGCTGCGTTCTCGCCGCAGACGGCGGGCTCAAAGCGGATACGATCCCCTTGGGTGACCTTAGAGGTGACGGAGGCGGGCTTTTCGTTGACATAAACCTCCGACGGGGTAAAGCCGCCGCCCTTTTTGGTGATCCGCTTCCCGTTAAGCGTAAAGGTGAGGTTAAGCCCGCTCCTTCCCATAATGTCGGCGCTCTTATAGCCCGCGAGACGGAGCGCCTCAAAGACGCTTAACTGCTTTGTGTCAAAGGCGCGGACCTTTTTATCGTTCACCGTGATAACCGAGAAGTCGTACCCCTGGCTAAGCCCCGAGGTGACGGCGATCCCGAGCGGGGTGACAAATTCCGCGCCGAGCTGCGCCCCCTGTTCGTCGACGTTTTTGAGGAAGTCGCCGCCCCCGATCGCGACGCGCGACTCGGGGAGCTTGAGCTTCTCGGCGACGAGCGCGGGAAGCCCCTCGATGAGGCTACCGCCCCCGACGAGAAAGACCGCCGCCGGCGAGCCGCCGTTCACCTCGAGGATCGCGGTACAGATCGTGTCCGCGAGAACCTCGACCGTCGGGACGAGCTTTTGATAGATCTCGCTCGCCTTCATGGTATGGGTCACGCCGAGGATGTCGCGAAACTCGATCTCGCCCCCCTCCGCCGAACAGCTCTGTTTCAGCGTCTCGGCGGTCTTAAAGTCGACGAGATAGGTACGGATCAGCTCCTCGGTGATCTCGTCGCCCGCCGTCGTCGCCATCGCGTAGGCACAGACCGTCCCGTCCTTAACGATCGCGATATCCGACGTACCCGCGCCGATGTCGACGAGCGCGATATTGATGAGCCTTATCTCGGGCGGGACGATGACGTTCATCGCCGCGATCGGCTCGAGGGTAAGGCTCGAGACCTCGAGCTTATTGAGATCCATCACGGTATAAAGGCTCTCGACGACGATACTCGGGAGGAAGGCCGCGATCAGCTCGACCTGGGCGGTGTCGCCCTTATGCCCCTCGAGACTGATCATCTTATAGTCGTCGAGCCGATAGGTCACGATCGAGTAGCCGACGCAATAAAAGATCGTGCTGCTCGCGGGGCTGAGTCCCGCGTCGAGCTGAGCCTGAGCCCGCTGTACCGCCTCGATCTCCATCGACTTTACGTCGTCCTCGGTGATCGTCTCCTTCTCCGTTACGTCAAAATCGACGCTTAACCTCGCGGTCTTGAGCGCGCGCCCCGCCGCCGCGATCGAGACGCGCTCGAGCTTGATCCCGGTGCGGTGTTCGAGCTCGTCCTTGACTTGGGCGACGATCTTAGCCGTCTGTTTGATGTCCTCGACTTGACCGTCGACCATCGCCCGCTTGGTATGCGGTACACTGACATAGCCCGTCAGGCGAAATTTATCGTCTATGTATTCGCCGATGATCCCGACGACCGTCCGCGTCCCGATGTCGAGCGCGAATACCGTACTCCCCTGGGGGCGAAGCTCGGTCTCTTTTCTTCCCTTTTCTTCCGTTGCGTTCATAGCCGTTCCTTTCTCCCCTTCGCGGGTGGCTTTCCTTTTCTTCGTATTCATAAGCGATCCCCTCTTGTCGTTTCGCGGGCTTTTATCCCCGACGGATCAATCCAAAAAGTCCTTGAGCTTCTTGCTCCGCGACGGGTGACGGAGCTTTCTGAGCGCCTTCGCCTCGATCTGGCGGATACGCTCGCGGGTGACGTTAAACTCCTTCCCGACCTCCTCGAGCGTCCGCTGTCTCCCGTCCTCTAACCCAAAGCGGAGGCGGAGAACCTTCCCCTCCCGCTCGGTGAGCGTATTTAAGACCTCGTCGAGCTGTTCCTTTAAGAGCGTGAGCGACGCCGCCTCGGCGGGCGCGGGCGCTTCCTCGTCGGGGATAAAGTCGCCTAAGTGGCTGTCCTCCTCCTCGCCGATCGGGGTCTCGAGCGAGACGGGATCCTGAGAGATACGGATGATCTCGCGGACGCGGTCGAGCGGTAAGCGAAGCTCCTCCGCGATCTCCTCGGGGGTCGCCTCGCGCCCGTTTTTGTGGAGGAGGGTGCTGCTGACCTTCTTTACCTTTGTGATCGTCTCGACCATATGGACGGGGATACGGATCGTCCGCGCCTGATCGGCGATCGCGCGGGTGATCGCCTGGCGGATCCACCACGTCGCGTAGGTCGAGAATTTATAGCCCTTTGTATAGTCGAATTTATCGACCGCCTTGATCAGTCCGAGGTTTCCCTCCTGTATCAGGTCGAGGAACTGCATGCCCCGCCCGACGTAGCGCTTCGCGATACTGACCACGAGGCGAAGGTTCGCCTCCGAGAGGCGCTTTTTGGCGTAGGGGTCGCCCTGAGACATACGCTGGGCGAGCTCGATCTCCTCCTCGGGGGTGAGGAGCGGGACGCGCCCGATCTCCTTGAGATAAATTTTTACGGGGTCGTCGATCGCGATGCTCTCGGTCGAGAGGGCGAGGTCGAGGTCGTCGTCGCCCGTGAAATCGAGCGCCGTGTCGAGATCCTCGTCCGCCGTAAAGTCGTCGACGATGTCGATATTAAACGCCTCAAACTCGTCATAGAGCTTGTCGATCTGCTCCGCGTCGATGTCACAGGTCTCGAGCGCGTCGGTGATCTCCTTCGTCGTGATCTTCCCGTTCTGTTTCCCGTGCTCTAAAAGCTCGGTGAGAACCGTTTTATGTTCCGCCATTTTAAAACTTCCTTTCCGATAAAAATGACCTTTGGCTTTTTGTTTTGTTTTGTTTTATTTTTGGGAAGGCGTGCCGCTTTACCGCCTTCTCTTAAGATCAGCCTTTTAACTTTTTCTGATACCCTCTTCGTTTTTTCGCTTTCGCGCCTCCGCGTAAGCGAGCATCTCCTCGTCCGTCATCGCGGCGGGCGGCTTTTCGTTTTTCTTCGCCCTCCGGCGGAGAAGCTCCTCTATGTATTCGTCGAGCTGGGGGAGACTATACGGGCGGCGGTCGCCCTCGCGACAGATCCCCGTTATTTTACCCGCTTCCTCCGCCGTAAATTCGTCTCCGATTGACGAAATCTCTAACGGAAGCCCGTCTTTGATCCTTTTTTCGCCAAAATCCCAGACCCGCCGATAAAATTCGTCCGAAAGATCCTCCGCCGTCAGTTTTTTCTCGATATGGGGGAGGAGGTCGGGCGAGTGAAAGAGATAGGCGATGATCCCGCGCTCGGCGCGTTCCTCGCGCGTGTACCGCGCCGCGGCGGGGCTTCCCGCGCCGCCGCCCGT
>JAMPCH010000082.1 GCA_023666265.1 Roseburia sp.
AAATATTCCTTCGCGGTCATACGTCGCCCTCCTCGTCAAATACCGCCGCCCGCCCGTCGATCACTTTTGCCATTTTTTGACAGATCGGACAACCCTCTTTGTTCGCCGAGATCAACAGCCGCCCGAGCGCTCTCCTTCGACGCGCCGCGTCCTCATAAATCCGCTCCCAAAGCGCCTCGATCTCGTATTCCTGTAAGAGCTTTCGCTTCTCGACCTTCGCCGTGCGCGCGTCGGTGACCCCCGCGCGATATTCGCGATAGAGGAGGGTCAGCGCGTGGTACAGCTTTCGCGCCGCGAGTCCCGCTCGATTGGGGAGCGGTTCGCGCCTTCGAGCGAGCGCGTCGATCTGATCGCCTGTCATAAGATCACCCCTTTGTTCGTTTTTTTATTTTTTTGAAGGTCTACACACCCGCGATCTTGAGCGCCTCGTCGACGCTATGCGCGATCCCCGCCGAATGTCCCAGCTCGCGCATTTTTTCGAGAAACGCGAGTTGTTCCGCCGAGGCGCGTCCCGTCGGGGTCTTCACCTCGATGAAGGCGACCCGCCCGCGCCCCACAAAGAGTAAATCGGACAGCCCCTTCACCCCGCATTTGACCCACCGCCCGTCCTTCAGCTCGAAGTTCCCCGTGTTTTGACGGATCACGACCCCGTACTCCGAGAGCGCGAGACGGATCGCGTTTTGTAGGCTTGTTTCGTTCATTTTTTCGCTTACCCCCTTGACAAAATTTTGATTTTGTGGTATTTTAAATTTAAAGACGGCTCTGTCGCCTAGCTTTGTTGTATTTATTTATAATATTTAGTTTTATTTATTATTATCTTAAATATCCCATCCGTTTCGCCCGATAATACGCCCAACCGGGCTTATAGCCGTGATTTTTTGCGAAGGCGTACAGCTCCGAGACCGATCGACATTCCTCCGCCGCGACGTACCCCTCGACGACCCGCGCGAGCGTCGCCGCCTGTTCCTCCTTTAGTTCGCGAATATTTCTTTCGTAGATAAATCCGCAGTTCGGACAGATCGGCGCGGGCTTATGGGTGTAAAAACAACGGGTACATTGTCGAACGAATATTTCGTTTTTTTCCTTTTGGGAATTTGGCTTCGGATCAAGCGTCCAGCTTCGTTCCCGGTCGGGTAGTCCGTGGCGGTGGACGTTCCCGACGTGGTCGAGGATCACCGCGCGTTTCCCGGGCTGATAGCGCATACACCGCATCGCCTGTTGAAGATACAGCGTGAGCGATTTCGTCGGACGGAGCAGGATCGAAGCTCCACAGTCGGGAACGTCAAACCCCTCGGAGATCAGATCGACGTTACAGAGTACCCGTATTTTCCCCTCGCGAAAGGCGCGGATCGCGCTGTCCCGTTCGCCCTTCGGCGTATTCCCGTCGATGTGGATCGCGGAGATATTCGCCGCCCGAAACGCCTCCGCCATCGCCCTCGAATGATCGACCGTCGCACAGTAACAGATCGCCTTTTTCCCGCCCGACAGTTTGGTATAATAACGAACAACATCGCCGTAAATTTTAGGACGATCGAGCGCCTTCGCGACGTCCTCCGCGACGTAATCCCCGTTCCGCGAACGCAGTCCCGAGAGCTCCGCGACGCTCGGCGCGTAGCAGTCATACGGCGAGAGCCGCGCCTTCTCCAAAAGCTCGCGCACGGACGGACCCTCGATCAAAGCGTCGTTGATCTCGCCGAGACCCCCGCCGTTTAAGCGGACGGGCGTCGCCGTCACGCCCACGCACCGCGCCTCGGGGAACGCCGCGTAGACCCGTCGATACCCCGCCGCGAGGCAATGATGATTTTCGTCGGTGATGATGAGCGCGGGCGGCGCGATCCGCTCCGTGTGACGCGTGACGGCTTGGATCATTTTGACGTCACAGAGCGCCATATCCGCGCCGTATTCGCGAAACGTCCGATCGATCTGTTCGCATAGCTCGAGGCGGTGAGCGAGGAAGAGGACGCGCTTTCCGCGCTCGGTCGTTCGCCGCGCCATATCCGCGCAAATAATTGACTTTCCGCCACCACAGGGGAGGACGATGCACGGTCGCCGATACCCCGCCCGCCACGCCTCGCGGACACGCTCGATCAGGTCGATCTGATAGTCGTATAATTGCATAGTGTTCCTTCCTTTCGTAACGACCGTAACGCCTCGTAACATTTATTTTTTGGAAGGTCGTTACACCCGCAAGCCTGCATAACAAGCGCGTTTGCGCGATCGTGTAACGACCGTAACGACCGAAATTTAAAATTATCTTATGGGCTTCTTTTTTTACTTCACGAAACATAAACATATTTTTCCCTATAGAGGGTATGTTGTTTTGGTCGTTACAGTCGTTACAGTCGTTACGGGGAAAAGCGGTCGTCACGTTGTTCTGATATTTTACAATTCGATCTCGTCAAAGCTCTCCTCCGGGCTGTCGTTGATCGTCATATGGATACAACGAACGACGGACGACCCGATCCGCTTCAGGACGCTGTAATTCTTTTTATCCGTCCGCCGAATGAGCCTTCGATCCGAGAGCCAGCTTAAAAGACTTTGGGCGCTGTAACCGCCCTCGTCGCAAATTTGATTAAACTTGTTTTTCAAAATATATACGCTGTCCCCGTCCATGATCCCCCAAACCTCGCTGTACTCGGAGCTTCCCATAAATTTATTTTGATTCGACGCGACAAATTCACAGACATATTCATAGGCGCGAGGGTTAAGCGAGACCTCGGTCTTGGTCTTTAAAAAGTCCGCGATCTCAGCGGGCGTTAGGCTCGGCGTATCGGCGAAAAGCCACTCCGTCGCGAGCTGATCCGCCGTTAAAACGAGCGCCGCCGAGAGCGCCTGTTTTTGTGTGATCCCATACTCGTCCGTTAGTTCGCGATAAAAATCATCATAGAGCTTTTTCGGGTGATCAAATCCTTCCTTCGTCAATTTTAGGATAAATACCTTCCCAAAAAACCCATAGTTCGACATCACCCCTCTCAATACCGCCTTTGGGTCGCGAAAGAGGGGCGACTTACACTCGACCTCGATCACGCGGTTCGACGCGCCGCCCCCGCTATTCGCCGTTAAGATCGGCTCTTCTCCCGTCATGATGATGCTGTTTTTCCAAGTCGGCGTGACGCTCACGCCGCCCGTTTTACTCCCGCGCATTTTACCCACGCCCTCGGTCAGCATATAGATCTCGGAATCACAACCCTTACGATCCTTGACAATTTGAGCCTCGTCCATAAAAAAGGGGAGGTTGTTAAAAAACGAGGCGTACCGCTCCTTCCCGACAAAGGTCCCGCTCACCGACTGGATATAGCTCCCGAGCTCGGGGTTCGCCCAGACCGACGCCGCACAGCTCGCGAGGACGGTCTTCCCGTTCCCCGATTCGCCCCAAAGGTGGATAAAAAAGGGTAGTCCGCCTAAAGGCTTTATTAAAACCGACGCGAGCGACGCGGCGAAAACGACCCGCGAAATAATATGCCCATGTCGGACGTTCTCGTCGATCAGGTCGCACCACTTCCCAAAATCTCCGCGACAGCCGATACTCTCAAAAGCCTTACGAAAGTCGCCCTCGCCGTCAAAAACGAGCGAATCGACATAGGGCGAAAAGCGAAGCTCATCCCCGTCCCCGATCCAGCCGAGCCGCGAAACACACTCGATCTCGGGGATCAGATCGCCGTTCAGCTCCTCCAGCTTTGAAAAATATTTGACAAGACCCTTCGCGCTCTCCGAGGTGACGGCGATCCCGAGATCGGAGAGGTCGGTTATTTTGTTCGCTGTTGAAATCGTTTTACGGTCGAAGATCGCCGTCCGCCAGCCCTTTTCGCGTCGAAACGCGACCTTGATCTTCTCGAGACCCGTGTCGATATTGACGAGCCGCGCGACGGGTAGGATCGGGTGAGAACACACAGTTTCCGCCTCCAAATGTACCCCGCGCCCGTCACAAAGATAGTTTCCGCAACGAAGCGCGAGCGGCTGTTCGGGAAAGGCGGTGACGTTGAGATTTCCGACCTCCTGACCCCTCGCGGCGCAGTACTCTTTAAAGATCTTGGAGAAATTTTTGACCCCGTTTTTTCGCGCGACGGCTTCGAGCTTTTGGCGCTTTCGCTCGAGGGTAAAAAGATCGTCTTTGTATAATAACAGATAATCATAAGGCTCCGTCCCGTCGATAAAATCCTCGCGGGTATATTCGTCGATGTTTTTTTGAAAAAGCGCGAGTAACCCCTCCGTCACCTCGGGGGATTCGCCGAACTTTTCCGCTTCCTCTCGGTTCAATCGATCACTTCCTTTCGCCGGATCGGCGGGGGCAAGCGCCCCCGTTTCCGACGTAAAATTACTTACATTCCGACGACGATCGTGCCGTTTCCGATCTCCTTTTCAAACGCTTTTTCGAGATATTCCTTGACGCTGCGGCGCGCGGCGAACTGCCACATACCGCCGTCCGCCTCGATGATCCCGATCCGACACCCCTCACGTACCCGGATCAGGAACGCGCTTTCGGGTTGTTCGATCTCAAGGAACGTCCGATACGGACGGAGCGCGACGATCGGCTTGACTTGCTCCCGTCCCGCGAGTGAAATTCCCTTTTTGACCTGTACCGTCTGTGTCACGCCGTTATCGTCCGAGGACACGCTGTTCTCGTCCGTGACACGACTCAAAAAGTCGAGTAGATACGCCGTCCCCTCGTTCGGAACAAATTGCGATTGAAGTGCGATCATCGCTTCCTCGTGATCGAGCCACGTTTCACCGTTCCAGCTTCTCGGTAGCTTCTGCGAGGCGGCATAGACCGTCGCCCGACGGTTCTCCGCGTCAAGCCCCGTAAAAGCCTCGACCTGCGTCGGAGATTTTACGGTTATATACAACGTCCCGCCGCTTTGGGTCGCCGTGAGCATATCCGAAAGCTCGCTCTTCACCGTACCGACCAGCCCGTCCAGACTGCTGAACCAAAAAGCGGAAGGGAGCGGACGAGGATCGGGCTTGATCTCCTTATATTCATCGTCGCTGAATAAGTAGTGACTACCTCCTATCTCGCGCACCTGTACGGATCGTTCCGAAAGCCTTGCAATCTCGCTGATCGCGTCCTTTAAAATCGAGTTTTCCATTTTCATAATTCCTTTCGTTTTATTTTAAAAACAATTTTTACGCCATACGGATCGTTTTGAGCCGCGCGGGCGGTTCTTGTTCCGCGCCGTCAGCGAGGAGCTGGCCCGGGACTTGCGGCGTCATCTCGATCGCGCCGGTCACGCCGTTCTGATCCTTTCCGACATAGAGCGCCGTCGCGATCGGGTTCGTCGGCTGGAGCTTGGACGAGGCGACCGCCGAGACCGCGATCGTCTCACGCTTATCGTCCGGCGTGAGCTTTATCTTGACCGTAAGCTCGCGCGGTGCGGTCGCCTTTGTGTTTTCGTCGAGGATATTTTCGATCACTTTCGTCATTTCGTAGTTGATCCGCTCCTCGATCGCCCCTCGTGCCATCTGAATGATGGACTTTTCCTTTTCCTTCATTTGTTTTCCTACCTTTCTTTTTTTTATTTATGACAGGTGTTCTGCCGCGATATTTCGCGTGGAACACCGGACATTCTTCCTATGCTTCTTCCGCGTCGTCAAACACGACGTCGCTGTCGGGATAGATACAGCGTCCATCCTCTGACGAATCAACACCGATCAAACACTCACAGCTGCCCATACCGGCGTAGTTACTTAGCGAGCCGAACTCGGCGTTCGCCTTCTCAATCGCTTCCTCGGGGCTATCCGCCGTCACTTCCATTTCACAAATGACCGTGGCGGTACCGCTGACTTTATATTTTTTCATTGCTTTAATCTCCCTTTCTGATCACGATCTCGCACGTTCCTTCGTTTGTTTTGATCCCGACGACCGCGATCTCGCCGACTCTTTCTTCATAGACGTGCATATATGTCGT
>JAMPCH010000083.1 GCA_023666265.1 Roseburia sp.
TATCATATTTTGTCTTTTTGTGCAACTTTTATTTTTCAGACAAACCCTAGTATAAAAACCCCGGCGTTAAGCCGGGGGTAAAGTCTTTTTCCTGTTTCGCGAGGTTTCGGGATCAGGCACAGTCTTTACGGCGGCATAACAAAGAAGCATCATCGGTAAGCTTCGTAATGACGAACCCGATCATGCCGATCGTAATGACTAAAATGACCGTAAAAACTATCATTGGGTCTCGTTCCCTTCACGTCTTTGTGTTCACTTATTAGAATAGCACGTTACAACCGTAAAGTCAAGACATACCGTAAAATTTTAACACTTTCACCGAAGTTTTCAACACCTTCTCTGAATTTTTAGACGCTTTTAACAAGCGCTTTTTTCACTTAACAGCTCCTTTAGCTGTCTTTTACCGCGAAAAATAATGATTTTTACGGTATTTTCGTTTAAGCCGATCGCCGAGGAAATATCCCTCGTCTTATACTCGCCGTAAAAGCGGAGCTTTAAGACATTCCCGCTCGTTTTGTCGAAGCGCGCAAGCGCACGTTCGAGGTCGGTTTTTAGCTCGACCGTCTCCGCTGCCGAGGGGACGGCGGGTTCGCTTTTCGCTTCACTCTCGAGTAAGCCGCGATTTTTTAGCATGGTAAAACAAACGTTTCGTAAAACCGCCGCGAGATAGGCTTTTCTTCGCTCGGGTGGGACGCCGTTCAGCCGCTTTTCCGATCTCATCAAGCGTAAAAAACACTCCGAGACAGCATCTTCCGCATCGTGATAATTTCTCAGTATGGATAGCGCGTATTTCATGAGCCGGGGCGAATAGGTACGATAAAGCTCCTCTAGGTTCATGCCGATCCCTCCTTTTTCCTCTTCTGTAAAAAAAGAACGAAAAAAATCGGCTCTCGGGGACAAAAATTTATTTTATTTTTTGGGAAGGCGTGCGAACGCGCTTTCTCGATGTTCCTTTAGAGGGATCATTGCTTTCGTGCTAGGAAGTAATCGTCCTCGTCGCGATAATAGGGACAGGCATAATCCGCCGCGCTTAAATAGCGGTACATCTCGTCCTCGTCGAGATCGATCTCGCATTGATACTCATCGAGTTCGTCGTTATATACATAGTTCGTACAGCGTTCACAGGAGGTTTTCGCCATGCTCATCTTCCTTTCCGTATGTTGTCTTTCGGGGTATTAGACCGTTTCCGCCGCCGCCTCGGCGCATTTGATCCCGTCCACCGCCGCCGAGACGATCCCGCCCGCGTAGCCCGCGCCCTCGCCGCAGGGATAAAGCCCCCGGACGGAAACGGAACAAAGCCGCTCGTCGCGTAAAATGCGGACGGGGGAGGAGCTTCGCGTCTCCGCGCCTGTCATAACGGCATCCTCCGCACGGAAGAAATCCGCCTTCTTCGCGATGAGAGAGATCCCCTCGCGGAGGGCTTCACAGATAAACGGCGGGAGGTATTCGTCGGGGGAAGCGAAACTCACTCCGGGGAGATAGGTCGGTTTTACCGCGCCGAAGCCCGACGAACGCCTACCGTTCATAAAATCGCCCACCAGCGAACAAGGCGCGAGGTAGCCGCCGCCTCCCGCGTGAAAGGCGGCGCGCTCGATCCTTCGCTGGAGGGCTACCCCCGCGAGGACGTCATCGCTTTTAAAGTCGCTCGGCTCTGTCCCGACGAGGAGCGCTGCGTTCGCGTTATCGCCGTCCCGCGCGAAAAGGCTCATACCGTTCGTCACGACGCCGCCCGCTTCGGACGCCGCGCCGACGACCGAGCCGCCGGGACACATACAAAACGTATAGACCGACCGTCCGCTCGGGAGGCGGATCGCGTATTTATAGTCGGCGGCGGGAAGGGCAGGGTGGTTCGCGAAAGCGCCGTAAAGCGATCGATCGATCTCGCTTTGGAGATGTTCGATCCTGACGCCCATGGCGAAGCCCTTTTGCGTCATTTCGATCCTTCGGCGAAGGAGAAGCTCAAAGGTATCCCGCGCGCTATGACCGATCGCGAGGATCAGGCGGTCGGTCTCAATCTCCTCCGAAACGCCCGAACGCTCATAGATCGCCGAGGTGATCCTTCCGTCCGCGATCCCGAGGTCGATAAGCTTCGCGCCGAAAAGGATCGTCCCGCCGAGGCGGATCACCTCATTCCTTAGATTTCGGACAACGTCCCGTAGCCGATCCGTCCCGATATGCGGCTTCGCCTGCCATAAAATTTCATCGGGCGCGCCGAAGGCTACGAGCGTTCGGAAGATGTGACGGATCCGAGGGTCGCGGATCCCGGTCGTAAGCTTACCGTCGGAAAAAGTCCCCGCGCCGCCCTCGCCGAACTGGACGTTACTGTTCTCGTCGAGAAGCCCGCTCGCGCGAAACGCCTCTATCGAGGCGATCCGCGCGGCGCAGTCTTGACCGCGCTCGAGTACGACGGGCTTTAAGCCGCTTTGTGCTAGGGTGAGCGCCGCGAACATCCCCGCCGGACCAAAGCCGACGATAACGGGCGGTTTCCCGCTCGGGACGCCGATCGGCGGGGTATATTCCTCCTCCGAATAAAGCGAAGCCTTATGGGGAGGGAGCTTTTTCAGGATCTCCCGCTCGTTTCGACATTCGATCCCGACCGAGACGCTAAAATGGACGTTGTTCTTTTTTCGCGCGTCGACCGAACGCCGAAGAAGCCGGACTTCGTTCATATCAGATCGCTTTATGAACGCCGCCTTCGCCGCCGCGCGATACAGCTCCTCCTCGGTATAATCGAGCGGAAGCGCGATCTCATTCAGTCGGATCATCGGTCGCTCCTCATTTTAAAATATTTTTCCATACCCCGTCCTCTTGATAACAGTACATTTCGCTTAACTGTTCTTCCTCAAAAAGCCGCAAGGCTTCCGCCATATTTACGGCGAGCTTTTCGGTCGAGAGCGCGTCCCTTTCGACCCAGCGGACCTCGCCCTCGTCGGAGGAGCGGAGCGTTCCCTCGAATTGATCGGTCTTATACATCAATACGATAAAGCGAGAGCCGTCCTCGTGTACCCAGTCCTTTACGCCGCAAAGCCGCGGGGAGCGGATCATCAGCCCCGTTTCCTCCCTTACCTCGCGAATGACCGCGTCGGTGAGCGATTCGCCTTTTTCAACATGACCGCCCGGGAAGGCGACGCCGACCCAGTTTTCGCGAACCCGATCCTGTACGAGAACCCGCGTACCGTGATAGACCATACAAAGATTTGTTAAAGTGACCGTTTCCGTTCTGCTCATTGATTTTTTCTCCGTTCCTGTTTTTTTCTTTTTGGCGAAGGCGGCGTGAGCGGCGGCTTTTCGTTCCCGCTACCTCGTTTCGCGGGATCGCGGAGAATATCCCGCGAGAGTCGTTCGGCGCACCGCCTTCCCGTGTGCGCGCCGCTCGCGAACGCGAAGGTCAGATTATACCCGCCGCATTCTCCCGCGAGGTCGAGCATTTCGCCGCAAAGGTAAAGCCCGGGGATCTTTTTCGTCTCTAAAGAGTCATTGATCTCCTCGGCGATCACGCCGCCCTTGGTGACCTGAGATTTCTCAAAGCCCGCTGTACCGAGGATCGGAAATTCCATATACTTGATCTCCGCCGCGATTTGATCCAGCTCCCGATCCGAGAGAGAGCTCGCGGGCTCTGTCGATCCGCGCTCGGTACAGTCACGAAGGAGCTTTAGCCCGATCCGCTTATGAAAAAGCCCCGTAAGGAGATCCTCCGACGGCGCGTTGGCGCGTGTCTTTCGGAGCGACTTTAGGATCGCGAAAATTTCCGCCCGTTCCCGATCGGGGAGGAGGTCAAGTACGATCACCGATTTAACACCCTTCACAAAAGAAAGAGAAAGATCAAAAATACAGATCCCCGAGAGGGTGTTATCGCCGAATTGTACCTCGCCGCGCTCGGTCTTTATCGGCGTCTTTCCCCGACAGAGGCTCGCGCTCGCCCCGACGCGGACGCCTTTTAGCCCTTTAACGAGTGCCGCGTCGGTCTTTAGCGGGACGAGCGCGGGCGAAAGCTCGCTCACGCGAAGCCCGAGCGATCGCGCGAGCCGAAGCACCGAACCGTCGCTCCCGAGCGCGCTTTGTGAACAGCCTCCGCCCGCGAGGATCACAGCCTTCGCCGTAATAAGCTTTTCCCTCGAATAAAGGGAAAAAGCCTCGCCCGGGACGATCCTCTCGACGGGAAGGTCGCAGAACGTTTCGATCCCGAGCCGCCCCGCCTCTAAGCGAAGCCCGTCCAAAACCGAGGCGGCGGAGCCGCTGAGGGGATAGACGCGCCCCTCGCCGTCCGCCGCGCCGAATACGCCGAGCGAGCGAAAATACGCCTCGGCGTTAAAATTATCGATAATGCGGGTAAAAACGGGGTCGGCGGGTAAGAGATCCGCCGCTTTTTGATAATGCTCCGCGCCGAGCCGACGGTTTGTGAAGTTACAGCGCCCGTTTCCCGTCGCGAGCAGCTTTTTCCCGACCCGAGAGAGCCTTTCGATTACGGCGACCTTTAGCCCGGGGCTTTCGCGCTTCGCCTCGATCGCGGCGGTAAGCCCCGAAGCGCCGCCACCGACGACCGCGATGTCAAAGCCGCTCATTTCGCGCTCCAGCTGTTCAGGTATTTTTCCTGTACCTCGGTCAGGCGGTCGATCTCAAAGCCCCAAAATTTCAGCTTTCGTTCCGCGACCGCGCGGTCGATCTCCTTCGGGACGTTGTTTACCATAGAGCCGATCTTTCCCTTATTTTGTACAAGATAGAGCGCCGAGAGCGCTTGGATCGCGAAGCTCATATCCATGATCTCGGCGGGGTGACCGTCGCCCGCCGCGAGATTTACGAGCCGCCCCTCCGCGATCACAAAGATCGTATTCCCGTTCTTTAGGGTATAGCCCATGATATTGTTTCGGGCTGGCTTCGCCTCGACGGCGATCTTTTTTAGCCCCGCGACGTCTACCTCTACGTCGAAATGTCCCGCGTTGCAACAGATCGTCCCGTCGCGCATTTTATAAAAGGCTTCCTCGGTGATCACGTCGCGACAGCCGGTCACGGTCACAAAAAAGTCGCCGATCTCCGCCGCGCGGATCATCGGAAGGACGGTAAAGCCGTCCATGACCGCCTCCATGGCGCGGATCGGGTCGATCTCGGTCACGATGACCTTTGCGCCGAGCCCCTTCGCGCGCATGGCGACGCCCTTCCCACACCAGCCGTAGCCCGCCACGACGACATTTTTCCCCGCGATGATGAGGTTCGTGGTGCGGTTGATCCCGTCCCATACGGATTGCCCCGTCCCATAGCGGTTGTCAAAAAGATGCTTACAATCCGCGTCGTTTACCAGCATCATCGGGAATTTGAGCTTCCCCTCCCGATCCATCGAGATCAGGCGGATAATGCCCGTCGTCGTCTCCTCACAGCCGCCGATCACGTTCGGGATCAGCGCGGGATATTCGCTGTGGATGAGGTTCACAAGGTCTCCACCGTCGTCGATGATGAGGTTCGGCGCGGCTTCGATGACCTTTGAGATATGGCGGTGATATTCCTCGTCCGTCGCGTTGTACCACGCGAATACGTTCAGCCCGTCGTGTACGAGCGCCGCCGCTACGTCGTCCTGGGTCGAGAGGGGATTGCTCCCCGTTACGTACATTTCCGCGCCGCCCGCCGCGAGGGTCTTACATAGATAGGCGGTCTTTGCCTCTAAATGAACCGAGAGGGCGATCTTTAGCCCCGCGAAGGGCTTCGTCTCCTCAAATTCGGCTTTATAGCTTCTGAGGAGCGGCATATTCCGCTCTACCCAGTCGATCTTTCTTTTTCCGCTTTCCCAAAGCGCTTCGTCGCGAATTTCACTCATGATAATACTTCCTTTCATCTAGGGCTTGTTGACGCAATCCGAAATGCTCGGATTGCAAGCAGATTTTTCGTG
>JAMPCH010000084.1 GCA_023666265.1 Roseburia sp.
GACGGAAAATATGCTTGTAAGACGGGCGTTGAGCGATTGTGTCAACACGCCCTAGGGAAGGCGAGTGCTTTCGCGCCTTTCCAAAAAGGGAAAAAATCAGTCTTTCGACGGCTCGGTCGGCGCGTAGCGGATACGGAGCTTAGGGAGCGCCTTTAGCTCGGTGTAATAGTTCACGTCCCAGTCGTCGCCCTGAGCGGGGTCGTTTTCGCCGCTCGCGGGGGGCGCGAAAATTTTAAGCGTCAGCTCGGTCGCGCCGCCGAGCGGCTTCTCATAAAACGCGCTCATAAGGTCGATCGTCTTCGCCCTCGGGGATTTATAAAACCACATTCCGTTCAGCTCGAGCATAAGGTTCTCCTCGCTGTCAAAGACCGCCTCACAGAATACGGGGTTTTTCTCGAATTTAAGCGGGATCGCGATCCCGTCCGCGTCCTCCGCGCCGCCCCAGCGCATTTTTACGGGGAGGCTCACGGCTTCGCCGACCGTCATCGCGGGGAGGAAGCGTTCGCGGTTCATGATCTCTTTATACGTCTTTAAGACGGGCTGTTCGATCCCGACGGCGGGGTTATTCGGGTCCTCGATCTCTAAGCCGAGCCGCCCGCGATCGCGGAACTGGTAAAACGTAAAGGCGGTGAACCAATCGGCTTTTTCCTCGTCGAGCAGGTCGCAAAAACGCTTTATCATCTCCGCCTGTTCATAAGCGCCGGTCACGTCGCCGTCGGCGTTAAGCTCCGACATCACCATCGGCTTCGCCGTCCCGCCGTTTAGCTCCTTAAAGCGCTCATAGCTTTTTTTGGCGGTCAAAAACGCCTCGGCGACCGAGCCTCGGCTGTGCGACCGCCCGCCCGGCTCAGCCACGTCATAGGGCCAGCCCCAATGGAGCGCCATATATTTATCGATCGACCAGACGTCCGTCACGCGGAAGGCTTCGCGAAACTCGTCCTCCATTTTGATCTTCCCCGTCTTTTCGTCATATTCCCCCGCGCAAAGGATCGTTTTTACGTTCGGGGCGTGTTCCCTTAAAATGTTATGGAAGCGGACGTAAAAATCCGCGACCCCTTGATAGCTCGTCCGCTTGGTGAATGAGAACCAATCCCCCGTCGCCTCGTGATTGATCCGTAGGAGAAGCCGCCCGAACGGGCGAAGGTCGTTCGCGATCGCGGCAAGGTGTTCGTCCGAGACGTTCGGGTCGACCGTGAGGGTGAGGGTGACGTCCTGACCGTGTCGTCTTACGTCGCGCATACAGCTAAAGGGCTCGCCCTCGGTCGAGCCGCCGAGCCCGCCGCGATAGGGGAAGTAATCGTCGTAGGGATAGCCCCAAGCGAAGGTGACGTTCGCGTCCTTCATCGCCTCGCTGATCCGCGCGGGCCATTCCTTATCGAGCGGGTAATAACAGTACATGAGGTTGATACTGCGGTGGGGTCGCCCGAGCCTCCTTAAAATATAATCCTGATCGACATATTCGCCGCGCTCGCTCCCGTCGCCGAGGTCGAGGGCGCATTTCGCCGCCCCCATATGGAGGGAGCGGATCTCTTTGATCTCGTCCATGGTGATACCGTGCCTTTCCGTTGATTAAATTTGGTATTTCCTAGTATAGCACAGAATGAAAACGTTTTCAAGAGTTTCGCGGGATTTATTTTTACTTTTTTTGGGAAGGCGTGCGCTCGCCCGATAACGAGACCCCCGCCGGGTCTGAGCGGCGGGGGTCGTTGTGTTTATTCTTTTTACTCCACGGGCGTAACATAGCCGTCCTTATCCGCGCGGTATTTTACCCCGCTCGCCTTAAAGGTCTTATCGGCGAGCATTTTCCCGTTGTACCAATAGCGCCGACCCTTGGCGGAGCTTGTCCAGCCGCTGTACGTCCCGAGACAGCGCCCGCCCGCGTCGAATCGATAGCGAACGCCGTCGATCGTGGCGGACTTTGTCGCGAGCGTCCCGTCCTTTTTGACATAGTACTTTTCGCCGTCGATCTCGTTCCAGCCGTTTTGACAGGGGTAAAACCTATACCCCTTAAGGTTATAGCCGCTTACCTCTCGAACGGAATTGATGTAGCCCGCGAGAAGGATCTCCTCCGATCTGTCCGCGACCCCTGCGTCGAGCATCGCCTCCTTGATCGTGAAGACGTTTCGCTCGTCGAGGCGATAAGGCGAGACCTCTCGTTTCACGTTTTCAAAAACGAACAAAAACGAAAATCTATAGCCCGGTTCTTTCACAATATAATAAAGACGACCGTCGTAAAGATCGTAATCGATCATGATGATCGCGTTTTCGCCCGCCTTGATCCGAAGGTATTCTTCCTCCGAAAAGAAATAATCCTCGCCGAGATCGTCGTCCTGTTCAAAGACCGTGTAGTACAACCCGGTGCGCTGACGATAGGTATGCGACTCGCAGTATTCGGCGTTAAACGTCGTCAGGTCTAAAAGGTCGGATTCTTCGTCCTCCGTCGTTTCCGTTATTTCCGCCGAGGCGGTAAGGCTCATCGTGACCGTCGCGACGAACGCCAATAAGAGCGAAATTGATTTTTTCATTTTATGCTCCCTCTTTAGCTTTTGTTATTTTGTGTACATGGAATCAAACCAAGTATAGTCACGATCCGAAGAGGGCTTATAGTGGACATTTTCCCCCGTTTTGTACTGCTTGCCGTCGATTTCAGCCGTGTACATTCTGGTTTTATTCGGATCCATGAAATAATAAACCCCGCCCTCCGATTCGGAATAGATAATATAGCCCGATAAGAGGATCGCGTGAGAAGCGCCGTCTCTTTTTATCCGAAAGATAACGAGGTTTCCGTTACTTTCCTTTTTGTGTAATTCCGGAAAAGAAAAAACCTGTGAGCCGGAATTATCGTTTGCCGTGATCCCATATACCGCCAGTCCGCGCTGATAACGTACTTTTCCGCTCCCGACATCGCCGTTGTTTGCGGCAGCGGTCGCGTCATAAACGTTCTCTGCGGTCAATGTCTTATTCGCGTAGCTGACCACCTCATAACGAACCTTGCTTGCCACGCAAGCCGCCCAGCATATACCATCGTGACCTTTGTAGTAGTCGGGATTTTTGATGATCTTAACGTCATATTTACACTTATACAGCGGATCGCTTACGGAAGAAGTCCCGAATACAGTAGCGATCGGCTCGCTTTCCATTGTTTTAAGAGGGATCTGATCTCTCCGACGAGCGACCGCTTCTAGGCTCGATTCACTGGTCACGTCGCGGTCGATCTCCGTCATGGAATAACCGTTCGTCAGATAAAGCGCGCCGTCGTCGCCGTAAAAGCCAATCGGCTCGCCTTTGGCGATCGCCTCGTTTAACGCGGGGAAGGAGCAGAGGCTGAACGCGGTAGTCAATTCGCCCGTGGAAAGTCGCGAGATCACCATTTCTCCGATCATTTGTCCGTTTTCGAGCGCGAAGCAAAGATACATCTCCTCGCCCTCTATGGACGTCACCATCGGATAGATGTTGGACATTTCCACGTTGTCGATCGCGTAGTCGAACATATCCAAATGCCTCGGCAGCATTTTACACGCGTGGGCGTAGACCTCGTCGTACTCCTCGTTCATATTTACGTCGACGTTTGAGATCGCGCCTTCCGCGAATGCCGTTGTCCCATTCAGCGCTAACATTCCCGCTAATACCATTGCGGTGATTTTTTTAAAAAGTTTCATGTTTTATTCCTTTCCTTGCCCTTTTTGGGCGATTTTGTTGTTTTGCCTGCGCGAATAAAAATTAGCTTTATCTCCTCCTTTCCGTTTCGTTGTAATTTTTGCGCTTTTTATCCCTCCTTTCAAAACCCCTCTACTTATATAACAATCGAAAGGGGCAAAAGGTGACACCAAAAATGAGGATTTTTTTGTTTTTGGGGAAATTTCGTCAAATTTTAACAATTTTTGGAAATTTATAAGCGAGTTTTTGTGTATTTTTTGACCATGCTTGGTCAAAGGCGCGGGAAACGGGTCGTTTCCGGGTCGGACGCGTATTACTCCGACGCGTATTCACAGTTGCCGATCGTCCAGTCTCCTTCCTCAAAAAAGATCGTGTAAGTAATGTCCTTGCTTTGTAACGGCTCGCCGCCGATGTCCAAAACATACGGATTTTCGCCCTTTACCCTGCATAAAGCCTTTAGAGTGATCTCGCGGTCGGTTCTTTCGATCACGGTCAGCCTTTCGCCGTAATTACACCATTCGGAGCCGTCGTCCGTCCGTAAAACCGTCCCGGTCAGAGCTCCTGCGGGGATCTGATCCGCGAGGATCAGCTTTAAAATGCCGAAAAATCCGAGCGATCCGTCTTCCTCGGCGGCTATCCTCGTATAGGTGAAATCGGGGTATGCTCTTTCCCTTCCGCCGTGATTCGTTTCGTTGTATTCGTACAGGGTCTCGGGCGAACGGAGATCAACGACGTAGATATCCGTTTCGCCGACCGCGTTTATCGCCCGATACGCCCGTTCGGAATCCGTATAAATATCCATAAGACCGTAAAATCCCATATCGAACGTTCTCCCGGAATAAGTCAGATCGAGATCACACGGCGCGATCCCGGATTCGTCCACCCACACGCCGTAAAAGTATTTCTCGAATATTTCAAAGTCGGCGCCGTCCACGACGCGGTCGCCGTCGTAAAGGACAAGCTCCTCCCGATCGATCGAACCGTCCTGTGAACTTGAGGCGCTTGACGCGGGATCGGAGGAAGCCGTCGAGACATCGCTCCCCGGTTCGGCGGCGCAACCCCCGCTCAGTAAGAGCGAGAGCGCTAAAAAAGACGCGGATATTGTTTTTTTCATACTTTAAGACCCCTTTTAGTAAGTATAGCAGATATAGGCGAAACACCGCTAAAGTTTTTCTTTCATGGGAAATCCTCCTTTCCGTTTTCGTTGAAATTCCCGTGGTCGATAAACCCCTCTACTTATATAACAATCGAGGAAGGCAAAATGTGACACAAAAAAAGAAGAAATTTTTGATTTTTGAGAAATTTCATTAAATTTTAACAATTTTTGGAAATTCGCAAGCGAGTTTTTGTGTATTTTTTGACCGTGCTTGGTCGAAGGCGCGGGAAACGGGTCGGTTTGTGAGGAAGCTTGACAAAATATAAGATCAATGGTATAATAAAACAAATGAAGAGTTTTTTGGGGGGATCTTTATGCCGAAATGGTTTATCGAGCTGGGACAGGGTCAAACGATGAATTACATTATCGTCGGGTTCGCTGGATTTTGTCTCGCCGCCTTTGTCGGCAGCATTATCCTCTCAAACAACATCAATAAACAAATGAGCGCCGAGAACGAGCCGGATTATAAAACGAAATCGTTTAACTGGCTAAACCTTTTTTATAATATATTCCTTGTGATCGTTTCGATCTTTCCGTTGCTCGGTATGCTGGGGACGGTTCTCGCGCTTTTGGGGCTGGATTTTTCCTCGCCGGATACCGCCGCGCTGAAGCAGCAATTTTCCGTGGCGCTCGAGACGACCGCCTTGGGGCTGATCTTTTCGATCGTGTTTAAGATCGTCCACGCGCCGTTTCAGTCAAGGATCGAGACCGCTATCGATAAGATCGACGAGATCACAAAAAAATCTTTTAAATAAGAGGTCGCCGTGAAACAAAGAAGACAGATCAATCTCGATTTTACATCCCTTCTCGACGTGATCATGATCCTCCTTTTTTTCTTCATCATTTTCGGAAGTCTCGAGAACGGGAAGCTCGCCGAGGAGATCGAGGCGGAGAAGGCGGCGCTCGCCGCCGATCGCGCGGAGGCGGAGGCGCTTTTAGACGACGCGGGGGATCGGCTCGCGCGGGCGGACGCGCTCC
>JAMPCH010000085.1 GCA_023666265.1 Roseburia sp.
ACCACAGTAATGCGAAAAAGTCCAGCTTTTGCTGGACTTTTTCGACAGGCTGAAGACCGCCGTCTCCGGCGGTCTTGATTTTTGTCATAACCGCCCCGCGCCATTCATAAGATTGAAAGAGCAATCAGAGCTTTCAAAGGAAAGGAATGGTAGAGGCATGAATGGATACCTGCCGGAGGGGGAGCGGATCGATACGGCGGACAACGCCGCGATGTTAGGCTCGATGTCCGCCCTCGAGGAGACGATGAGACAAGGGTTGACGGCGGAGGCGGTCTGTACGCTTTGTGACAGCGGCCATAACCTATGGGTCGATCTCGGCTTTATAAAAGGAAAGATCCCGCGCGGCGAGGGGGCGCTCGGGATCGAGGAGGGGTCTACGCGCGACATCGCGCTTATCTCGCGCGTCAATAAGCCGATCTGTTTTAAGGTCGTGAAGGCGCGGGACGACGACGGCTACGCGCTCCTCTCGCGGCGGGCGGCTCAGGAGGAATGTAAGACCCGCTATCTCTCCGCGCTCCGCCGCGGGGACGTGATCCCCGCGCGGGTCACGCATATGGAGCAGTTCGGCGCGTTCGTGGACGTGGGCTGTGGGCTACCGTCGCTGATCCCGATCGATATGATCTCGGTCTCGCGGATCGCTCACCCCGCCGACCGCTTTATCGTCGGTCAGCGTATCCGCGCGGTCGTCCGCTCGCTCGAGGACGATAAGATCACGCTCTCGCATAAGGAGCTTCTCGGGACGTGGGAGGAGAACGCCGAAAAATACGCGGTCGGCGAAACGGTCACGGGGATCGTCCGCTCGGTCGAGGGCTACGGGATCTTCGTCGAGCTGACCCCGAATTTAGCGGGTCTCGCGGAGCTTCGCGACGGGGTACGCCCGGGCGATACCGTAAGCGTTTACATAAAGGCGATGATCCCCGATAAAATGAAGATCAAGCTCATCATTGTCGATAGCTTTCGCGGCGGGGCGCGAAAGATCGAGCCCTTTGAGTACTTCGTCCGCGCGGGGCATATCGATCGCTGGCTCTACTCCGTCGCGGGGTGTGAAAAGGTGATCGGGACGGACTTTACGGAAGGGTAGGGACGGCGATGATTACCGTTTTTCCTCCGCCGCGAGGATCTTTCGGCGGTACTCCGCCGCCGCCTGTTCGAGCTTGTTTTCGCCGAATTCATAATAGACCCTATCCTTGATCGCGTCGGGGAGGTACTGTTGTTTCACGTAATGGTTGGGGAAGTCGTGGGGATAGAGATAATGCTGACCCTTTACCGCCGCGCCCTCTCCGTCACAATGCACGTTCTGGAGATGGCGGGGGAAATCCCCGCTGTTTCCGCTTTTTACGTCGGCGAGGGCGCGGTCGATCGCGAGATAGGCGCTGTTTGACTTGGGCGCGGTCGCGAGGAGGACGACCGCGTCCGCGAGCGGGATCCGCGCCTCGGGGAAGCCGAGCTGGAGTGCGCTGTCGACACAGGCTTTTACGATCGGGATCGCGTTCGGGAAGGCGAGACCCACGTCCTCCGCCGCGATCACGAGGAGTCGCCGACAGATCGAGGGGAGGTCGTTCGCCGCGATCAGCCGCGCGAGGTAATGGAGCGCGGCGTTCTCGTCCGAGCCTCGGATCGACTTTTGAAACGCGGAAAGAATATCGTAATGCTGATCGCCGTCGCGGTCGTATTTCATCGCGCTCTTTTGGGTCAGCTCCTCGGCGAGCGGGAGGGTCACCCTCCCGTTCTCCGCCGCGAGGAGACAAAGCTCGACGGTGTTGATCGCCTTACGGACGTCCCCGCCGCACCCCATCGCGATATGCTCGGCGACCCCGTCGTCTATGACGATCTCGAGGCGGCTACTCTCCTGCCCCAAGCGAAAGGCGCGGCGCACGGCGGGAAGGATCTCGTCGCGCCCGACGGGCTTAAACTCAAACACGGTCGAGCGGGAGAGGATCGCGTTATAAATATAAAAATACGGATTTTCCGTCGTCGAGGCGATGAGCGTGATGTCCCCGTTCTCGATGTATTCGAGTAGGCTCTGCTGCTGCCGCTTATTGAGATACTGGATCTCGTCGAGATAGAGGAGCGTCCCGCTCCCAAAGCCGAATTGTCCGCGTCCCGCGATGATCTCTTTAATGTCCGCAGTCGAACAGCTCGTCCCGTTAAGCTTATAAAGGTTCATCTCCGTCGAGTCGGCGATGATGTTGGCGACGGTCGTTTTCCCGATCCCGGACGAGCCATAAAAGATCATATTCGGGATCTGTCCGCTCTCGATGATCCTCCTGAGCGGCTTCCCCGGGGCGAGAAGGTGCGCTTGTCCGACGACCTCGTCGAGCGTTTTCGGGCGGATACGGTCGGCTAAAGGCATAGGGAAATTCCTCCTTTTTTTAAAAAAGACACCGCACAAGCGATCCGTTTCGTTCGTGCGGTGCCGTCTGTCGTGATTTGGCGTTTTTGTTTTTTCTTTTTGTGAAGGGTTCTCGCCCTCGGGCGTCCGCCGTTCGGCGGATTTAGGGCTACACCGCAAATGATTGTCGTTCGAGTGGCAGTCAGATTTTTTGTCAGATTGTACAGAAATCTTGCAGGCATACTGTCGTATGTCAAAAGATTTTTGTGCAATATGGCGGAAAATATGGCTGTCAATCGGACGGCAAAGGCATAGCCGTTCATTGCGCGGTGTTGCCTTAGTTCTGCGACGCGCCCTTAACGCCGTACTGCTCTAAGAGGTGGTTGATCTTTGAATGGGGGTCGATGACCCTACTGATCGAAACGTCGTGGTTGAGCGCGACGATGAGATAGGCTATGTACTTCGATATATCGACCTCGTGAAACCATTCGCGCTGTAAAAGCTCGGGGGTACGATAGGTGAGGTTCGTCCCGAATACATAGTCGATGATCCCCTCCTCATAGGCTTGGTCAAATTTCGCGAGACCGTTCGTAAAGATCGGATAGGTCGCGTAAGCGATGATCCGCCGCGCCTTCCGCTTTTTAAGCTCATAGCCGATGTCGAGCATCGAGTCGCCCGACGAGATGATGTCGTCCGAGATAAAAACGTCCTTCCCCTCGACCGAGTTCCCGAGATAGTCGTGGGCGACGATCGGGTTTCGCCCGTTGACGATCCGCGAATAGTCGCGCCGCTTATAAAACATCCCGAGGTTTACCCCGAGGACCGAGGCGTAGTACATATTGCGGTTCATCGCGCCCTCGTCGGGACTTACGACCATAAATTCCTCGGGCGTGATCGTGAGGTCGCTCACGACGTGAAACATCGCCTTTAAGACCTGATAAGACGGCATAACGTTATCGAAGCCCATCAGCGGGATCGCGTTGCAGACGCGGGAATCGTGGGCGTCGAAGCAGATCACGTTCTCGACCGACATCGCTTGGAGCTCCTGGAGCGCGACCGCGCAGTCGAGCGACTCGCGGTAGTTCCGCCGATGCTGACGACCGCCGAAAAGGATCGGCATGATGACGTTGATCCGATGCGCCTTCCCGCTCATCGCCTGAATGATCCGCTTTAAGTCCTGAAAGTGATCGTCGGGGGACATCGCGTTATCCTTCCCGAACATTTTATAGGTACAGCTGTAATTCCCGACATCGACGATAATAAAAATATCGTCGCCGCGAATGGATTTCTTGATCAGTCCCTTTCCGTCCCCGGAGGAGAAGCGCGGGCATTCCGCGTCGATCAGATAGGTGTCGGCGCTTAAGCCTCCCTCCTGCGCCCATTCGCGAAGATAGCGGTCGATCTTTTTTCCGAGCTCCGCCGCGCCCGCCATCGCGATCACACCGAGCGGCGCGACGGATTCCTGTGTGTTGATCAGAAGCTGATTTGCTTTTGCCATTGAGTACTCCTTTTTGACATTTTGACACATTCCGCGGCTCGGGGGTATCGACCGAGAGCCGCTTTTTTATTTTGAAATGCTCCGCTTTACTGATAAAGCGGATACTTCCCACAGATCCCGGTCACGATCTCTCTGACCTTTTCCTTCGAGTTTTCAAAGTCCTTCGCCGTAAGATAGATACATTCGGCGATCATTTTCATTTCCTCCTCGCCGAGACCGCGCGCGGTAACGGCGGGCGTCCCGATCCTTACGCCGCTCGTGATAAAGGGGCTTTGGGGGTCGTTCGGGATCGCGTTCTTGTTGACCGTGATATAAACGTCGTCGAGGCGCTTTTCGAGTTCCTTCCCCGTTACGCCGAAGGGTTGGAGATCGACGAGCATCAAGTGGTTGTCCGTCCCGCCCGACACGAGGCGAAAGCCCTTCTCCAAAAGCGACTCCGCGAGGACGGCGGCGTTTTTGACGATCCGTTTCCCGTATTCCTTAAATTCGGGCTTCAGCGCCTCGCCGAAGCAGACCGCCTTCCCCGCGATCACATGCATGAGCGGACCGCCCTGTGTCCCCGGGAAGACCGCCTTGTTGAATTTTTTCGCCAGCTCCTCGTCGTTCGTGAGGATCATACCGCCGCGCGGTCCGCGTAGGGTCTTATGGGTCGTCGTCGTGACCACGTCCGCGTAGGGGACGGGGGAGAGGTGTTCGCCCGCCGCGACAAGCCCCGCGATATGTGCCATATCGACCATTAAATAAGCGCCGACGCTTTTCGCGATCTCGCCGAGCCGCGCGAAGTCGATCTTCCTCGGATAAGCGCTCGCGCCCGCGACGATGAGCTTCGGGCGATTTTCCTCGGCGAGCTTTTGGACGGTATCATAGTTGATCATACCCGTTTCGTCGTCGAGACCGTAAGAGACGAAGTTAAAATACTTCCCCGAGAGGTTGACGGGCGAGCCGTGGGTGAGGTGTCCGCCGTGGGCGAGGCTCATTCCGAGGACGGTATCGCCGGGGTCTAAGAGCGCAAAATAGACGGCGGTGTTCGCCTGTGCGCCGGAATGGGGCTGAACGTTCGCGAACTTCGCGCCGAAGAGCTTTTTCGCCCGCTCAATCGCGATATTCTCCACGACGTCGACGTATTCACATCCGCCGTAGTACCGTTTCCCGGGATAGCCCTCGGCGTACTTATTCGTGAGGACGCTCCCCATCGCCGCCATAACGGCGGGGGAGACGATATTCTCGCTCGCGATCAGCTCGAGGTTGCGGCGCTGGCGCTTTAGCTCGTCGGACATCGCGTCCGCGACCTCGGCGTCGTACCGAGAGATAAAACCGATGGTGTCGATCAGATCAGGATACATAAGTCAAAAATTCCTTTCCTCCGGAGCTCGCCGCGCCGCTTTCGCCGTGAAAGCGGGCGTTCGGCGCTGATACCCCAAGATAACATCTTCATTATACCCAAAAATCCCCCGAAATTCAATCGGTAATCTGACAAAAAAAGCCTTGAATTTCCGCTTTTTTTTGTCACGCGATATGACCGATCAAAAGGGGGATTGTTCTTTTTATTTATGGCAGGCGTTCGGGTCGGCGGGTCTTACCGCGCGCCAAACCTTTTGCGTGGAGTCCGTCAGCCCGAGGAGATAGTCGGCGGAAACGTCGAAGTACCTCGCGAGGGTAACGATATGGCGGCACGGGATCTCCTGCGTATTGTTCTCATACTTGCTGATCTGCTGTTGGGTCGTGTTCAGGAGCTCGGCGATCTGCTACTGTGTCGCTTTTCCCCTTCGCGCTTCCTTCAGTCTGCTGCCGATGTCCATGAACCCGCCTCCCTTCGGCAATTTTCACAAATTTATTATACACCTTAAAAAGAGTATTGACAAACGTCCGAAAAGGTGTATAATGATATTATACGCCTCAGTCTGTCGCAAAACCCCGGATTCACTCACGAATCCGGGGTTAAAATTTAA
>JAMPCH010000086.1 GCA_023666265.1 Roseburia sp.
GATCGGTCTCAAGGTCGCGGGGAAGGGGAGCTATTACGACGGCAACTGGCAAAATCTCATCGGCGGCGTCTATATCGACACGATGACGACGGGGAGCGCGAACTCGCTCAACGTCGACAGTATGGGGATCTTACGCCTTCTCCCCGCGAAGGTCGGAACGATCGGCGGGGTAAGCCCGGGTCTCGGACTACGGCGATCGAGCGCGAGCTCGTCGGATAACGTGGGCGCGATCACGGTCAATGTCGGGAAGGGGCTTAGTCTCACAAAAAAGTCCTCGTATAATTCGACGTATGATTCGGGCTACGAGATCACACCCAAGCTCGGGGAGGGGCTGGAGTTTGGGGCAGACGGCGAGATCAAGGCAATCGGTACGGGCGGCGGCGGAGGCGGCGCGGCGGGGCAGGATATTATCGTGCAGGGCTACCACGCGTATTCGCTTGAGTATTTGGTTGCGGGCGCTAGGTCTATTAACATCGCGTGGGGTAATAATTTTGAATACTATCCCGGGTTTGTTCCGTATTTTAAAACGGAAACCGAAATGACCGGGGATTTTTACAAAACATCTAATGATGTACACTACGTAAAATTTGACGTCACCTATAGCAATAGTAGGGCAACTGTAAACGCTTACGACGAAGCCGGGAACATTACAACGTACAAGGAGACAACCTGTTATGGAGAATACGGGATCACGATCCTTTACCGCTCGCTCATGCCGCCGGGTATGAACCTTCACGGTAGGCGGTATGAAAACGGATTTATCATGGGGGCTATTTCGCTGTATTACAACTATAATGCGGATATAGCGGCGAGTACAGGGATCGGCTCGATTTTGACCCCGATCATAAAAGGCGGTCTTATCATCCCATTCGCCTCGCTCGACGAATATAACGCGGCGATCGGGAAGGAGGTGGAATAATGGACGAATTTATCTCGCGAAAGGAACACACGGAATTTTCGCGGCGGATCGACGAGGAAAATAACCGCCAAAATCGGCGGATCGAGCTTCTCGAAAACACGAGCCGCGAGATGAACGCGCTCGCCTCGTCGGTCGAGAAGCTCGCGACGAACATGGAGAGCATGGTCAAGGGGCAGGAGAAGCAGGACGCGCGGCTCGAAGCGCTCGAAGGGCGCGACGGCGAGAAATGGCGGAAGGTCGTCTCGCACGTCGGGACGACCGTTCTCGGGATCGTACTCGCGTATATCGCGATGAAGCTCGGCTTAGGGTAAGGCGGCGGGGAAGCACGCCTTCACAAAAAGAAAGGAAGTGGTTAGCTTGATCAACGTTGACGAAGGCGGCGCGATCCGCGTCGTCCGGGGCGACACGGGCGAGCTCGCGGTCACGCCGAGGTATGAGGACGGCGAGGTCTATCGGCTGAAGGAGGGCGAGGAAATTCGTTTCCTCGTCTATCTTTTCCCCGAAAAGCCGCTCCTCGAAAAGGGGTCGGACGCGCAGGGCGAGGACGGCGCGGTCGCGTTTTATTTCAGCGCGGCGGAGACCGACCTCCCCGTCGGGGTCTATGGCTATCGCGCGAAGCTGGTCGGGTCGGACGGCGCGGAGATCGCCCGGATCGACACCTTCATCGGCGCGACGGCGGGAAGGTTTGAGGTGATTTAATGGAAGGGATCATTCGGGCGATCCCCGGGATCACGGGGACGATCGCGCGGGGCGCGGGCGACGTTCCGCCGTATACCGGGGACTATTCGGTCGCGCCGAGGGTCGGGGAGGAGGTCGTCCTTCCCACAAAAAATAAGCGGATGAAGGAGGATGTGACGGTCGGGGAGATACCGATCGCGGAGGTATCGAACGCGGCGGGCGGAAAGACCCTCATCATCAGCAACGAACAACGAACTTAAAAGAAAGGAATGTAAAAAAATGGCAGAATATATCAACAAGCTTGTGTTAGGAAACGAAACAAAATTTGATTTGACGGGCGACACGATTTCGGAGGACAAGGTCGCGGCGGGGCTGACCTTTCACGGGGCGGACGGCGCACCGAAGGTCGGGACGAGTACCTTTGACAGCGACACCTCGGACGCGACCGCTTCGGCGGCGGAGCTACTCGATGGGAAGACCGCGTATGTGCGCGGGGCGAAGCTGACGGGGACGATGCCGAACCGCGAGGGGGAAGGCGGGACGATCGCCGAAAAATCGGAGACGTTCGCGATCGCGCAGGGATATCACGACGGCTCGGGAAAGGTCGCGATCGACGCGACGGAACAGGCGAAGCTGATCCCCGGGAATATCAAACTTGGGACGGAAATTCTCGGCGTAACGGGGACGTATACGGGCGAGGCGATCACGGCGCAGAGCAAGAGCGCGACCCCGGCGATGGCGGCGCAGACGATCCTCCCCGACGCGGGATTTGATTATTTATCACAGGTAACGATCGGGGCGATCCCCGTCACCGAAACGCCGAACGCGGCGGGCGGCGTGACCCTGAAAGTGGGGTGAGATGATGAGTGTAAATAAAGTGGAGATCGGCGGCGAGACCGTCCTTGATCTGACGAATGACACGGTGAGCGCGGAGACGCTTTTAAGCGGCGTTACGGCGCATGACGCGGCGGGAGAGGCGGTGAGCGGGAGCGCGGTTATCCCGACGAAAACGTCGCAGTTGACAAATGACAGCGGGTTCGTCACGGCGGAAATGATCGCTTACCCGTCAAACTATCTTTTGTACGACGATCTGAACGAGCCGTCGATCATGGTGAGAATCCCGAAATTTAAAATCTCCGATGTGATCGAGGGAGGAAGCGATGAGCTACACCCTGCTTTTATTGTAGACGAAAAAGAGGTCGACGCGCTCTATATCGGGAAATATAAAAGTATTGTCAAAAATCAGAGGGCGTACAGCTTACCGATGTGCGATCCGAATACATGGTATAATTTACAAGAAATGATCAACATATGCGAGCGCAAGGGTGAGGGGTGGCATTTAATGACGCGACTGGAATGGGCGGCGATCGCGCTTTGGTGTAAGAAGAACGGAACGCTCCCGTTTGGGAACAACAGCTTCGGCAAGGATTATCGAGAAGCGGATTTACCGCCAAAGGCGATCGTTTCCTCTTACGACGAGCAGGGGCGCGTTCAGCGCGTATTGAACGGAAGCGGTCGCGAAACATGGTTTCACGATCATACATACGCGGGGATCGCGGATCTGAACGGTACTCTGTGGGAGAAATGTTCCGGGATAAAAATCGATCGAGGAGAGTTGCAAGTCATTTCCGCGAACACGTCAATTTTCGGAAATGACGCGGCAAGCAAAAGTGTAGATAAAATAAACGATCCCACCGTCTGGAAAGCGATCGACGGAACGACCGGGACGTTGATCGACCCGGACGGAAACGGGACGACCGAAAACAGCTTAAAATTATCCTTTATAAACAAATCTTTTATTTGGACGACAAACCAAATTACCTCGACGACCGGAGGATATGGGAACGAGACGCTATTTAAGAACGTGACCGTCGATGAGGGCGTATGCGACAAAGCAAAGCTGTTGCTCATTCTTCTCGGTTTGGTCGCCGACGGCGATACGGATATTTACGGAGACGCAACGGTCCAATTCAATACGACAGCGAATGACCGCGGTGTGATGTCAGGAAACGTACCGACAAAAAAAGGTGGAAACATCTTTAATATCAAAGGAGAAATCGCCTATACAGGCGCGAACTATTTTATCGGATTTCGCGCCGCTTATTATGAATAGGAGATCAAACAAATGAAAACATTTACAAAATGGCTCGTCGCGGCGGTGATGGCGACGTACTTTTTCGGGGTAATTTACGGTGCGGTTTTTTGTTTTATGGAAGGCGCGTACCTCGGCGAGTATCTGTCGTTTATCGGCGTTCCGACCGCTACGGCGATCGGGTTCTACTGTTGGAAGGCGAAGGCGGAGAATATGGTCAAATTCCGAAAAGAATTACCGAAAGAAGAACAAAAAGAGCCGCCGACGCTCAATGAAATTTTGGAAGAAATCGAAAAGGAGAATTTATTATGATCATTGACGTAATGAAGGGATTTGACCCTTCCGTTTTTATTTTCGCGGTCGGGCTTTTGACGCTCGGGACAAATGTGATCACGGAAGTGCTTAAAAAAACGATCGTGAAAATCCCCGCGCAGATCACGGCGCTCGTGGTGGCGATGGCGCTCACGGTCGGGGCGTTTTTCGCTTACGCGGCGATCGCGGGGATCGCGGTCACATGGTACATGGTCGCGGGCGCGGTCGTTATGGGATTTTTCGTCAGCTACGCCGCACAGTTCGGGTTTGATAAGCTGAAAGAGCTGATTGAAAAGTATAAATAGGAGGCGGTTTTCATGTCGGAATTTTATGAATACTACACCCCCGACTTGCACGGAAAAATTCTCTTGAACGGAAGTAAAGTGCTTCCGAACAGCGAAATTTCTTGTTCAAACAAAACAGAAATCAATCAAAAAAGAAAGGAACAGAAATATGAATATCATCAAGAAAAACAGCCCGAACCACTTTAACGGGCGGAACGGGTGGAAGGCGGACGTGATCGTCTTTCATCAGACGGGTGGGACGAGCGCCGCCGCCGCGCTGAGCTGGTATCTTCGGAACGGGTCGGACTGCTCGCCGCACTTCGTAATCGACACCAACGGCGACGTGTATCAGCTTGTCGACCTCGACAACGGCGCGTGGTGCAACGGGACGGGAACGAACCCGAACGCGAAGCTGTATTACGGGCTTGCGACCGCGAAGCTCGTGAAACAGCGGAAGACCAACGCCAACTACTATACCTATTCCATGGAGTTTGTTCATTGCCAGTACGGGAATATCAACGAGGCGCAGGTAACGGCGGCGGTCGAATTGATCAAGGACGTGATCCTTCCGCACATGAAGAAAAACGGCGTGACCCCGACGATCGACCGCGATCACTTTATCGGGCATTGCGAGATCGATCCCGTGGGAAGGTCGTTTTGTCCGGGGAAGCAGTTCCCGTATGAGAGGATCATCGACGGGGTGAGCGGGAAGACGAGCGCGACGGTAAGCACAAAGCCGGCGGTCTCCGCGCCTTCACAAAAAGAAACGGTAAAAGTCGGGGATAAGGTCAAGGTGAAGAGCGGCGCGGGAACGTACACGGGCGGGAAGCTCGCGGCGTTTGTTTATGGGCAGGAGTACGAGGTGATGGAGGTCAAGGGGGATCGGGTCGTCATCGGGCAGAGGGGCGCGGTCACGGCGGCGGTCAAAGCGGAGGATTTAAGTAAAGTGTAAAGGAGAAAAAAGAATGGTTGATCTATCATTTTTAACGCAAAAGGATATGGAAATTCTGAAAAGCAAAGAAAAATTTAACGAAGATCAGCTAACGATCCTTCACCATCTGATCCTCGGAGATAAAAGCGACGAGGGGATCATGCTCGAACTCGGGATGGGCAGAAATAAATATTATAAAATCAAAACGAATTTGATCGCCAAGATCATTCGGATCGCGGTACAAGGTTGATACTTTGTACCGCGATTTTTATTTTATACTAAAAGAAAAAGGAGTGTTTTAAATGGCTTACGGTCAAGGAAATTATGTAAATTACGGGTACGGAGGCTTTCAGCGTCCGGCTTATTACACGCAGCCGGCGGGAATACGTCCCCGCGAACGCAACGTACCTTCCTCCCGAATATGAT
>JAMPCH010000087.1 GCA_023666265.1 Roseburia sp.
TATTTTACCACAGGAGGTCTTTTTTGTCTATGTCTGTTTTTACTGGTTCGGTTCAGAGTGACACGGGATTTCCTTTTGGCGGAAGCGGTGGGATTCGACGGCTCGCAGGCTCGCCTAACCCTATGGGTTCTCATCTCCGCCGCTTAGCCGACCAAAAACAAAATCCCGCGTCGAGGACGCGGGATTTTCCCTTTGGAGCTAGTGAACGGACTCGAACCCCCGACCTGCGCATTACGAATGCGCTGCTCTACCGACTGAGCTACACTAGCATATTTGATTTTACATTCCTCGCACTTTATCGACAGGTCGACGAAAGACAACGGGTCTCTTTTATTGTTGGGCTTAAAACGGGATCTAAGATCCTCGTCCCAAAATTCTCCTCTCTTTAAATTTTCACAAATCCAAAAAAAGACTTGCAAACGGCGTAAGAATGTGTTAAAATAGAATCGGAAAGCTTGCGTTTTTTCATCCGATTTATGTCACGCTTATTATTATACACCTTTTTTTTCGATTTGTCAAGAGAGGAGACGAAATTTTTTGGAAATAAAAAATAAAATAAAACAGGTTGTTCTTCGGATCGTTTGCGGACTGCTTTTGATCCTCGCGTTATTCCTCGGCGCGGTCTCCGCCGTCTACGCGATCGGGGGCGGAACGCCCAACCTTTTCGGGACAAGCGTCTTTATCGTACAGACCGACGCCTTTGACCTCCTCGAGAACGGGACGGCGCTGATCGCGAAGCAGGTACAGTACGCCGAGATCCAGCCCGGGAATATCGTCATCTTTTCCCTTGAGAACGCGCGTCCCGCGCTCGCCGAGATCCGTAGCGGCGAGCTGTCGGACGGGGTCTATACCTTCACCGCCGCGACCGAGAACGAGGACATCATCACCCTTTCCCAAAGTCAGATCGTGGCGAAGGGCGTCAGCTATTCCAACTTTTGGGGCGCGGTCATCACCTTCGCTTCCTCCCCCGTCGGACTGCTCCTGATCGCCGTCCTCCCGTGTCTCGTCCTCATTATTATAGAATTTTCCAAGTTCCTCCGAAAGGCGCTCCCCGAGCCGGAGATCGAGCCGGTCAAAAAACAGCTCGAGATCCCGACCTATACGCCCGAGATAGGGAAGGCGGCGGCAGCGGCCGCCTATCGTCAGACCGCGAAAGCCGCCGATTCGCTCGACGACAGTATCGGTCTGTACGACGCCCAGATCCGCCGAAACCCGAGCATCGAGCGGACGGACGTCCTCGAGATCCCCGCTCAGCCCGAATCCCCGCTTTTCCTCGGACCGAAGCGTAAGCCCATCGAGATCCAACAGCGCCGAGCCGAAGAGCCTATGCCGCTCTCTCAGAAAAAGCTCTATGAGGCGATCGCCGCCGCGAAGGCGGCGAGAGAACGGGAGGAGGATCTTCTCCGCCGCGCGGAGAACGCCCGCGACTTACAAAAAAGCCGCGCCGAAGCCGCCTCGGAAAAGGAACGAGAAGCCGCCGCTCCCGCGCCTTCCCCCAAAAAAGAAACGAGCCAAAGACCGACGGAGGTCATCGAGCCCGCCGCCGAGCCGGAGCCGTATCGGAGCGCCGGGACAAGCCCTCGCGACGAGGAGGTCAAGCAGTACACGCCGCGCAGTAAGCCGCCTCAGTCGGCGCACGCGACAACCTCGATTCCCCGCCTCGACGCGCTCTTTAGCGACGACAGCGACGAGGTCTCGTATAATATCGACGATATTCTCGCGGGACTGGAACATAAATAGACAACATATACGATCGGCGGGTATACTTTCGATACCCGCCGATCCTCGCTATTCCTCCATCTGCTTCCCAAAGTACATCGCCGCCGCCTGAACGAGCGCGAGCTGTTCGGGGGTCGCGTACTCGTTCCCGTCGGAGGAGAGCATCATCACCGCCCCGTTTACGTCCCCCTGTGACACGATCGGCGTACAGGCGATCGCGTATTTATCGATCCCCTCGATCGGGTTGAGGCGCTTATCGTCGAGCGTCCGATACGCGTGGGACTTCCTTTGTTCGATCAGGTCCTCGAGCGAGCTCGAAACACGGCGCTCGAGGATCTCTTTTTTCTGCATCCCCGAGGCGGCGATCACATGATCACGGTCACAGATCGCCGCGGGACAGCCGCCGATCTTCGCCAAGACCTCCGCGTACTGCGCCGCCGTATCGGTGATCTCGCCCACAGGAGAATATTTTTTAAAAATAACTTCTCCGTCCGGGCTGGTAAAAATTTCGAGTGGGTCGCCCTCGCGGATCCTCATCGTCCGACGGATCTCCTTTGGGATCACGACCCGCCCGAGGTCGTCTATTCTTCTGACAATTCCCGTTGCTTTCATATATCAAAATTCCTTTCCTATTATAAACCGAAAAAGTCGGAAAAAACCGTTTGCGCGGTCTTTTCGCCCCTTATTTGGATAAAAATAAGCTTGATACGCTTTCATAGCAATATTATTTACAGCGCTTATGGTTTTATACCCGATTTAGGAAACGGAATTTATAAATTTTTCGGGGAGGGTCGACCGCGACGACGAAACGATCATAATAAAAGCTTTTTTAATGAAACGACACGAAACAAGCCCGCCCCCTCGGGAATTTTTTTCCGAGAGGGCGGGCTTGGTTTATTTTATTTTTGGGAAGGGATCGGTCGGCGGGTCATTCGCCAAAGATCGATTTATAGCTGTTGTCGGAATAACCGTCCGAAAGCTCGCCGCCGTTTGTCATAGAGGCGGAGGAGCTATCGCTTCCCGAACCCGTGATACTCGCCGTGATCACGTCTTTCGTGTCGAAAAGCGAGATCAGCGCTTCGGGGGTCATATATTTCTTTTTCATATTTATAATCATCCTTTCCTATCTTCATTCAAGTGTTACGCCCAAAACGGTGATGTTGATATTTTCGGGGATCTCCGTGAGGGTATAAACGAGGAAGACGTAGCCTTCGCCCGCCGAGACCTTTTCGCCGTCGACCGTGAGCGCGGTGTTATACTTCGTCGTGCTGACCGTCTTGGTGACCGTCCCGTTCGAGAGGGTAAAGGTCGCTTTGGTCTTCCCGATGACGTCCTCGGCGGCGACCTTTTGGACGATCCGCTCGTTGTAAAATTTTTCCCCGTTGTCTGCCGTCTTTAACGCCGTCTTTTCGGTCACGATCACCTTCGGCGCGGCGTTTTTGATGCTCGTCTCGCCCTCGGAGCTGAAATAGCCGGGCTTTGTCTCGGGTTCTACGGTCGGGAGTTCCTCCGACTTTGTTTTTGGACAGATCGTACAGGTGTAAATCTTGAGTCCCTTCTCGGTCTCGGTCGGAAATCTTGTGATCACTCCGTCGTTCCAAACGTGCGCGGCTTTGTCGGAAATTTCCTCGGTATGCGTACAAGTCGCCGCGTGCCAATGGTTCGCGTCGTCGCTCGTCCATGCCGTCGCGAAGGTGTGGGTATGGGCTAAAAGGTCAAGCTCCTCCGACTTTGTTTTTTGACAGGTCGTACAGGTGTAAAGCTTGATCCCCTTCTCGGTCTCGGTCGGAAATCTCGTGATCACTCCGTCGTTCCAAACGTGGGCGGCTTGATCGGCGATCTCGTCGGTGTGTTCACAAGTCGCCGCGTGCCAATGGTTCGTGTCGTCGCTCGTCCATTCCGACGAGAAGGTATGGGTATGTTCTTCCTCGCTGCCGTCCGCGACAAGCGCGTATTCGCTGAAATGTTCAAGATAAACGATATAGCTGTCCTCGGTCTGTTCGCCGGGAATGACTTCCTTTGTCATTTTCCCGTTTACCTCGGTCAAGCGATAGCAATAAAACGTCTTTTCTCTGTGTCCCTTCGGGATCGGGATAATCACCTGTACTAAGCCTTCATATCCGTTGGAGAAATCCTCGTCGTTATATAACAGGGTCAAGTCCAATAGGTTATAGTGTTTATTTCCAACAATTTCCTCTCCGAGCGCTTCTTCCGCTCTCTTTAATCCCGCTTCGTCATAGATTTCCTTCGCCTTGATCTTGATCTTCGTCAGATCAAGCCCGACCCCGTTGTCGTCCTTGTTTTTCATATTAAAGGCGGGGTTGATCGTAATGCTCGTGATCCGATCCTCTTCGGGGATCTCGGCGGCTTCGGGCGGGGCTTCTACTTCCGCAGTGGTTTCGTTTTCTTTGTCAAAAAGGCTTTCACCCCGAATCGTAATATGTAGCGGCTCGGACCATTGACCGACCTCGTCGTATTGACCGTTCACGGAATCTTGGGCGCAGACCTCGACCACATAGTCGCCGTCTTCATAATCTTTCATGCCGGAATAGGTATTGCGAGTATGTAATTGTTGCAAATCAACGATCGTTCCGTCTTCCTTCGAAATTCGAAGATAGAAAGTACGTGTATTCGGGTGTCTGACTCGATCCCAATCCCAAAGTAGATCATCAAATTTATAGTAAACCGTTGGAATCCAAATGGATTCATTGGGCGGGGTCGTGACTGTTAGAGAATCCGTCCGCTTGTTGTAGCTGCCGCTTGCGCCGATCGTTGCGCGTTCGACCGTATAAGTTCCCTGTGGAAGCGCGATTCCTATCCCCGCTGTCTGTCCATATTCTTCATACGCTCCAAAATAGTTTCCACATGCCGATAAGCGTGTCCAATTGTTTTCGCATTGCTCCCAAGTAATACGTCCGTTTTCGTATTTGATTTCTGTCGGAATCTCTAACGATGAATCTAATGTAAGTGTTCCCTCAATCGGGAGGGAATCGGAACGATCTCCCGACTGACCATCTTCGTCAACGGCATATACACGAATTGACTGACAATCGAGATCAATAAACGGATTGACATTCTTTAAAACATCGCTAAAACCGATTGAGTCATAGTAGTCGTAATTAAACCAAGTTTCATATCTACCATTGTCTAGAAACATATGGTAACTTATAGCGCCTTCCACGGAGTCCCAACGATAGCACATGTTTTCTGTATCGTATCGAAAATTTTTCGGTGCTTCAAGTTGAGAAACAACGGGCGGCGACGCTACATATAAGACAGTGATTTCTGCCCAATCGCTGACATTGTAGTTTCGATCCATAGCTTGAACCTTAAACAAATGAGTGCCGTCTTCGGAAAAGTATCTGCTAAAGCTATAAGAGCAAAAAAGGTCGTCCATTCGACAATACGTACAGATTGATCCGTCCGTAAAGTATAAGCAGATATTGTACAATTCTGCATTGTCTACATTATCCCATTCAACAACGTTCCCTTCCTCATTCGACCTAATATTCTGCGGAGTGGCTAAGGTCGGCATATAGGAAACCGCAATCGAATCAGACCATTCGCCTTTATTATTCGATTCGTCGAAGGCACAAATGTCAAAGGAAAAATCTCCGAAGTTGACGATATAATCATGCTGAAAGCCATATTCATAGAGAAATCTTTTCCACTCGACCTTATTTTCATAGTACGTCTGTTGAATTTCATCGTTACTGTTAAAGGCTCTTACGGTATACCCATAAGCCCCCGGAACTTCGTCCCAAACAATAGAGCCGTCCTCTTCTCTGACATTCGTCGGCGCGGACAGCGTTCCGTCCGTTTCCGTGACCGTCGCCCCCTCGTCGGCGGCGAATACCGCCGGCGCTCCGGCGACCGTCGCCGAGAGCCCGACCGCGCCCGCGCAGAGCAGGGCG
>JAMPCH010000088.1 GCA_023666265.1 Roseburia sp.
GCCGCGCTCCTCGCGGCGGAGAAGGGCTACTTCCGCCTTCGCGGGCGGGGCGGGGACGAAGCCCTCACGGGGCGGGCGGCGGTAAAGACGATCCTCCGATCGCCGGCGGTGATCGTGGGGATCGCCGTCATGCTCGCGGCGTTTTTCTTTTAGGGAAGGGATAAAGCGGGGAAGCTTTCGTTTCTTTTTATAAAAATAAAAAACGACCCCCGAGGCTTTACGCCTCGGGGGTTCGCGCGTTATCTCAAAGGGATCTTCACGACATATTCCATAAACTCGTCCGTTCGGTTTCGCTTCGCCTCACAGTTGATCCCCGCCTCCTTCATCGCGTCGATCGTCTTGTTAAAGGTGTTAATATAGAGGTTCACGGCGCGAAAGCTCCAACGTTTTCGGATCGTCTGCTTCGGCTTCCCGACGACAAGTTCGTCGATATAGCGGTCGGTCTGCGCCGTATTGAGGCGGTTCGCGCCGATATACTCGATCGCCGCCTTTCGCTTCTCGCTCTCGAGGCGGAGGAGCGCTCGCGCCTGTCGCTCGTTCAGACCATAGCGGAGCGACATCGCCTTCTCCTCGTCGGTGAGCTTTAAAAGGCGGAGCTTATTCGCGATCGTCGACTGGGCGATCCCGAGCCGCGCGGCGGTCTCCTCTTGGGTGAGTCCGTAATAGTCGATGAGGTTTTTGATCGCGTAAGCCTCCTCCATATAATTGAGCCCCGCGCGCTGGAGGTTCTCGACGACGGCGAGGATCGCGCTGTCCTTATTCGTCGTCTCGAGGATGATACAGGGGACATAGGACATATTTAAGAGCTTACACGCCCTTAGCCGCCGCTCCCCCGCGATCAGCTCATAAGAGATCCCGTTCTCGAGCCGCCTTACGGTGAGCGGCTGTAAGATCCCGTTTTGTTGGATACTGACGGCGAGGCGCGACAGCTCATAGTCGTCAAAGATCACGCGCGGCTGGGCGGGGTTCGGCGCGATCGCGCAGACGGGAAGCTCGACGACTTTATTGACCGCGTTTTGTTCGACGGCGTTTTTCTTTAAAAGTGCCATACCATGCAACTCCTTTTCGGCTTGTCCGATTTCGTTGCTTTCATTATAACACGGTCTATGCGGCTTTTCCACCCCAAAGTTTCGCGAAAATAGCGGGAAAAGCCCCCTTTCGCGACCCGCTCCGCCGCCCCTCCCGTAAAGGCGACAGCGTTCGCGGCGGGAATGTGGGGCTTTTGGGCGGGTCTTGTCGGAAAGTTTTTGGTTTTTTTATTTTGGGAAGGCGCTAAAAAAGAGAGATTTCGTTCCTTTTTCCAACAAGCGCGGTTTTGGTAAACTGCGGCTGATCTTTTACTTTGACCGTTTAAAGTGACGAAATCGATTTTGTAGCAGGTATTAGAACGGAAAAATTTCGTCCCGTTTTATAAAAATAACGATCTTAAAAGACTGTAGCAATTTTTTTGCCACTTTGTCCGACCAAAGTGGCGCAAAGTCGCCCTCGCGGAAATGTCCTCAACCCGTTTAAGGGCTTTCCGAACTTGTATGCCCTTAAACGGGGTCGGACGGTTTCCGCTCGGGGAATTTTATTAGGCGGCGCATTTTATTTATCTGTCCTCGCTCTCGTTTTTTCGTTAGTAGAGATCAAGGGGTTTTCCGTACAACCACTACCGATCGGGTTTAAATTTTATAATGATACCAACTTTGTTATTTGATCTGCTTTGCTTTTCTTTGCCCTTTATGCTTTTTCCCAAACCACACCATACCGCCGGCGGAGATTTGGGACGAAAGACAGCCTCTCCCTACATCTCCCCAATCTCTCTTAAACACCGCTCGATCTCCTCGGGGAGGTCGGTCTTGGGAGACCGACCGTTGATCCCGCCGCGAACGATCTCACAGGAGAGATCGTCCGCGTTCTCCGCGCGACAGCGATCCACCCGCCATTTCCCGTCCGGCTCGCGATCCCGCGTATGGCTCTTTCCCCGCGAGAGCGTGACGGTATAGTCCTCGCGCTCGACCCGCGTTTCCGCGTAATAACGGGTCGCGGTAAATCGGAGAAGGAGCGTGTCGTCGTCGATCCTCACGATCTCGTTCAGGGTCGATTCGGAATCGACCCCACCCATCCTTTGTTCAAAATCGGAGATATAGAGATCTCCGCCCGAGGAGCGAAGCCGCCCCCCGAGCCACGGACAGTCGAGCGCCGTATATTCCCACGTCGCGACGCGGGATATTCGCCGGGTATACTCGCCGACGGTCTTGATCTCGCCGTATCGGACGCGGGAAAACCGCTCGGCGGTGACGACCGCGAAGGCTTCGTCCTCGGGGTCGGCGGCGGGGTCGATCCACATCACGTCCGCCGTGATAAAGTCGTCGTTCTCGGGAAGGAGGGAACGCTGACCGCCCGTTTCGGGGTCACGGATAAAGCCGTAAAAGCTCTCGGGGACGTAGTGATAAAGATAATCGTTCAGCTCGGCGAAATCGTATAAGAGCCGATAAAGCTCCTCCGCGAGGGTCGCCGCCCCCGTCTCGGGCGGTCGATTCTCCGCGCGGAAGTTCCTCGGGGCGTTTTGAAAATGCGCGGCGAGGAGCGCTTCCCCGTCCGCCTCGGGAGCGGTCTCCGCCGCCGTCTCCGAAACGGTCGTTATCGCCGAGGAGATCGTTGTTTCCGAGGAAATTTCCGTTTCCGAAACAGCCCCCGTCCCGCACCCCGACATAAATAGAGCGGTCATTAAGATCGCGATGATTTTGAGCGGTCTCATAAATTCCCTTCCTTTCGGTCATACTGCGCTTTATTTTTTAGGGAAGGCGTGCGCCCCGCCCGTCTCGGTCTTAGAACTTGTCCTCATAGGATCGGCGCACGTCCTTTTGCCGAAAATTTCCGTACTCTTCGTCAAAAATCATTGAAATACGTCAAGTATTCCTGCGGATTTTTTCCTCGACTACGAAAATTTTCGATCAAAAATCCGCACACCGCTCCTATGAGAACAAGTTCTTATCCCGGCTTTTGCCCTTTCCCCCACGCGACCCGCGCCGGATACCATTTTTGAAACCACGCCGTAAAGATCCCCATAAAGATCGGGACGACGGAGTTGATCAGCCCCGCGAAGGCGTGAACGGGCGACCGCATCAAAAACAGGGTAAAGACCGACGTGATCACATAGAGAACGCCCCAAAGGAGGGTCAGGATACGGTTCGTTTTGACAAAAAGCGGATTTTTCATCGCCCCATCCCCGCCGTAGTCGTTCGCGGAGTAATGCGCCGTCAGGGGGACGAGCCGCCCGAGACAAGAGACGACCCACATCGCGCCGAAGGTAAAGTAGGAGAGCGGGAGGACGAGCTTCTCCGACGCGCCGAAAAGGATCGCCGACGAAAAGCCGATCACGAACGCGTTCGATAAAAGGTCGTAAAACGTCTTTTTGTTCTTATAAAAGACGAGCGGGATAGCCGCGCAGGCGAAAAGGCTCACGAGAGAGCCGATCTCGGGGTCGATCGCCGCCGCCGTCCATAGGGCGATCCACGGGATCAAAAGGATCGTCATATTCGTCCCCCTTTGAGCGGGGGCGGCGGGCTTCTCCGCTCCTTCGGGCTTTACGTCCCCGACGCCGAAATACTCGTCCCACTTCAGCATAAACGTAAAATCGCCCGTGACCCGATAAAGCCCCTTCATCATCGCCTCGTCGCCCCGAATTTCGCCCGCCGCGATCGACCGCCAGACGGCGACGGGCGTTTCGACGACGGTCGTCGGCGTAAGCGATCCGTCCGTGACGACGCGGCTCCCGTCCTTCCCCAAGAGGATCTGATACGTCTCGTTTACGTCCGTATAACGCATCTCGAGGACGAGATCCTCCCCGGGGTAGCTGTTTTTGTTGTAAAGCGCCGCCATTTGTTTGGTGAAGGAGAGCGTTTCCGTCGTTTTTTCGCCGCCGCCGTCGCCCCGCTCGATCCCCCAGCTCGCGTCCGCGCATGCCTCAAAGGTCTCGCGCGGCAGTAGGAGCGCCGAAAGGCGCTCGCGGGTTTCCGAGGAGATCCCGCCGTCAACGCCGTATTCCTCCCCCGCTTTTTGAACGTGAACGAGGTAATCGTCGGTACGGGCGGACAACTCGGGGACGCGAAAAAGCTCGCCTTGCCCACAAAAGATCGTCGTATAATTTCCCCGACCGCAGAGATGGTCAAAAAGGCTCGTGACCCCGTCATAATTCCCCTCGGCGGTATAAAAGCCGCAGGTCGAGATCACAACCGTCCGCTTCCCGCTCATATCATACCGCGCGGGGTGACCGCCGCGTCCGACCTGACCCGCTTTTTCCTCCATGAAGGGGAGGTTAAAGGGGAGCTGACGGTCGATGAGGTTTTTGAGCCCGCCCGGGACGCCGAAATAATAGAGCGGGAAGCTCCAAATCGTCACGTCCGCCCACAACAGGTCGCTCAAGACCTCCGCCATATCGTCACGGATACAACATTCCCCCGGCGTTCTGTTCCAACAGGAGAAACAGCCGAGACAGGGCTTGACGCTTTTCTCCGCGACAAAAAACTCCCTGACAGTCACGTCCTCGCGCGCCCGCCCGAGCCCCTCGACAAAGGCACGCGCGAGGCGATAGGTGTTGCTTTTCGCGCCCTTCGGGCTTCCGTTGATGACAAAAATGTTCATTCCGCTTCCCCCTCAATCCTTCGGATACATTCCCGCGCCCACTCGATCTGTGTTCGGGCGTTTCGCCGCCCGTAGTCGAGGGTCATTTCCCAATAGCGCGATTTCTCGTCCCGTCCGTTTCGCCCGATCACGCCGCCGTAGGCTTCGATCGCGCGGGGAACGGCTTCGACCGCGCGGAGAAACGCCTCGCACCGCTCGATCACGCCCTCGAAGTAGCGGATATTCTCGGCGGCGCTTTGTTCGCCGAGGAAAAAGACCTTCATCAGGATCGGCGTATTCGTCCTTAGCCCCGGGTCGCCGTCGGCGAGCCAGCGAAGAAGCTCCGCCCGCCCCGACGGCGTGATCGCGTAGACGTTTTTGTCGGGCTTCCCGCGCTGGGGGACGACCGTTTTCGCGACCCAGCCCCTCTCCTCCAAGCCCCTCAGCTCGCGGTAGATCTGGCTCGTTTTCGCGTCCCAAAAGTAATTCAGCGAATCGCGAAAGACCTCCATGATCTCATACCCGGTCATATCGCCGTAGCCGAGCAGTCCCAAGATCCCGTGCTTTAACATAAAGCCCTCCTTATTCAACTTGTGGAATAACTCTATTATATACCACTTGTGGAATATTGTCAAGGGGGGCGCTTAATTTTTTGGGAAGGCGCGGAGGCGGGCGGGGGCGGCGGGGCTGTTTCGATTTTTGTGAATTATCCCGCTTTTCTCTTGCATTTCCGCGGTAAAGATGATATAATAATTTTAAGGAAGGGCGAAAGGAGGCGGTCTTATGCCGCATAACGTGATCTCCGCGAAGCTTGATATTATCTTTAAAAAATTCTTTACCGAGAACGAGGACTTGTTACATTCGTTCTTATGACCATTCCTTTCCTCTGGAGGCAGTTTGTGCCGAGAGGATTTGCCGAGGCACAAACA
>JAMPCH010000089.1 GCA_023666265.1 Roseburia sp.
GCGGCGCGGGCATGGTGGTCGTCTGCGCGGCGGAGGAGGTCGTCGCCGGAGGCGCGCTTAGCGAAGTCGTGGTCTGAGCGGCGGTCTCGGTCGCCGTATCGGCGATCGCCTCGGCGGAAAATTCCAACAACGCGCCGTCCTCCGCGCGAATTTCATATTCGTACTTCGTCGAGTCCGACAAAAACTCAATGTCATATTCGGAAACGCCGTCGTCCTTTTCGAGCTTCACCTTTAAAAAGGTGACCTCCGTTTCGTTAAGTCCCGCGTGGGCGAGTACCGTCTTTTTCGCCTCGTCCAGCCCGATATTGACCGCCTCGGGAGAAGTCGTCGATCCGGCTTCCGTTTCGCCGCTCGCGGGCGAGGGCGCGTCCGATAGGGAAGCTTCCGTCGAGGTCGTTGTTTCCGCCGAGGTCGCGATCGGCTCACCCTCCGAACAGCCCGCCGATAAGATCGCCGCAAGGGCGCAAAGGATCGCGGCGCGCGTCATACCCGATCCCGTGTTTTTTCTTTTCATCTGTCTGCTCCTCCTTTGTCCGTATTTCGTGTGTGTTCGCGGGCGCTTCGCCCGCGCTCTTTCCCTTATCATATCATCTTTTCGCTTTTTTGTCAACTTATTTTTACCGCTTTTTCCTTGTTGATTTATGGAAGGCGTACCGCGCGGCGAGAGCCTTGACAAAAGCAAGCTAAGAAGATATAATAGAGTAAAAACGAACAGGAGCTTAGATAAAAATGCTGAAAGAGATCTTATCCCCCGAGAGCTGTGCGGCGTGCCGCCTTTGTTGTACCTTTGACGAAAGCGATCTTTGGGAGATCCCCGTTTTTTCCGCCGCGCTCGGCGAGCGGGTCGCGCGGGAGCGCCCCGAGCTCCCGCTCCTTCCCTACGGGGTAAAAAGCCGCGTCCTTAAAACGCCCCTCGGCGCGGATGGTCTCGCTCGGTGTCCCGCCCTTTCGGAGAGGGGCTGTACCCTCGGCGAAAACAAGCCCTTCGACTGTATGATCTGGCCCTTTCGGGTCATGGAGCGGGAGGGTCGCCGACTGCTCACGATCTCGTCGCTTTGTGCGCCTTCCCAAAAAATAGATCGGGAAAAACTCGCCGCCTTCGCGGAAAAGCTTCTCCCGACCGTTCGTAAAGAGATCGAAGAAAACCCCGACGTTATCAAGCCGTATCGCGGCGATTATCGGATCGTCGCGGCGCTTTAGCCGCTAGTCCGCCCGAGGCGCGGCGCGGAACGTCTCGTACCGCTCGTCGAGCCACAGCACCATCTCGCGATAGCCCGCCTCGTCGGTCGCGAAATCGGCGGCGACCGTCGTCTCGCTCAGCTCGGAGCATAAGATCCCGTCCCAAAGCTTAACGGTGAAATGACCGTCGACGAGATCGATCCGAAAGTTAAAGCCGCCCGCGCTCCCCGTTGTAAAATTCCCCGCCTCAAAGTACGAGTATGGCGGGATCTCGAAATATCTCGATCTTTCGCGTGTGTCTTCCATTTTTCCTCCGTAAAAAGAGACCGCCGATCGCGGCGATCTCTCTCTTTTTTATTCCATCGGTACCGCCGTCGTTACCTCGGGCTCGGTCTCCTCGGGAGATCCCGTTTCCTCGGGCGTTTCGTCGGTTACCTCGGGCTCGTCGTCGGCGTCGGTCACGTCGCTATCGGTCATATCCTCGGTGATGAGCGACGAGTTATTCGCGTCAAGGACGGTCTCGTCGTTCCCGCTGAAATAGACCGAGATGACGTTTACGAGGATCGCGATCACAAAAACCGCGACCGCCGCCGCCTTCGTCGCGCGGGCGAGCTTCGCCTCGCGGGTGCGCCCGCTGTTTTTTTGGTAATAGTTATCCGTCCCGCCGCCGGTGATGACGTTGGACATCCCCTGCTTCGATTCCTGAAGCATAACGATCACCACGATAAACACACAGGCGAGGATCAGTAAAAACGCGGCTATAATTTCGATCACACTCATTTTATCTCTTTCCCTTCTTTTGTCGGTCACGGGCGCTCTCAAAAAGACGACCCGCCCCGTTTCACATTCGTATTTTATATTATACCATACTTTTCGGCGGAATGCAATAGATTTTTTGAAAATTTTGTCATTATTTTTTTGGGGAAGGAGTGCTTCCCGACGAGCGAGCATAAAAGGAGACCGCCCGGAGGCTGTCGGCTTCCGGGCGGTCTCGTTTCTTACTTTTTGTACGTCATAAGATAAGTCTTATCGCCTTTGGTGATCTGCCATAGACCGTCGTCAAGCGTGTTTATACTATCCGCGTCGATCTTTTCGGAGACCTGTTTCATGTTTCTGTCGACGAGATATGCCTTCCCGTTTTTCAAAACGATCGCGTAATCGCTCCCTTCTTTAAAGGAGTTCGCGGAATCGAAAAAGCCGAGTTCCTTTCCTTTTCGATTGATATAACCCCATTTTCCTTCTTCGTTTTCGACAACGTAAATTTTCCCGTCCCCGGTATACATATGCTTATATACCTTTGAAAAGTCGGTAAGCATTCCATATTCTTCTGTCTTACTTAGATCGGCAAGAATATAATTATCCGATTCGGTTTCGCCCGTTTCCGAGTTATACTTTCCAAGTTGAACGATCGCGCGAGTTCCGTATACCTTATCGGTAATACCGTAAAACTTTCCATAAGTCCCCCCTTGATCGTAAATATCATTTTGAAAAGTAAACGTTTTTTTACTGTCGGTTAAATAAACTGTGCTTTGACCGGCAATGGGAGGATTTAAAATCCAGTATGTAATATAATTACTGCCTGAGCTATCTATGTTGTAACCATATGCGCCCCTTCTTCCAAATTGCCCGCCTTCATAGTTTATGAGTGTAGTAAATTTGCCGTTCTTTTTTACACCATATATTTTAAAGCTGTCGGATCGGTTGTACTGAAGCATATCCTCATCGGTGTATTGATTGTCATCATACTGTCCTGTTTTCCACAACACGTACGCAACATATTTCCCCGTGCTGTCGGTTGCAATCGTTCTTACAAACGGTTCTCCCTCGCCTTTATAAGTCAATGTTTTCTTCTTTTCCGTCCCGTCCGGCGCGGTCACGGTCACGGTATACTTGGTTTTTGCCGTGTTCCATTTTGCCTCTACGGTATAGCCGTTGGGGTTCGTCCAGCTCCAATCGCTCCCCTTGGTATACGCCGTGGTGAGCTTGGTGTTCTTTTCGTCGTGGGTGACGATATAACGCTTCAAGATGTTTCGATCCGCGTCGCACGGCTGAAACTGCATATAGCTTCCGTCGTCCGTAAACCCGCCGCTAATCAACATATCCGTCATATCCGGATCGGTCTTGATCTTTTTATAAGTAAATTTCCCCTTCTCCTGCCATTTTTTCAGCTCGTCCACGCCGATATAGACGATCTCGTCAAGATCGGGCGTAAGATTTGGGTCGGCGGAATTTTCGACCCAGTAATATCCGTCGCCAAGTGAACCGAAATCGGTCGCTTTCTCGACCTTACTGATTGCAACGGTCTGGAGCTTTAATTTTGAACTCGCCGCGCTCGCGCCGACTGTGAGTGTACTCGCCGCCACGATCCCCGCGAGGAAAACGGACAGCGCTCTTTTTATTTTTTTCTTCATAGAATAAAAATTCCTTTCCACATATTTAATATTAAATTTACGGGACTTTTTCGATCGAGAACTCCGACCTGCGCGCCGATCTTCCTCTCTGTCGATTTTTGTCCTGTATCTATGATAACACACTTTTGAGCAAAAAAGTTCCGCCGGCGGCGGAATCTGAACGATTTTTTGAAATTTTCTCCTTTTTCCATAATTTACAAGGAAAAATGTTGAAATTTCGAGTAATTTCGACGACAAAAATCGGGAGAATTTTTAGGCGGTCATTTTCGTCGAAATAGACAAAAACGGAAATTTTCGCCTCTTTCGGTAAAAAACGCTTGCTTTTTCGGATTTCTTTCACTATAATGATATATAGAAATATTTCCACGGAAAGGAATCGGTCAAAAACATGAAAAAGTTAAAATTTACGCGCCTTCTTTCGCTTCTCCTCTCGCTCGCGGTCATGACTGCGGCGTTTACGGGCTTCGCCGTCCCGACGGCGGCAAAATCAAAATGGGACGGCTACACAAAGATCGCGAGCGCGGACGATCTCGTAGAAATGAATAAATCGTCGGGAAAATTTTACCTGACCAAGGACATCGACCTCAAGGGGGTAAAATGGGACGAGGCGATCCGCTTCTCGGGGACGCTCGACGGGAACGGCTACGCCGTAAAAAACCTCACGAGCGAGAGCTACGGCTTATTCCATAGCTTAACGGGCGCGACCGTTAAAAACCTCGGGCTTTTAAACGTCTCGATCCGCGCCGATAAAAACAGCGTCGGGGCGCTCACGAACGGCGCGAAAAATTCGACGATCGAGAATTGTTACGTGACCGGCTCGGTCTCGTCGGAAAAGGGTCACGCGGGCGGCTTGGTCGGGCTCGATTCCTCGACGGTGAAGGGCGGGAACACGATGAAAAACTGCGTCAATCTGGCGGATGTTTCCTCCGGGAAGTACAGCGCCTTCGGGATCATCAAATCCGTCGCGGGCGATACGCTCACGCGCTGTATCAACTACGGGAGGATCACGGGTATCAGCGCGGCGGGCGGACTTTGCGACCGCGCGGAGACGGAGCTTACCGCCTGTTATAACCTCGGCGAGGTAAGCGCCGCAAAGGCGAAGGACGTCGGCGGGATCGCCTGTTATGTCGTCGGAACGGCGAAGGACTGCGCGACCGCGACCGATACCGCTTTCGCCTCAAAGTCGGCGAAGTCGAAGGCGACCGCCGACGTGAACATCTCAAAGAAAAGCTTTCAAAAGGCGGATCGCTACACGGGCTTTGACTTCGGCGAGACATGGACGATCAACGCCAAGATCAACGGCGGCTGTCCCGTTTTAACGACCATGCTCAAAAACTACAACGGCTCGCGCCCGACGGCGGACACGCCCGCGGGAACGTATGAAAAGGGTGTAACGCTCACGCTCTCGACCACGCTCGAAAACGGCGTGATCCGCTATACGACGAACGGGAAAGCCCCGACCGCCGGCTCGCCGGAGTATACCGCGCCGATCGCCCTAAACAAAAGCGCGACGGTCAGCGCGGCGGTATTCGTAAACGGCGTCCGGGCGAAGGTATTGACTTTAAAATATACGATAAAGTAAATGATAAATTCGGCGTGGTTTGGATGAAATGCTCTCTTTTGTTGGAGGGTGACATAATGTGTTGAAAACGGCGGGAAAGCTTCTTTCCTTACGAAATAAGTCGGTTTTGACTTTTTCGACAGTCCGGCGGGTCGTGTCGAAAATATCTACGGTGTGTGATTTCCTTTGTTTGTAAGTTTTTTGTCAGTGTTTCATGGCGGAAGCGGTGGGATTCGACGGCTCGCAGGCTCGCCTAACCCTATGGGTTCTCATCTCCGCCGCTTAGCCAACCAAAAACAATCCCCGCGCCGTGACCCGCCCCAATATATGCAGACAGCACAAAAAAGCCCCTGTGGGAAAGAATTAAGCAACAAACTGATT
>JAMPCH010000008.1 GCA_023666265.1 Roseburia sp.
TATTTCTGTTTTGTTGATTTAGCACAATTGGATTTATTTTTCAAACAAGACCTAGCACAGGTAAGTTCTTATGCTCATGTTGGCGATTATTCTAATGGAACATATACTGGAACCACGACACCTAAAAATTTAAAATTTAGAATTGAGACATCGGCGCAGACGGAATTGCTGTCTTCAGATGTATATAATGCTGTGTCCGCATGGAATGGTATCAGTAGCAATGTGGGCAGTATAGGGATTGCCATGGCGGTGCCTGGAATGCCGACGACAGGTTTTTGTCTTGTAATAGGCAGAGAGTATTCTGACGGAATACTTGGGCAAACAGTTTCGAGAGATTCAAACGGAAACATTGTTTCTGCAGATTCTGATTGGAATTCAGTTTCGATTTATATGAATACATCTTCTACGATTTTTTCTGGTGCAGATAATCCGACAACCGCTGCAAAGAAAACTTTTATCCATGAAGTCGGACATGCTTTAAAGCTTAGTCATCCTATCAACGATGCTCGATTAAGCGGTCATATATATAGTGGACTACCTAAAGCAGTGATGAATCAAGGGCTTCCTAATGATTACGTTTCATCGACGGTTGCTTCACACGATAAAGAAAATTTGAAAGCGAAATGGGGGAAATGATCGTGAAAAGAAAAGAAGCTTTGATCTTATCGATCGCGGCGCTACTTGTCGGGTCTTCGTCGTGCGCCTTGTCCGAGTCGATTTCGTCGTCGGACGGTCGGGAGGTCGTCCGCGTGGAAGGAGATCGGATCGTCTATCGAAGCCTATCCGAATTGACCGCCGCCGCCGATCTGATCGTGATCGGGGAATACGCGGAGGAGACGGAGCAGGAGCTTGAATATGAGTACAGCGCGGAATACGGGAAAGAGATCCTGATCGACGCGACCTCGGAAAATACCGTTGCCGTCAAAAGCGTGTTAAAGGGCGAACTTCCCGAGAAGCCGATCCGTATCTCGCAGAGATACGGTGTAGTCGACGATTTGGATCAGTTAGTGACCTTCAGCGAAATGACGCCGATGGAAAAAGGGACGGAATGGATCTTCTTTTTATATTATGACGAAAAAGGAGACACCTATTGGTGCGCGGGGGATTATACGGGGCGGTATCCCGTCCCGAACGAGAAGATCTCGTCTGTTTGCGCCCGGGCGGTAAGCGTGAGGGAGGAACGGGATCAATGGCTCGGCGAAAAGAAAACGATCCCCGAGTCTCTGATCGAGTCAAAAATAAGCGAAGGCGGCTATGTTTATACGGACATCGACGGAAACCACTATGAGCTTGTCGAAAGAGCGGAAGCCGAGAAGGCGGTCGATTACGTTGAACAAATTTATGCTTTGACGGAGGAATTGGAGGCTTCCGATTTCGGCGTATATGAGAGGGATCAGATCAACCTTGAGCTTTATTGTGATATTTTAGAGGAGTTTGACTGTTCCGTAGGATAAAAGCAATGTGAAAATCCCGCCAGTCCCCGCCGCGAATGCGGCGGGGATTTTACGGGACCCGCCGATTTCGTCAACCTTCACAAAAAATAAAAGAAAAACGGTCGGAAATTCTACATCGCTAATTTTAAAAAAAGCTTGTAATTTTTTCGGAAATACTGTATAATATTTCTTGCACGTTGCGGTTACGGGTCGTTTTATATCCGTCGACCCCCAAAATGAGGCGAAAGCGGCGGCTTATCGTCGGGTCGGGAAGGGTCCGCCAAAGGCAGACACCCCCGCGAGAGACTCGCGAAGGCGCGTCGATCCGTCCGATCGGGGAACGCACGGGATAGTGTGAAACAAAAACCGCACGGATCGCGAATTTAAGAAAGGAGTTAAACGGAGTGGCAGTTAAGGAACAGGTCAGAGTTAAGATCAAGGGCTACGAACATTCGATCGTGGACGCGGCGGCGGCGAAGATCGTCGATACCGCGAAGAGGACCGGCTCGAGAGTCGCCGGACCGATCCCGCTTCCGACCAATAAGGAAGTCATCACCATTCTCCGCGCCGTCCATAAGTATAAGGACAGCCGCGAGCAGTTTGAGCTCAGGACGCATAAGCGCTTGATCGACGTTATCCGCCCGACCAACAAGACCATCGAGGCTTTACAGAATCTAGAGCTTCCGGCGGGCGTAGAAATTTCAATGGAATTTTAACATTCCCCACAGTCCCGCGAAAAAGCGGGCGAAGCAGAAGTTTCGAGTTATGTTGGCGAGACGCCCGTTAAGGACGAGCTTACGCCAACCGCTAACCAAGGCAGATACGCTGCACTTGGTCACGTTGAGAGATCTCAACCAATAACCAACAGGAGGGAAACCATGAAAAAGGGTTTAATCGCGAAGAAGATCGGTATGACACAGATCTTCGACGAAGCGGGAAAGGTCGTTCCCGTTACGATAGTGGAAGCCGGACCTTGCGTCGTCGCGCAGAAAAAAACGACCGAGAACGACGGCTATGAGGCGATCCAGCTCGGCTTCGGCGATATTTCGCCAAAGGCGGTCAACAAGCCGATGCAGGGTCACTTTAAGAAAAACGACGTCGCGTTCAAGAGAACGCTCCGCGAGTTTCGTCTCGACGACACCGGCGCGGTCAACGTCGGCGACATCTTAAAGGCGGACGTTTTCGCCGTAGGCGACGTCATCGACGTCCAAGGGACCAGTAAGGGTAAAGGCTATCAGGGCGCGATCAAGCGCCACAACCAGCACAGACTTAAAATGACCCACGGCGCGGGTCCCGTCCACAGAGAGGCGGGGTCGATGGGCGCTTGTTCGTCCCCCTCGAGAATATTCAAGGGAAAAGGCATGGCGGGTCACATGGGCTGTGACACGGTCACCGTACAAAACCTCGTCGTCGTTAAGATCGACGCGGAAAATAATCTTATCGCAATCAAGGGTGCTGTTCCCGGCCCTAAGGGCGGAGTGCTTTGCATTACCGATGCGGTTAAGGCGTAAGGAGGAGGAGATCAGCATGGCAAACGTAAAAGTATATGATATGAACGGAAAGCCTGTTTCCGACCTCGAGCTGAGCGACGCGGTATTCGGGATCGAGCCGAACCAAGTCGTTATGCACGCCGCAGTCGTAAATTATCTCGCCAATCAGCGTCAGGGGACACAGTCCACCTTAACGCGTACCGAGGTAAGTGGCGGCGGGAAGAAGCCTTGGCGTCAAAAAGGGACGGGTCACGCGAGACAGGGCTCGACGAGAGCCCCTCAGTGGACACACGGCGGCGTAGCCCTCGGTCCCAAGCCGAGAAGCTATAAGTACTCTTTAAATAAAAAGGTCAAGAGGCTCGCGCTTCGCTCCGCGCTTTCTTCAAAGTGTATCGAGGGCGAGATCGTCGTTCTCGACGCGATCAAGACCGACGAGTATAAGACAAAGACGATCGTCAATATGCTAAAGGCGCTCGACATCAACGAAAAGGCGCTCATCGTACTCGATACGCCCGATCAAAAGGTCATCAAGAGCGCGGCGAATATCCCCGGCGTTAAGACCACTCAGGTCGGTACGCTCAACGTATACGACATCTTAAACTATACGAAGTTTATCGTCGTTAAGGACGCCGTGGCGAAGATTGAGGAGGTATACGCGTAATGGAAAGAACGGCACAGGACATCATCATTCGCCCGATCATTACGGAAAAATCCATGGACGGTCTCGCGGAACGCAAGTATACCTTCCGCGTGATGAAATCCGCGAATAAGATCGAGGTAAAAAAGGCGGTCGAGGCGCTCTTCGGCGTTAAGGTCGAAAAGGTAAATACCATCAGCGTTAAGGGGAAGAAAAAGCGCATGGGACGGAACGAGGGCTATACCTCCGACTGGAAAAAGGCGATCGTGACCCTTACGGCGGATTCGAAGACGATCGAGTTCTTCGACGGTATGATATAAGGTAAGGAGTGAGTTAAAATGGCGATAAAGACATATAAACCCGTCACCCCCGGACGCAGAGGCATGACGGTCGTCGATTACAGCGGTTTATCGAAGACCGGGCCGGAAAAGAGCCTTCTCGAGAGTCTTAAAAAGCACGCCGGTCGAAACAGCTACGGTCGGATCACCGTAAGACATAAGGGCGGCGGAAACAGAAGAAAGTATCGGATCATCGACTTTAAGAGAAATAAGCTCGGGATGAACGCGACCGTTCAGACGCTCGAATATGACCCCAACCGCTCGGCTTTCATCGCGCTCGTACAGTATGAGGACGGCGAAAAGCGCTATATCATCGCGCCGGAGAAGCTCGCGGTCGGCGACGTCGTAAGGAGCGGCTCTGACGCGGACATCAAGCCCGGTAACGCGCTCGCGCTCGCCGACATCCCCGTCGGTACGGTCATCCACAACGTCGAGCTCCACCCCGGGAAGGGCGCTCAGCTCGTCCGCTCGGCGGGGAATATGGCTCAGCTCATGGCGAAGGAAAACGGCTACGCGCTGATCCGTCTCCCGAGCGGCGAGCTCCGTAACGTCGCGGATAAATGTATGGCGACGATCGGCGTCGTAAGTAACGCGGATCACGCTAACGTCAATTATGGGAAGGCGGGGAGAACCCGTCATATGGGTATCCGCCCGACGGTACGCGGCTCGGTCATGAACCCGAACGATCACCCGCACGGCGGCGGCGAGGGAAAGTCGCCCGTCGGTCGTCCCGGACCGGTCACCCCTTGGGGGAAGCCCGCGCTCGGCTATAAGACCCGTAAGAGCAATAACAAGAGCGATAAGTTCATTGTTAAGAGAAGAAACGCAAAGTAAATTTTTGATCACAAGTTGCTGTTAAAAAGAGCCGCGTACCGCGAGGGTAAAGCGAGGCTTATGTCGGTCTCATAAAACCGACGCGATTAACTTGCAGCGTAGCTTGAAAGGAAATAAGGACATGAGCAGAAGTATCAAGAAGGGACCTTACGTGCAGGAAGTTCTTTTAAAGCGCGTCGTCGCGATGAACGAGACGGGCGAAAAGAAGGTTCTCAAAACATGGAGCCGCGCCAGCACGATCTTCCCTGAATTTGTAGGTCATACCTTCGCCGTCCATGACGGTAGGAAGCACGTCCCGGTATACGTCACCGAGGATATGGTAGGACATAAGCTGGGCGAATTTGCTCCGACGCGTACCTTTAAGGGTCACGTAGGGAGTAAGACGACCAAGAAGTAAGGAGGAGAAACCGAATATGGAAGCAAGAGCAGAATTAAGACAGGTTCGTATTTCTCCCCGTAAGGTAGGAATCGTTCTCGACTTAATCAGAAACAAGCCCTGTGACGTGGCGATGGCGATCTTGAAGAATACGCCCAAGTCCGCCTGTGAACCGCTTGAAAAGCTCCTAAAGTCCGCGATGGCGAACGCGGAGAACAACCATAACATGGACGTAAGCGCCTGTTACGTATCGGAATGTTATTGCGGCGCGGGCGTAACGCTCAAGCGGATCCGCCCCAAGGATCACGGGAGAGCGCATCGCATCTTAAAAAGAACGTCAAACATCGTTTTGGTCGTTAAGGAAGCAGAATAAGGAGGGAAACAATGGGACAGAAAGTTAATCCGCACGGTCTCAGAGTAGGCGTTATCAAGGATTGGGATTCCCGCTGGTTTGCCGGAAAAGCAACCTTTGGCGACACGCTCGTAGAAGATCATAAAATCCGCGAGTTTTTAAAGAAAAAGCTCTATAAGGCGGGAGTTCCCGCGATCGAGATCGAGAGAGACGCGGCGAGAGTTAAGGTAAATATCCACTGCGCCAAGCCCGGTATGGTCATCGGTCAAAAGGGCGCCGAGATCGAGAAGCTCCGCACAGAGCTCGAGAAGCTCACCGGCGGTAAGACCGTTATCGTCAATATCGTCGAGATCAAGAGCCCCGATATGAACGCTCAGCTCGTCGCGGAGAATATCGCGCAGCAGCTCGAGGGACGCGTATCCTTTCGCCGCGCGATGAAATCCTGTATCAGCCGGACGATGAAGCTCGGCGCTAAGGGGATCAAGACCACCGTCAGCGGTCGTCTCGGCGGCGCGGAGATCGCGCGTACCGAGAGCTATCACGAGGGGACGATCCCGCTACAGACGCTCCGCGCGGACATCGACTATGGTATCGCGAGAGCCAACACGACCTATGGCGTGATCGGCGTTAAGGTATGGATCTATAAGGGCGAGGTTTTAAAGGGCGAGATCCCCGCGAACCGGACCGAGAGACCGAGAACAAGAAGAAACAACGGCGACGGGAGAAGAAACTTCAAGCCGAGAGCCGAGAGAAAAGAAGGGGGTAATGGATAATGTTACTTCCAAAGAGAGTAAAATACAGAAGACAGCAGAGAGGCCGTCTCACGGGTAAGGCGCTCCGCGGAAATACCGTTTCCAACGGTGAATACGGGTTACAGGCTCTCGAGCCCGCCTGGATCACCTCTAATCAGATCGAGGCGGCGCGTATCGCGATGACCCGTTATATCAAGAGAGGCGGACAGGTCTGGATCAAGATCTTCCCCGATAAGCCCGTGACCGAGAAGCCGGCGGAGACCCGAATGGGTTCCGGTAAAGGCTCGCCCGAGTATTGGGTAGCGGTCGTTAAGCCGGGGAGAGTGATGTTTGAGATCGCGGGCGTGAGCGAGGAGGTCGCGAGAGAGGCGATGCGTCTCGCGGCGCACAAGCTACCGATCAAGTGTAAATTCATCAAAAAAGAGGAGGTCGGCGAGTAATGAAGGTCACAAAGGAAATCAGAGAGCTGTCTGAGATCGAGTTACAAAACAGAGCTTCCGAATTAAAGCAGGAGCTTTTTAACCTCCGTTTTCAGCTCGCGGTCAATCAGCTGGAGAACCCGACGAGAATCCGCGCGGTCAAAAAAGAGATCGCCGTCATCAAGACGATCCAGCGCGAGCGCGAGCTCGCCGCGAATAAGTAAGGGAGGAGCGCAGTAGCAATGGAAAGAAATTTAAGAAAAACGAGAGTCGGGACCGTCGTCAGCAACAAGATGGAAAAGACGATCGTCGTAGCGATCAAGGATAACGTTCGCCACCCCTTATATAAAAAGATCGTTAAGAGGACCATTAAGTTAAAGGCGCACGACGAACAGAATTCCTGTAATATCGGCGATACCGTCGAGATCATGGAGACGAGACCGCTGTCTAAGGATAAAAGATGGCGCTTAGTCAATATCATCGAGAGAGCGAAGTAATAACGGAAGGAGAAAATAGATCATGATTCAGATGCAAACACGCCTCAAGGTCGCGGATAACACCGGCGCGAAAGAGCTTATGTGTATCCGAGTCCTCGGCGGAACGCGGAGAAAATACGCGAATATCGGAGACGTTGTCGTTGCTTCCGTTAAAAAGGCGAACCCCGGTGGGACGGTCAAAAAGGGCGACGTTGTAAAATGCGTCATCGTCCGCTCGGCGTCCGGCTTAAGGAGAGACGACGGAACGTATATCCGCTTTGACGAAAACGCCGCGGTCATCATTAAGGAAGATAAGAACCCGAGGGGTACCCGTATCTTCGGGCCCGTAGCGAGGGAGCTTCGCGATAAGGACTTTATGAAAATTCTTTCGCTCGCCCCCGAAGTATTATAAGGGAGGACGCCCACATGAACAATTTACATGTTAAAACAGGCGACGAGGTAAAGATCATCTCCGGTAAGGACAAGGGAAAGACCGGGAAGGTCTTACAGGTTTCGCCGAGCGAGCGAAAGGTCATCGTCGAGGGCTGTAACATGGTGACCAAGCACGTTAAGGCGAAGGGACCGAACCAGCTCAGCGGGATCGTCAAGGCGGAGGGCGCGCTTTACGCTTGTAAGGTCATGCCGGTATGCCCGAAATGTAAAAAGGCGACCCGCGTCGGAAACGAGATCAAAAACGACAAAAAGGTGAGAGTTTGTAAGCGTTGCGGCGCCGAACTCTAAGAGCTCGCGAAGAACGATACAATATGCTTGACAGAGGGGTCGGATAAAGGAACTTCCGGCTGCTGTCGGTAAAGGAGTAAACGAAATGGCAAGAATGAAAACCTATTATAAGGAGACCGTCGCGCCCGCGCTTTTTAAAAAGTTCGGCTATAAGAGCGTTATGGAGATCCCCAAGCTCGATAAGATCGTTGTGAACGTAGGCTGTGGCGACGCGAAGGACGACCAAAAAAAGATCGACGCGATCATGAACGATCTGAGCCAGATCACGGGTCAAAAGCCGATCATTTGCCGCGCGAAGAGAGCGATCGCCAACTTTAAGCTCAGAGAGGGGAACATCATCGGCGTAAAGGTAACGCTCAGAAACGACACGATGTACGAGTTTCTCGACCGCTTCTTTAATATCGCGCTCCCCCGTGTACGCGACTTTAGAGGGATCAACCCCAATTCGTTTGACGGGCGCGGGAATTACAGCGTCGGGGTCAAGGAACAGCTTATCTTCCCCGAGATCGACTACGAAAAGATCGACGCGATCCGCGGTATGGACATTAACTTCGTAACAACGGCAAAAACAGACGAAGAGGCGAAGGAGCTGCTCACTCTGATGGGCGCACCCTTCGCAAAATAAGAAAGGTTAAGGAAATAAAACTATGGCAAAGAAATCAATGATTGCTAAACAGCAGCGTCCTGCAAAGTTTTCCACCCGTTCTTACAACAGATGTAAAATATGCGGCAGACCGCACGCCTATTTACGCAAGTTCGGTATCTGCAGAATTTGCTTCAGAGAACTCGCGTATAAGGGTCAGATCCCCGGCGTAAAAAAGTCGAGCTGGTAATTTCACATCAAAAACTAATAAGGAGGAAGCAATAATGCAGATTACCGACACGATCGCGGATATGCTCACGAGGATCCGTAACGCGAGCGCCGCGAAGCACCCGACTGTTGATATACCCTGTTCCAACATGAAGAAGCAGATCGCCCAGATCTTAGTAGACGAGGGCTATATCAAAAATTTCCGAGTGATCGAGGATAATAAACAGGGGATCATCAGGATCACGTTAAAGTATACCGAGAATAAGTCTCAGGTCATCACGGGCTTACGTAGGGTTAGTAAGCCGGGTTTAAGAATTTATTCGAGCAGCAAGGATATGCCCAAGGTCATGAAGGGTCTCGGGATCGCGATCGTTTCGACCTCAAAGGGGCTTATGACCGACCGTAAGGCGCGCGAAGAACACGTCGGCGGCGAAGTCCTCGCGTTCGTATGGTAAGGAGGAACAGGATATGTCTAGAATTGGTAAAACTCCGATCGCTGTTCCTGCCGGCGTAGAGGTCAAGGTCGACGGCTCGGCGGTTACGGTAAAGGGACCGAAGGGTACGCTCACGAGAGAGTTTAAGCCCGCGATGAAAATTTCGCTCAACGGCGGTTTCGTAACGGTAGAGCGCCCCGACGACGAGGCGGTGAACCGCTCGCTCCACGGGCTCACGAGATCGCTTATCCATAATATGATCGTCGGCGTGACCGAGGGCTTCTCCAAAACGCTCGAGATCAACGGCGTCGGCTACCGCTGTCAAAAGACGGGGAAGGACTTAGTCATGAACCTCGGCTATTCTCATCAGGTCGTCGTCTCGGACACGGAGGACATCACGATCGAATCGCCCCAGCCCAACCAGATCATCATCAAGGGGATCGACAAACAAAAGGTCGGTCAGTTCGCCGCCGAGGTACGCGCTAAGCGCCCGCCCGAGCCTTATAAAGGAAAAGGGATCAAGTATATCGACGAAGTGATCCGCCGTAAGGAAGGTAAAGCGGGTAAGGGTAAGAAATAAACCGTCATTGAGAAGTTTTGTGTTGATCTTTTTTAAATGCAGTATGCTTTATCCGGCGATCCTCGATAGACTTTGACTTTATGATGGATCACAATAGAGCAGCTTCTCGGGATGAAAGGAAGGTTATCAGGTATGATCAAACCGATCGACAGTAATAAAAACAGGATCAAGCGTCATCAAAGAGTACGCGTAAAGATCTCGGGGACGGCGGATTGTCCGCGTCTTAACGTTTTTCGCTCCGCTAAGAATATCTACGCCCAGCTCATCGACGACGATAAGGGCGTGACGCTTTGCGCCGCTTCGTCAAACGCAAAGGGCTTTGAGGGCTACGGCGGGAACTGTGAGGCGGCGAAAAAGGTCGGTCTCGCGCTCGCGGAGAAGGCGAAGGAAAAGGGCATCACCGACGTCGTATTCGACCGCTCGGGCTATGTTTATCACGGAAGAGTTGCGGCGCTCGCCGAGGGCGCGCGCGAAGGCGGACTCAATTTCTAAAATTTAACAGGAGGATAAAGCTTTGGCACTGATAGACGCATCAAAATATGAACTCGCCGAAAAAGTCGTAGCGATCAACCGTGTATCCAAGACCGTTAAGGGCGGACGGATCATGAAGTTCTCCGCGCTCGTCGTCGTAGGCGACGGAAACGGCGTAGTAGGCTTTGGCTTAGGGAAGTCGAACGAAGTTCCCGACGCGATCCGTAAGGGTATCGAGGACGCCAAAAAGAACCTCATCAAGGTATCGTTAAAGGGGACGACGATCCCTCACGAGACCGTCGGGAAGTTTGGCGCGGGCGCTGTTTTAATGAAGCCCGCCCCCGAAGGTACCGGCGTGATCGCGGGCGGTCCCGTCCGTTCCGTCGTGGAGATGGCGGGGATCCGGAATATCCGGACGAAGTCGCTTCGCTCGAATAACCCTTGTAACGTGGTTCGCGCGACGATCGCGGGTCTCGCCTCGTTAAGAAACGCGGAAGAGGTCGCGGCGCTCAGAGGTAAGACCGTTAAGGAGATCTTAGGCTGAGAAATAAACGACTCCCGACGGGAGCGTCCTTCTCAAAAAATAAAAAAGGGCGCTCTTATAAAGGGATAGGCTCGGAAAGGACTGAAACAAATGGCACTTAAAATCAAACTCGTAAAGTCTTTGATCGGTCGCAAGGACAGTCATATCGCCACCGCCAAGTCGTTAGGACTTAGAAAGATCGGCGACACGACGGAACAGCCCGATAACGCGGCAACCAGAGGCAAGATCAAGGAAATTCATTATTTAATCGAGGTCGCCGAATAAGCTCGGCGGGGCGCGGACCATAAAAAATTGCGCCTTTCCTCGATAGGAAAGGAACGGTCATATAAAATGAAGCTACACGAATTATCACCCGCCGAGGGCGCGACGAAGGAAGTCAAGCGTATCGGTCGCGGACACGGCTCGGGTCAGGGTAAGACGGCGGGTAAGGGACATAAGGGTCAGTGGGCTCGCTCGGGCGGCGGCGTTAAGCCGGGCTTTGAGGGCGGTCAGACCAAGCTCGCCATGCGTATCCCGAAACGCGGATTTAACAATATCTTCGCGACGGAGTACGCGACCGTAAACGTATCCGACCTAGAGAAGCGCTTTGAAAGCGGCGCGGTCATCGACGGCGCGGCTTTAGTCGAGAGCGGATTACTCAAAAAGACGCTCGACGGCGTTAAGATCTTGGGGAACGGAGAGATCACCAAGAGCTTTACCGTTAAGGCGGCGAAGTTCTCGGCGACCGCGAAAGAAAAAATCGAAGGAGCGGGCGGAAAGGCAGAGGTGGTATAATGTTCGAAGTTTTTCGAAACGCGTGGAAAGTCGCGGAGCTTCGTAAAAAGATCTTATACACCTTATTTATCATCATCATCTTCCGGCTCGGCTCGGCGGTCTTTGTACCGTTTTTGGACAGTAGCGCGATCTCGAATATGCTCGGCGAAGGGACGCTTTTAAGCTATCTCGATACTATGACGGGCGGCTCGCTCAGTCAGGGTACGCTTTTCGCCATGTCGATCACGCCGTACATCAACGCTTCGATCATTATCCAGCTTTTGACCGTCGCGATCCCTCCGCTCGAGAGGCTTCAAAAGGAAGGCGAGGAGGGACGTAAAAAGCTCAACACGATCACGAAGCTGACCTCGCTCGGCTTAGCGCTCTTTCAGGCGACGGCGTTTTACTTCGCGCTCAGGAGCTATCGAGCCGTCGCGTATACGAGCGGCTTTGAGGGTGTTCTCGCGGCGATCACGATCATCTCCTGTTTTGTCGCGGGGGCTTCGCTCATTATTTGGCTCGGCGATCAGATCAACGAAAAAGGGATCGGTAACGGGATCTCGATGATCCTTTTCGCGGGGATCGTCGCGCGCGGTCCGTCGGCGGTTTTTTCGCTCGTGATGTCGATGACGGACGACCTTAAAAACGCGATCTTTGTCCCGATCATCCTCTTGATCTTTATCGCGATGATCGCGCTCGTCGTCTTAATGACGAACGCGGAGCGGCGGATACCCGTCCAGTACGCCAAGCGCGTTGTCGGACGTAAAATGTATGGGGGTCAATCCTCCTACATTCCCGTTAAGGTCGCGATGGCGGGCGTTATGCCGATCATCTTCGCGATGTCGGTGATGTCGCTCCCTCAGACGATCTGTTACTTCTTTGGGATCACGGGCGACGGGACGAGCGGTCACGAATTTTGGGAGGGCTTCGTCCGCCTCTTTAGTCAGAGCAGCTGGCTTTACGCGATCCTCTACTTCCTCCTCATTATCGCGTTTAACTATTTTTATATCGCGATCCAGTATAACCCGGTAGAAATTGCCAATAATCTCAAGAAAAATAACGGCGCGATCCCGGGGATCAGACCCGGAAAGCCGACCTCGGAGTTTATCCAAAATTCACTTTCAAAGATCTCGCTGATCGGGGCGATCTTCTTGGCGTTTATCGCGATCTTCCCGATCATTTTCCAACAGCTCACGCATATCAACGTTTCGCTCGGCGGTACGACGATGCTGATCGTTGTCGGCGTCGCGCTTGAGACGGTTCGTTCGCTCGAGAGCCAAATGATGATGCGTCATCATAAGGGCTTCCTCGAATAAGGGGTACGGTTTTTTTAAAACCCTTTTAGGGCAGGACTGCCTCACGGCGGTCTTGTCGGGAAGCCGCACCTTCTTTAAAAGAAAGGAAAGAAGTATGAATTTGATTTTTTTGGGAGCGCCCGGCGCGGGTAAGGGTACACAGGCGGAGATCGTCTGCAAGAAGCTCGGGATCCCCGCGATCTCGACGGGGAATATGCTCCGCGAGGCGGTAAAGAACGGAACGCCCGCCGGGAAAGCGGCGAAGGATTATATGGATCGGGGAGATCTCGTCCCCGACGAGATCGTGATCGGGATCTTAAAGGATCGGATCGCCGAGGACGACGCCAAGAAGGGCTTTATCCTCGACGGCTTCCCGAGAACGGTCGCTCAGGCGGAAACGCTCGACTCTATGGGCGTACCGATCGATAAGGTGATCGAGATCTCCGTCCCCGACGAGACGATCTGCGCCCGCCTGTCGGGGCGGCGCGTATGCGAGGGCTGCGGCGCCTCGTACCATGTGGAGCATAAGCCGCCGAAGGCGGAAGGGATCTGCGACAGCTGCGGCGCGAAGGTCGTACAGCGGATCGACGATAAGCCCGAGACGGTTCTCTCGCGGCTCGAGACCTATCGCGAAAAGACCGCGCCGCTCAAGGGCTATTATGAGGCAAAGGGTAAGCTCAAGACGGTCATCGGTCAGGACAGCATCGACGACACCGCGAAGCTGACGCTCGAGGCGATCGAAGGGTAAGAGACAATGATCCAAGTGAAATCGGCGGAGGAGATCGGACGGATGATGAAGGCGGGCGAGCTCGCCGCACAGGCGCTCGCGCTCGCGGGGAAAAACGCCGTACCGGGGATCTCGACCTATGAGCTCGACCGTATCGTAAACGATTATATCGTCTCTAAGGGGGGACATTCCCCCTGTAAGGGCTACGGCGGCTTCCCGGGGCATAACTGCTTCTCGGTCAACGAGGAGCTGATCCACGGGATCGGGTCTAAGAAAAAGATCTTAAAAGAGGGGGACATCGTCTCCTGTGACATTGTCGCCGAGCTAAACGGCTATATGGGCGATAATACGCGTACCTTTAGGGTCGGGACGGTCTCGGACGAGGCGGAGCGCCTTTTAAAAACGACGGAGGAAGCCCTATACGAGGGGATCGCCAAGGCGGTCGCCGGGAACAGGATCGGCGATATTTCAAACGCGATCCAGACCCGGGTCGAGGCGGGCGGCTATCATATCGTAAAGCGCTTTATCGGTCACGGGATCGGGAAGGAAATGCACGAGGACCCGGAAGTACCGAATTTCGGGAAGGCGGGGCGCGGTCCGCGTCTCGTACCGGGTATGACGATCGCGATCGAGCCGATGGTCAATTCGACGACCCCCGAGGTCGTGATCTTAAACGATCAATGGACAGTCGTCGAGGCGAACCGAAAGCTATCCGCCCATTTTGAGCATACCGTATGGATCACGAACGGCGAACCCGTCATTCTGACGCTCGAACATCATTAAAGAGGAACGGATATGGACTTTAGAAAGGGAATGGTCGTGATCAGCCGCGCGGGACGCGACAGCGGAAGGGCGATGGCGGTCGTCGACATCAGAGACGGCTATGTCTTTGTCGCCGACGGTAAGGAACGGCGGCTCGAAGCCCCGAAAAGGAAAAATCCGAAGCATTTGGCAAAAACGGATCGGATCGTTTCTCTCGAAGAAATGACGAACCGCAGACTGCGGACTGTTCTGAGGGAACAAGCCGCCGAGGAGAGTGAGTAAAAGCTTGTCGAAGGAAGATGTAATCGAAGTTGAGGGTACGATCTTAGAGGCGCTCCCAAACGCGACGTTTCAGGTCGAACTCGAAAACGGGCATAAAATACTGGCGCACGTCAGCGGGAAGCTCAGAATGAATTTCATTCGGATCTTACCCGGCGATAAGGTTAAGATCGAGATGTCGCCCTATGACCTAAATAAAGGGCGGATCACTTGGCGCGCCAAGTAAGGGCAAAACCGAAAAAAGGAGGAAGAACGGCATGAAAGTAAGACCTTCGGTAAAGCCGATGTGCGATAAATGTAAGGTCATTAAGCGCAAAGGTAAGGTCATGGTCATTTGTCAGGACCCCAAGCATAAGCAGAGACAGGGCTGATGCTTTTAAAAATCATCGGGGCGATCCCCCGAAATCAAAACAGGAGGAAAGTTTTTTATGGCAAGAATTGCTGGTGTGGATTTACCGAAAGAAAAGCGCGTTGAGATCGGTTTAACATACGTTTACGGGATCGGAAGAAAATCCTCGAACGATATTCTCGCGAAGGCGGGCGTAAATCCCGACACAAGAGTTAAGGATCTCACCGAGGACGAAGAGGCGAAGATCCGCGAGATCATCGACGGCGAATATACGGTAGAGGGCGACCTCAGAAGAAACGTCGCGCTCAACATCAAGCGGCTCGTCGAGATCAACTGTTATCGCGGGACGCGCCACAGAAAGGGTCTACCCTGTCGCGGACAGAGAACCAAAACAAACGCAAGAACGCGTAAGGGTCCCAAAAAGACCATCGCGAATAAGAAGAAGTAAGGGGGTAACCAAATGGCACAGGCGAAATCCAACGGGAAAAAGCCCGTCATCCGCAGACGCCGCGAGCGTAAAAATATCGAGAACGGCTCGGCGCATATCCAGTCTACATTCAACAACACGATCGTCACCATCACCGACCTTCAGGGGAACGCGTTATCGTGGGCTAGCGCGGGCGGTCTCGGCTTTAGAGGGTCGAGAAAGTCTACGCCCTTCGCGGCTCAGTCGGCGGCGGAAACGGCGGCAAAGGCGGCGATGGAGCATGGCTTAAAGACCGTCGAGGTCTATGTAAAGGGTCCCGGCGCGGGACGAGAGGCGGCGATCCGCGCGTTACAGGCGGCGGGCTTAGAGGTTCGTATGATCAAGGACGTAACGCCCATCCCGCATAACGGATGCCGTCCGCCGAAAAGGAGACGCGTCTAGTAAAAAGACCGAGTTTAGAGAGATCGGTCTCTTACGCGGGGAAACGCAGCTCTCGGCGTAAAGACCCGTTTTGAGTTTACTCGGAGTCGAAAGAAATTCGATACTACCGCTTTTTAGCTGACGCGGACGCGTCGCCTTCAAAAAAGCGACATCAAAAACGGAGGTTATTTATGGCAGTCGATAGAACACCTGTCTTAAAAAGATGTAAGGCACTCGGGATCAGCCCGATGGTAATGGGCTACAGTAAGGAAACGACCCGCAACAAGAACGCGAATATCCGTAAAAAGACGTCGGAATACGGACTTCAGCTAAAGGAAAAGCAAAAGCTCAAGTTTATCTACGGCGTCCTCGAAAAGCAGTTTTATCATTACTATGAAATGGCGGTCAAGGAGGAAGGTATCGCCGGTCAGAACCTGATCCGCCTACTCGAGACCCGTCTCGATAACGTAGCGTTTCGTATGGGCTTAGCCATCACGCGGCGCGAGGCGAGACAGCTTGTGGGTCACGGTCATTTCACGGTAAACGGTAAGCGGGTAGACATCCCCTCTTATCGAGTAAAGGTCGGCGACGTGATCGCCTTATCCGATAAGAGTAAAAAGAGCCCGAAATTCGCTCAGGTCGCGGAAGCGACGAACGGTCGGCTCATTCCGCTGTGGCTTGATATGAATAAGGAGGCTATGTCCGCGAAGGTAACGAGAATGCCCCAGCGCGACGAGCTCGACTATGAGATCGAGGAGCATCTCGTGATCGAGTTGTATTCTAAATAATAGCCGATCGGCATATAATGTCGATGGCGCGGTTATTTTTAATTTACAATACGACCGAGCTACTATGGCGCGTCGGGCGGCATAGAGGATCGTAATTTAAAATTAACCGGGCGCTTATTCACGATGGGTTCGCGGTGCGCCCGCGCTTCGCGAAGCCCTTATTCGAGGGAGAGATCCCATAATCAACAGATACAGCAGGAGGGTTAAGGAATGCTTGAAAAAATCGAGAAGCCTGAAATAGAGACATTAAAGCTAAAGCCGGACGGAAAGTACGGTATGTTCGTTCTTGAACCTCTCGAAGCGGGCTACGGCAATACATTGGGTAACAGCCTCAGACGTGTTTTGCTCTCCTCTTTACCCGGCGTCGCGGTGACGTCCGTCAAGATCGACGGGGTACAGCATGAATTTTCCACGATCCCCGGCGTTAAGGAAGACGTGACCGAGATCATCCTGAATGTTAAGGGTCTGATCGCTAAGATGTACGGTGAATGTCCCAAAACGGTCTATATCGAAGCCGAAGGCGAAGGCGTCGTAACGGCGGGCGACATCAAGACCGACAGCGAGATCGAGATCCTCGACCCCGGAATGCAGATCGCGACCCTGAGCGCGGGCGCGAAGCTCTTTATGGAGCTTACGTTCGACCGCGGGCGCGGGTATGTTTCGGCGGAAAAGAATAAATCCTTTATCCAGCCCATGATCGGCGTGATCGCCGTAGACAGCATTTATACGCCCGTTTTAAAGGTCAACTATACGGTAGAGAATACCCGCGTCGGTCAGAGAACGGACTATGATAAGCTCATCATCGAGATATGGACGGACGGGACGATCTCCGCGAAGGAGGCGGTCTCATACGCGGCAAAGGTCCTTTGTGAACACTTAGCGCTTTTCGTCGACCTGTCGGACGAGCTCACCCAGCCCGAGCTGATGGTCGAGAAGGACGATAAGAGTAAGGATAAGATCCTCGAAATGACGATCGAGGATCTCGACCTCTCGGTACGTTCGTTTAACTGTTTAAAGCGCGCGGGGATCAACACGGTCGAAGACCTCATCACCAAGTCTCAAGAGGATATGATGAAGGTCAGAAACCTAGGGAAAAAATCCTTTGAAGAGGTACGCTCAAAGATCCAGACACTCGGCTTTGACTTAGCCTCGAGCGAAGAATAACGAATGAAATCATTCATTTTATCAGAAAGGAGAAGCCACTATGGCAATGAGAAAATTAGGCAGAACCAGCGACCATAGAAGGGCAATGCTCAGGGCGATGGTAACGTTTTTACTCGATAACGGTAAGATCGAAACGACCGTATCCCGAGCGAAGGAAGTAAGAAGCGAGGCGGAGAAGATGATCACCCTCGGTAAGCGGGGCGACCTCCACGCCAAGCGTCAGGTCTTCGCCTATGTGACGAAGGAATCCGTTTCCAAAAAGCTTTTTGACGAGATCGCGCCGAAGTACGCGGAGAGAAACGGCGGTTATACGCGGATCATCAAGATCGGTCCGAGACGCGGCGACGCGGCGGAGATGGCGATCATCGAGCTTGTTTAAGCCATTGAACCAAAAAAGCCTGTTCGGATCGCGGACAGGCTTTTTTAAAAAATTTTTACTTTTATTTTTTGGAAGGGATTGCTTATGAAGGAACTGATGAAAAAAACGATCTCGCTTTTTCTCGGCGCGTTATTCTTTTTATGCGCCTGTACGACCGAGACGGAGGAGCCGAAGGAAAGCGCTTTAACGGAAGGCGCACAGGCGAGCGAAAGCGAAGCGCCTGTCATAAACGAGGAAAAAGAGGCGGAGGACACGGAGGCGGCGAAGGGCTTCGCGGTCGACGGGACGAAGCTTTTTGACGCGAACGGCGAGGAGTTTATCCTACGCGGGATCAACCACGCCCACACATGGTTTAAGGATCAGCTCGACACCGCGCTCCCCGCGATCGCGGAGACGGGCGCGAACAGCGTCAGGATCGTCCTCTCGGACGGCGGTCAATGGGACAAGGACAGCGAGGAAAGTATCCGCGACATCATCGAGAAATGTAAGGCGCTAAAGCTCATCGCGATCGTCGAGGTACACGATGCGACGGGGAAAAACGAAGCCGCGCCGCTCGAGGCGGCGGTCGACTATTGGATCGAGATGAAGGACGCGCTCATCGGGAACGAGGCGTATGTGATCCTCAACATCGCGAATGAATGGTACGGCGACTGGAAGAGCGACAGCTGGGCGAAGGGGTATATCGCGGCGATCCCGCGCCTTCGCGAGGCGGGGATCAAGAACGTCATTATGGTCGACGCGGCGGGCTGGGGACAGTTTGGTCAGAGCGTCGCCGATAAGGGCGCGGAGGTCTTCGCCGCCGATCCGCTCGGGAATACGATGTTCTCGATCCATATGTACGGGAGCGCGGGCGGCTCAAAGTCCTCGATCAAGCGGAATATCGACGGCGCGCTCTCAAAGGGGCTTTGTCTATGTATCGGCGAATTTGGCTATAACCATTCCGACGGGGACGTAGACGAGGCGTATATTATGGAATACTGCGCCGAAACGGGGGTCGGCTATCTCGGCTGGTCTTGGAAAGGGAACGGCGGCGGGGTCGAGTATCTCGACATCGCGAAGGAATGGGACGGGTCGATCCTCTCGGACGATTGGGGCGAGCCGCTCATCAACGGGAAAAACGGGATCCGCGAAACGGCGAAGCCGTGTTCGGTCTTTGAGAACTGACGTGAGGCGAAATAACATCGGCGGGGACTTTTGTCCCCGCCGACGTTATGTGAAGCCTCGTATCGCGGATCGGTATTACTGCTGTTCGACCTGATACTGATCTGCAATTAAAAACCGTACAAAAAATCAAGCAAAAGCTTGGATTTATGCGGTTTTGCGTAGGTTTTTTGTTTACGGTTTTAATTGCAGATCAGTATCAATGATCGAGGTCTGTTCGTTTACCATATCCTTGATCTTCTTTCTCAGCGCCATGATCCCAAAGATCGTCCAAAAGCCCATCGCCGCCTCAACGATCAGGAGAACGCCCGCGATGATCTCGAGGATCTTCCCGAAAATATCCGGGTAGATCAGCATCATGATCCCGGCGATACAGGCGGCGAGCGAGATCAGGAAGGGGATCAGCCATTGGTCGAAATTCAGCTGTTTCATCAGGAACGCGCGGCGGCAGCAGGATAACCCCTCAAAGACCGTAAAGACCCCGAGAATGATCGAGATCACGTCGACGAGCTTATCCGCTTGGGCGATAAAGGCGATCCCGAGCGCCGTCATGATCACGCCGGTAAAAAGCCCTTGGCGAAACGGCGCGTTACGGCTCATCAGATAGGAGATGATGTTAAAGATCCCGACCCCGGTCAGGATCGCGCCGATCACGATACTTAAAATTTGGGTCACGACGGGGGAGATGATGAGAAAGACCCCGAGGACAAGCTCCGCGACGCACTCAAACACAAAGACGGCGCGGGTCTCCGCCATAGAAGCCTCTAAGATCGAGAAGTAGTTTTTTTCTTTCATATTCGTTCGGTCCTTTCGTATTTCGGTCGTTTTGATTACGAGAAACCCGTTATAGGGTGTTGCTTTTATTTTACCATATTTCGGAAGGGTTTTCAACCGTTTTTTTCAATTTATTTTTCGATTTCGTTTTCGGGAACATTAGACCACCTCGGAAACTTCCGAAAAGCTGTCTGACTAGTCCTTTTTGTGCCGTGCTTTGCCGTCTTTCCTTGAAATACATACAGTATTCCTGCGGAAATCCGACTTCGGGCTATACCGCGCAATGATTGTCGTTTGAGTGGCAGTCAGAGGTTTTTCTAACATTCGCTTTGTTTTGCGCCGCGTCTGTGCGGCGCTTGGGGCGAATGTCACGCAACATCCTGTTGCGGTCAGATCGTGCAGAATTTTTGCAGGAAGGCTGATCTGTCGGTCAGCCCCTCTGGTTGGCTCTGCTATTCACCTCACCCCGCCCGGGGGAGACCACCTTTCAAAAAAATTCTGTGCGATATGGCGGAAAAGATGGCTGTCAATCGGACGGCAAAGGCGTAGCCGTTCATTGTGCGGTATTGCCCTTGCCACAGCGCAAAAATTACGTCGCCATCCGGCATTCCGTAAGTTTCCGAGGAGGTCTATTGACAGCGGGGGAAGAGAATGGTATAATAAAAAGGGGCGGAAACCCGCTCGCGGGTTTCTCGGCGGCTGGCGCCGCCGTCGGCTGACCGCCGACCGCCCTTTTTATTGAAACATAAATCCCTTTTTGCTTCGCAAAAACGCCGCTTGACGCGGCGACGCGCCTACGGCGCTCGGGTTTATGTTATAATGAAAAAAGATGGTTTAACCCCAAGGGCAAGAAAAACGCCCGATTTTACAAAGCACCGAAGCAACATTCTCCTTCCCCAAAAAATAAAACAAAAAGAGAGAGACAAAAAAGAAAGGAAACGCCATGCCCGCACATCTCATCGACCTGAACGACGTGACCGTCGCTCAATGGAACAGTATCTTAACGCTCGCCCACGACATCAAGGAAGCGCCGATGGTCTACGCCGGCTCTTGTCGCGGGAAGATCATGGGGACGCTCTTTTTTGAGCCGTCGACCCGCACTCAGATGAGCTTTCAGACCGCGATGCTCCGCCTCGGGGGCGGGATCATCGGCTTTGACAACCCCTCAAATTCGTCGGTCGCCAAGGGTGAGAACCTAAAGGACACGACCAAGATCGTGAGCGGCTACGCCGACCTTCTCGTGATGCGCCACCCGCTCGAGGGCGCGTCAAAGGCGGCGGCGCTCACCGCCGACTGTCCCGTCATCAACGCGGGCGACGGCGGACACCTCCACCCAACCCAGACCTTGACCGACCTCCTCACGCTCCGCGAGGAGAAGGGGCGGCTCGACGGGCTGACCGTCGGTTTTTGCGGCGACCTTAAAAACGGACGGACGGTCCATTCGCTTTTAAAGGCGCTCTCTTGTTACCCCGATAATCGTTTTATCCTGATCTCGACGGAGGAGCTTCGCCTCCCCGCGTATATCAAGGACTATATCTCGGCGAGCGGGAAGACTTATGAGGAGTTTCCCACGCTCGAGGCGGCGCTCCCCGAGCTCGACGTGCTTTATATGACGCGGATCCAGCGCGAGCGCTTCGCCTCGGACGAGGCTTATACCGCCCAAAAGCATATCTTTTGTCTCGACGCGGAGAAGATGAAGCTCGCGCGGCGGGATCTCATCGTCCTCCACCCGCTCCCGCGCGTGGACGAGATTGAGGTCGAGGTCGACGACGACCCCCGCGCCCTTTATTTTAAACAGGCGAATTACGGAATGTACGTGCGTATGGCGCTCATCCTCTCGATCCTCGACTATCACCTTAAAAGTAAGCCGCTCCTTCGCGGCGAGGTCGTCCGGGGAATGACCTGTACCAACCCGAAATGTATCTGTTCGACGGAGAAATACCTTCCCCATAGCTTTCGGCGGGCGGGGGACGTTCTCGAGTGCGAATACTGCGACGAGAGGATCTTGATCTGAATGGCGTTATCGATCTATTTTTTAAAGGGATACGGGGACGGCGAGCGCTGCTTCTCCGCCCTCTCGGAGGAGCGCCGCCGCCGCGCCGAGCGCGCGGGGTCGGCGGCGGTAAGACGGGATACGATCTTCTCCTACCTCCTGTTACGGCTCGCGCTCTCGGAGGAATACGGCGTACTCTCCGCGCCCGAATTTTTTTACGGCGAATACGGGAAGCCCTTTTTAAAGGAAACGCCGGAGATCTCCTTTAGTATCAGTCATTCGGGCGGGGCGGCGCTTTGCGCGGTGGCGGACTTCTCCGTCGGGGCGGATCTCCAAAAGATCCGCCCGATCAAGAGCGAGGTCGGGCGAAAGTTTTGTACCCCGCTCGAGATGCAGACGGCGAGCCGCTCGGGCGACCCCGACCGCGCCCTCTGTCGCCTATGGAGCTTAAAGGAGAGCTACGCCAAGCTCACGGGGAAGGGCTTCTCCGAGGGTTTCTCCTCAATCGACACGGCGGCGCTCCTCGGGCGGGGAACCGCCTTCGCGGTCGAGCGAGAGGGCTTTTATCTCGCCGCCGCCGCCGACCGCTCGATCCGCCCGCCGACGGTGAGGGTCGCGACCGAGGAGGAATTGCTTCGGCTCTATGGGGAGGGCGGCTGATTTTTGGGGAAGGGTTCTTTCCGGCGGGTTCGCCCTTTTCGGCGGCTCGGGACACGAGCGGTGTGTTCCGCTTGTAGGGTCTCGGGACACGTTCGGGAGGTCGCCCGCTCGGAGGGCTGTATCGGAATTGAAAAAAAGGAGGCGCTCCCAAGCAGGTTCGCCTCTTTCGGAGGCTCGGGACACGACCGGGGAATCGTTCGGTCGGAGGACTATATCGGAACAGGGAGAGGAGGCACTTCTCATGTGGATATTGTTTGCGATCTTAAGCGCGGTTTTCGCCGCGCTGACCTCGATTTTCGCGAAGGTCGGGATCGAGGGGGTCAATTCAAATCTCGCGACCGCGATCCGGACCGCCGTTGCGCTCTTACTCGCTTGGGGGATCGTCTTTCTCACGGGGGCGGAGAAGGGGATCGGCGAGATCGGGCGTAAGAGCTGGATCTTCCTGATCCTCTCGGGGCTGTCGACGGGGGCTTCGTGGCTCTTTTATTACCGCGCGGTGCGCGACGGCGAGGTCTCTAAGGTCGTACCGATCGATAAGATGAGTGTCGTTTTAACGCTCGTCCTCGCCTTTTTCTTCCTCCGTGAGGAGTTCACGATAAAAAGCCTCGTCGGGACGCTCCTGATCACGGCGGGGACGCTCTTCCTCGTTTTATGATCCGATTTTTTATTTTTGAGAAGGAGCGAAAGGGGGGGGTTGGTGAAAACCTGTTATATCTTCGGCGCGGGCGAGTTTTTCGGCTTAGTCGAGCCGATCGCGGCGGACAAAGCGCCGCTCGTGATCGCGGCGGACGGCGGATTACGCTATGTCGACGCGCTCGGGTTACGCGCGGACGCGGTCGTCGGGGATTTTGATTCGCTCGGGCGCGTCCCCGAGGGCGGGAACGTCACCGTCCTTCCCATAGAGAAGGATACGACCGATCTCTATGAGGCGGTCAGGCTCGGGGAGGAGCGGGGCTGTACCGAGTTTCACCTATACGGCGGGACGGGCGGACGGCTCGACCATACCCTCGCGAATTTATCGCTCCTCGGCGGTATGGCGGAGCGGGGCTTACGCGGGACGCTTTACGGCGATCGCTACGCCGTCGCGACCGCGTACCCCGGGGGGGCGCTCGTCCTTCACAAAAAAAAGGACACGGCGGTCTCGGTCTTTTCGCTCTCGGATCGGGCGGAGGGGGTCACGCTAAAGGGGCTTTATTATCCGCTCGAGGACGGGTCGCTCACGAACCTCTTCCCCCTCGGGGTCAGTAACCGTATGACCGCCGAAACGGCGGAGATCACGGTCAAAAAAGGGATCTTACTGATTTATTATACACTTTAGAAAGGACGGTACGGTTCATGGAAAAAACAACGGTCACGATCTCGCGCGAGTATGGCTCGGGCGGTAGGATCATCGGGAAAAAGCTCGCGGAGGAGCTCGGGTTCGCGTTTTATGACGGCGAGCTCCTCTCGCTCGTGGCGAAGGAGAGCGGCTACACCGAGGACTTCGTCCGGCGCAACGACCAAAAAAAGACACAGAGCTTTTTATATCACCTCTATATGGGGAGCCAGCTCCTCCCCGCCTCGGATATGATCTTTATCGCTCAGGCGAAGGCGATCAAGGACCTGTATCAAAAGGGAAACTGCGTGATCGTCGGGCGGTGCGCGGATTATGTCCTTCGCGGGTACGACGGGGTCGTCGACCTCTTTATCCACGCCCCCTTTGAACAGCGGGTCGCGCGGGTCAGGGACGAATATAAGGAGGCGGCGGAGAATTACCCCGCGTATATCAAAAAGAAGGATAAGGAGCGGGTCGCGTACTATAACTACTTCGCGGACGACGCGTGGGGGAAGGTACAGACCTATGACCTCTCGATCAGCTCGGAGATCGGGACGGACGCGGCGGTAAGGCTCGCGGCGGAGTTTATACGGACGAAGAGAGGGTAAGGTAAATTAAAATTTGATGATAAAATGACACAGCCCCGCCCCTCGGGAAGGCTTTTTCCGAGGGGCGGGGTCGTTTTTTTGTTTTGTGAAGGGATCGGTCGGGGGTATTATGCCCCAAAGACCGAACCGTAGCTGTTATCCGATTGATCGTCCGAAAGCTCCCCGCCGTTCGTCATAGAGGAGGGGGTCGCCGACGATTGATCGCTCGCCGTGATTACGTCCTTTGTGTCAAAAAGCGAGATCAGCGCTTCGGGGGTCGTATATTTTTTCTTCATATCCATAATCATCCTTTCCTATCTTCATTCAAGCGTTACGCTCAAAACGGTGATGCTGATATTTTCGGGAATGTCCGTGAGGGTATAGACGAGGAAGACGTAGCCTTCGCCCGCCGTGACCTTTTCGCCGTCGACCGTGAGCGCGGTGTTATACTTCGTCGTGCTGACCGTCTTGGTGACCGTCCCGTTCGAGAGGGTAAAGGTCGCTTTGGTCTTACCGACGACGTCCTCGGCGGCGACCTTTTGGACGATCCGCTCGTTGTAACGTTTGTTTACGACCGCCGTCTTTTCGGTCACGATCACCTTCGGCGCGGCGTTTTTAATACTCGTCTCGCCCTCGGAGCTGAAATAACCGGGCTTTGTCTCGGGTTCTACGGTCGGGAGTTCCTCCGACTTTGTTTTTGGACAGATCGTACAGGTGTAAATCTTGAGTCCCTTCTCGGTCTCGGTCGGAAATCTTGTGATCACTCCGTCGTTCCAAACGTGCGCGGCTTTGTCGGAAATTTCCTCGGTATGCGTACAAGTCGCCGCGTGCCAATGGTTCGCGTCGTCGCTCGTCCATGCCGTCGCGAAGGTGTGGGTATGTTCGTCCTCGCCGCCGTCCGCGACAAGCGCGTACTCGCTGAAATGTTCTAAGTAAACGATGTAGCTGTCCTCGGTCTGTTCGCCGGGAATGACTTCCTTTGTCATTTTCCCGTTGACCTCGGTCAGACGGTAGCAATAAAACGTCTTGTTTCTGTGTCCCTTCGGGATCGGGATAATCACCTGTACCAAGCCCTCATAGCCGTTGGAGAAATCCTTGTCGTTATATAACAGGGTCAAGTCCAATAGGTTATAGTGTTTATTTCCGATAATTTCCTCTCCGAGCGCTTCCTCCGCTCTCTTTAATCCCGCTTCGTCATAGATTTCCTTCGCCTTGATCTTGATCTTCGTCAGATCAAGCCCGACCCCGTTGTCGTCCTTGTTTTTCATATTAAAGGCGGGGTTGATCGTAATGCTCGTGATCCGATCCTCTTCGGGGATCTCGGCGGCTTCGGGCGGGGCTTCTACTTCCGCAGTGGTTTCGTTTTCTTTGTCGAAGAGACCTCCGTTATGTATTGTTAGTTTAAGCGGCTCTGACCAGTTTCCTGTTGTAAAGCTTTCTGTAGCACAGATTTCGACCGTATACTCGCCATTTTCCAAATCGGTTAAACCCGTAAAGAGATTGGATTTAAGTTTTTCAAATTGAACGGTGGTATCACCCTGTGAAATGCGTATCCAAAAATTATTCGTATTGCCATGTCTTAACTGATCCCAGTCCCACACAAGTTGATTAAATTTATAATATAATTTTGGAATCCAGACTGATTCATCTGCTTGATTAATTGTGAAAGAATACGATTGTGTATTATAATTGTTGTATTGATCTTCAAAGAAAAGCTCTGCCTCATAGTTTCCCGTCGGATATTCTTTGAAAACCCAATAGCTATATGGTTGGGAAAAAGACCCGCATTCATACCCAAGCATTTTATCATTTTTCAAAATACAAAGCGACCACCCGGAAACCTTATTAGCTCCGTCGATTGTACCCCAGTATAGCCAATCTTCGTCTTGTACGTCTTGTATACTTTCGGGCATTTCAATCGATTTGTCGAGAGACATATTGTCATTTATTTCAAATCGATCACTGCTTTCCGAGAGATTTCCATTCACATCATAAGCATAAATATAATAATAATGATACGAGCCGGGAAAAGGAAACCGACCACGACTAAATTTCGGTTGAGACTCACAATTTTCAAAACTAAAAGGTCCTCCTCCCGATACCTGATGAAAGCCCTTATAATCTACAACCCCCCAATGTTCGTCAGCGTAACCAACCGCACCTTCTACCTCATCGCTTAGAATATAGTCTCCGCTTTCATCTAATCTAACATTTTGAGGAGCTTTGAGACGTTCAGGCATAGTGTAAGATACTGACAAAGACTCTGACCATGCGCTGACATTATAGTCATTATCAACTGCTTGAATTTCAATCAAATAAACGCCTATATGCTCCAATGCATCTATAGAAAAGGAGTTGTTACTTCTATAAAAATAAGTTTGAACCGTCGAATTTTCATCTATCGATCGTACATAATATCTTTTTGCGTCTTTTACCTCGTCCCAAACAACATACTGCTTATTTTCACTTAATCTTAGATTTATCGGAGTTTCAAAAGTTGCTTCATACGAAACAGTAATTGAATTCGACCATTCGCTACTGTTCTTTGATTCGTCAAATGCACAAACCTCAAATGTGTATTCACCAAAGGTTCTGTCGCATTTTTCTAAAAGAAATCTTCGCCACTCACATTTATCTTCGTCGTAATATGTATTTTGGATCTCTTCTCCGTCTTTATGTGTACGTACAGTATACCCATAAGCGTCCTCTACTTCGCCCCAAACGATAAAGCCATTTTCTTCTCTGACATTCGCCGGCGCGGAGAGCGTTCCGCCCGTTTCCGCAATTGTCGTCGCCCCCTCGTCGGTAGCGAAACCTAAAACAGCCCCGCTCGCCGCCATCACCCCCGCCATCAGACCCGCCGCCAGCCTTTTCCAAAGTTTCATATTTAACCGTCCTTTCTCTCGGGAAAAGCTTATTTTTCCCGAAAATAAAAAAGTGTGTGCAACCAAAGCCGCACACACATAAAGGCGAGTAGGCTCGGATTGCTACCACACAACTTCAACATATTTATCGCAAGGAATGTTGAAAAGAGTCTACACCTTTACCATAGTGTAAACATTCTTGCGATAAATATTAAGTTGTGTGGTATGCCCTTATCTTACCATAAACGGAAAAGAAAGTCAATCCCTTTCGCGAAGAAAAACGAAAAATCGCCGAATAACGCCTTCCCCGAATGAGATCAAAGCTTGACGAACCGCACGGAATCGGATGCGGGTCGCCCCAAGCGCTTGCAAGGACGCAAGCGCCCAAAGCGACCCGCACAGCCCACCTTCCCCAAAAAATAAAGCTCGCGGGCGGATTTTTTTGAGAAGGAGAAAAAATCGGGAAATTTTTTCGCGACCCTCTTGACAAATGTGTTAGGATATGCTAATATATAGCTATGAACAAAACCATAAAAATTCATAGGAGCGACGGCGAATGGGGAAGGCTTTTTCGGACGAGGAAAAAAGGATCATCGGGCAAAAACTGCTCGATACGGGCGTGGAGATGTTTCACGACCACGCGCTAAAGGCGATCAATATCCGCGAACTGACCAAAAGAGCCGGGATCTCTCAGGGCGGGTTTTATTCCTTTTATAAGGATAAGGACGCGTTCGTGCTGGACGTGATGCGCTATCGCTCGGCGCAAAAGATCGAGGACGCCGAGCGCCTGATCTTAGCGTCGGCGGACGACCCGGCGGGCGCGGTGAGCGAGGTCTTATTTCACTACCTAATCGATATGAAGCATAAGATCGACACGCGCGAGACATATTCCGAGGTGTTTGACGCGCTGGTGAAACATTCGGACAAGCTCGCGGCGCGGGCGACGGAGCTGTTTCGCGGGTTTATCGAGCGGGTCGCCGACGGCTGGCGGGCGCGGGGCGTCCCCGTCGAGACGGACGTCGAGGGGCTTTGCGGCGTGATGGCGGGGGCGTTTCTCCTCTTTATCCATAACGCGGCGATCGCCCGACCCTATTTTGACGAGATCTTTAGCGCCTTTATCGACGCGGGCGTAAAAAAATATATCGGGAGGACAAAGACATGATCAGACAATTTAACGAGGTCGGTAAAAACGACGTGATGACGGTCGGGGGGAAGGGCGCGAACCTCGGCGAGATGACGCGGGCGGGGCTAAACGTCCCGCCGGGCTTTGTGGTGACGGCGGACGCTTACCGCGCCTTTCTCACCGCGAACGGGATCGACGGCGAGATCGACGCGCTTTTAGCCGAGGCGGGCGCGGACGAAGAAAAGCTTTACGCGGCGGCGGAGACGATCCGCGCCCTGATCGAGGGCGGGGCGATCCCCGAGCCTTTACGCGACGCTGTTAGGCTTAGCTATCTATCCCTTTGTGAAGGCGCGGGGGTCGGCGACCTACGCGTCGCGGTCCGATCCTCCGCGACCGCCGAGGATCTCCCCGACGCGAGCTTCGCGGGTCAACAGGAGACCTATCTGAACGTGATCGGGTTCGACGCGCTCTTAAAAAATATCGTCCTTTGTTACGCCTCGCTTTGGGGAAACCGCGCGGTGAGCTATCGCCAAAATCAAGGCTATGACCAGAGGAGCGTCGCGCTCGCCGTCGTCGTACAGGAGATGGTCGAGAGCGAAAAAGCGGGCGTACTCTTTACCGCGAACCCCGTCAATCACCGCCGCGACGAGATGCAGTTAAACGCGTCTTACGGTCTCGGCGAGGCGGTCGTCTCGGGGAAAGTCACGGCGGACACCTTTATCTGTGGGAAGGAAGGGCGTATCCGATCGAGCGTCGTCGGGAGTAAAGAGATCGAGATCGTTTACGCCGAGAACGGCGACGGGGAGAATATCAAGGAGGTCGCCGTCCCGCCCGAGAAGCGCGGCGTCCTCTGTCTCTCCGAAAAAGAGGTCGCGGCGCTTTGTAAGGCGGCGGTCGACGTCGAGGATTATTACGGCTGTCCGATGGACATCGAATGGGCGGTACGCGGCGGGAACGCCTATATCCTACAGGCGCGGGCGATCACCACGCTCGCCGACGACGTCGACGAGGCGGAGATCGAGCGCTATGTCGGGCGAAACAAGATCACCGGCGCGCTCCGTAAAAATTTCGCCTTCCTGCTTGAGAAAATGCCCGTCGCTCAGCTCCCGCTCGACCATAGCTTTTGCGGCGCGGTCAATAACCAAAAGGCTCGGATCTTTTCCGAGGTGGGGCTGTTGATCTCGATGGAGCCCCGGATCGACGACGACGGGGTCATGATCCTACCGCCGAACGATAAACGGATCAGCGGGAAGATCTTTAAAGCGCCCGCGCTCATCAAGGAGCTTAAAAACCTCCCCTACTGCCGCGAAAAATGTGAATATTATCTCGAGAGGTATCAAAAAAGCGTCGATAAAATGGCGAAGCTCCCGTTTGATCAGCTGTCCTTGGCGGAATGTGGGAGATACATAGACGACGCGTATCGGCTGGTACAAAGGATCGCCTACGCGCGGTTTCGCTACGCGCTTTTCCCGGGCGTCCTCGCGAGCCGCGGGATCGAAAAAACGCTCAAAAAAATCTCCCCCGACCTGAGCGTCTATGACCTTTACGTCGACCTCGACTATAAGACGGTCATCGTGACCCGCGACATCGCGGCGCTCGCCGAGCGGATCGGCGCGGACGAGGCGCTCTCGGCGGCGGTACTCGGCGGCGAGAGCTGCGCGAAGATTTGTCGCGATTTCCCCGCCTTCGCCGAGGAACTTGAGGCGTTTATGAAAAAGCATGGGATGAAGTCCGACTATAACTGTTACTGTATCTACGCGAAGTCCTTCGTCGAAGCCCCCGATCGCTTCATCAGTATCATAAAGCCCCTGATCAACGCGCCCGCCGAAGCCGACGCGGAGAAATTCGCGCCCTTAATGGAAAAGCTCCGCGCGGTCTGCGGCGAGAAGAGCTTCCCAAAAATAAAAGAAAGGATCGACTGTATCCGCGCCTTTCACGTCGCGCGGGAGGAGAGCCAGTATCAATGGGAGACGGTCTTTCACTATTCCAAGCGGATCTTTGAGCACGCGGCGCTTTTATGCACGGGGAATACGGCGATCACGGAGAGCGTGGCGTATCTCTTCTTCGACGAATTTACCGCGATGTGTCGGGAGGGCTTCACCGATCGGTATAAAGAGATGATCGAGCGGCGAAGGGCGAAGCGCCCGCTCGCGGAGAAGGTCTGGGAGCGGAGCAAGCTCTATGTATTTGAGGGTCAGGGCGACGTATTGACGGGCGTCGGCGGGAGCGGCGGCGAGGCGGTCGGGAGGGTATGTATCGTCCGCTCGCCCGAGGAATTTTATAAGCTCAAAAAAGGCGACATCCTCGTTTGTCCCTATACCGACCCCGAGTGGACGCCGCTCTTTAAGGTCGCGGCGGCGGTCGTCGCCGATACCGGCGCGGCGCTCTCTCACGCGGCGATCGTCGCGCGGGAATACGGGATCCCCGCCGTACTCGGCGTGGGTCTCGCGACGACGCGCTATCGCGACGGCGAGATGATCCGCGTCAACGGCTCAAAGGGCGAGGTGGCGAAGGTTGGCTAAAGAAACAAAGGAGGCGCGCCGCGAGCGGATCATCACCGCGCCGCTCCTCCCGCTCTTGATCAAGACGGCGATCCCGACGATCGTCGGGATGCTCATAACGGTCATCTATAACCTCACCGATACCTTTTGGATCGGGCGGCTCGATAATAAGAGTATGACCGCCGCCGTCGGGATCGTGTTCGCGTTCGTGTCGTTCGTCCAGGCGCTCGGCTTTTGGTTCGGCTATGGGAGCGGGAACGTGATGTCCCGACGGCTCGGCGAGGGGAACGAAAAAGAGGCGGAGACCGTCTCGTCGAACGGGGTCGTCCTCGCGGCGGGCGTGGGGATCGTTTTAATGATCCCGATGCTGATCTTCGTCGAGCCGCTCGCGGCGGCGCTCGGCGGGAACGCCTCGGAGAGCCTTATGCGATACACGGTGGAGTACCTGCGGGTCATGCTGGTCGCGGTTCCGTTCTCGCTTTTCGCGACGACGGTCTATAACCAGCTCCGCCTTTGTGGGAACGTTAAGGACGGTATGATCGGCTTACTCTCGGGGATACTCGTGAATATGCTCCTTGACCCGATCCTGATCGTTTTATTAAAAGCGGAAATATTCGGCGCGGGGCTCGCGACCCTCGTCGGTCAGGTCGTCGGCGCGGGGGTGTTGACCTTCCTCTCCTATCGTCACGGGAATATCCCCGTAAAATGGAATAAATGCGATTTTAGCGGAGGGCGGTTTTATCATATCCTCGCGGGCGGCGCACCGAATTTCGCCCGTCAGGGGATCACGAGCGTCGCCTCGGTCTTATTGAATATCGCCGCCGCCGACCTCGGCGAGGCGGCGATCGCGGCTTTTACCGTTTCGTCGCGGGTCGCGTCGCTCGGGTATATGGTGATGATCGGCTTTGGACAGGGGTTTCAGCCGATCTGCGCGATGAATTACGGGGCGAAAAAATACGATCGGGTCAAAAAGGCGTTTCGCCTCACGGTCGGGATCGGGACGGCGCTTATGGTGATCTTCGCGGCGGTGTTCGCGGTCTTTGCCGATCCGCTCGTCCGCGTTCTTTCGCCCGACCCCGAGGTCGTCCGCGCGGGCGCGGCGATCTTACGCTATCAATGTATCTCCTTCCCCTTCCTCGCGTTTTACGCGGTATCGAGTATGTACATGCAAAATCGGGGGAGGTATATGACCGCGCTCGTGATCTCGGTCGCGCGTCAGGGATTTTTTTACATCCCGCTCCTTTTCGCGTTGAGCGCTTTTTTCGGCGACTTCGGGCTTTATATCGTCCAGCCCGTTTCGGACGTGCTGTCGTTCCTGCTCGCGGCGGCGATCTTAGCCGCGACCCGCGACGGGGAAGGCGGATAACCCGCGAAAGCGGTTGACAATCACGCGTATTTATGGTAGAATAAGAAGAAATAAACGGAACGGCGGGAGGTCAACAATGAAAAAGCTAAGACGAACGGTCGCGGCGGCGATGATGAGCGCGGTGCTTACTCTTTCGGGCTGCGGCGGCGAGGAAGTCGTCGGGGATACGGGGACGAACGGCGGCGCGGCGACGGCGAAAAACGCTGCGACGGCGGAGACGACCGCGCGGGTCGCGGAGAACGAGGCGGGCGGCGGAGCGGTCGGGAGTATGGCGAAAAAGGCGTCGCCGACCCTATCCGTGAACGGGAACGCGTTCACGGTCGACGCCGCGTTGTACGCGCTCTCGGAGAACGGCGACGTGATCTTTGTATTCGGTGAGCGCGACGATATTTATACGGTGATGCTTTTCGCGACGACGGCGGGCTTTACCGAGGGGACGCTCGGGGCGGCGGACTTTAAGAGCGGGAACGAATACTCGCTGATCCTCGCGTCGCCGTCGACGGGCGAGGCTTATTCCGGCGCGACCCCGGGCGCGGTGAGCGACCCGGGCTTTACGGCGGAGGCGATCGCCGACGGGTATATGAATGTCTCGATGTCGGCGACACTCCCGACCGAGGTCGGCGACTTCGCCGTCGAGATGACGGGCGGGGTCGAGGCGAGCGACGTCGAGACGATCGCGGCGCTCTTAAACGAATTCGCCGAAACGCTCTCGGGCGCGTCGGCGACCGCCTCCGGCGGGGGCGGGTCGTCCGTTTGTCCGGGTTGTCACGGCGACACGAAATGCCGCTTTTGTAAGGGCGATCGGACCTGTCATATCTGTCTGAGCGGTCAGCTCGACCATTGTCTCTCCTGCGGCGGCTCTAACGTCTGTCAGTATTGCGGCGGCGACGGGCGGTGTAAGTATTGTAACGGCTCGGGCGTTGTTTAAAGCGATGACCTTCGCCTTTGGGCGGGGGTCTTTGTTTTATGTGTTTGTCCGATAGATCGGACAAGCTTTTTGTTTTATTTTTTTGGGGAAGGAGCGATAGGCGGCGGGTCTGTACGCCTTCTCTAAAAAATAAAAATAACCTATTGACAAAGCGGAGAATAAATGATATAATTATATAAATTGAAGTTATACAATTGAGCTTAAACAGTTGAACTTCAAGGAGTGATACGCCGATGAACATCAACATCAACATCAGCAACGCGAGCAACAAGCCGATCTACCTTCAGATCGCCGATCGGATCAAGACCCTGATCCTCGAGGGGGAGCTGAGCGAGGGGGATATGCTCCCGTCGATGAGAAACCTCGCGCTCGAGCTTCGGATCAGCTTTATGACGACCAAGCGCGCTTATGAGGAGCTCGAGCGCGACGGCTTTATCGAGTCGTATACGGGGCGCGGCTCTTTTGTGAAGGCGCAAAACGCCGCCCTCTTTCGCGAGGAGCAGTTAAAGGCGATCGAGGCGCTTTTCGCCGAGGCGGGCGAACGGGCGGAGAAGATCGGCTTAACGGCGAAGGAGCTTCACGATCTGCTCGATCTTGTCAACGGAGGAGAATGATATGACGGAGTATGAAAACGCGATCGAAATAGCGGGGGTCACAAAGCGATATGAGGGCTTTACGCTCGATCGGGTGAGCTTTAACGTCCCCAAGGGGAGCATTATGGGCTTTATCGGTCAAAACGGGGCGGGGAAGACCACCACGATCAGAAGCCTACTCAACATCACGAATATCGACGAGGGGGAGATCAAGCTCCTCGGGCTCGATCACGTCGGAGACGAATTCGCGGTCAAAAAGCGTATGGCGGTCGTTTTTGACGAGCTACCGTTTCACGATATTTTTACCGCGGTCGATATGGCGCGAATTTTTGAGGGATTGTATCCCGCGTGGGACAACGCGGTCTATTCCGCGTACCTCGAGCGCTTCGCTCTCCCACCGAAAAAGAAGATCGGCGAGTACTCCAAGGGGATGAAGATGAAGCTCCAGATCGCCTGCGCCCTGTCGCATAACGCCGAGCTTCTCGTCATGGACGAGGCAACGACGGGACTTGATCCCGTCGTCCGCGACGAAATTTTACATATCTTTATGGAATATCTTCGCGACGGGGAGCGCTCGATCCTGATGTCCTCCCACATCACCGCCGATCTTGAGAAGATCGCCGACAGCGTCACCTTCATCGATAAGGGGAAGATCCTTTTGAGCGGGTATAAGGACGTGATCCTCGAGCCCCACGGTATCTTAAAATGCGCGAAGGCGGAGCTTTCGGCGCTCGACCCCGACGGGATCGTGAGCGTCCGCGAGAATGAATTCGGCGTTGAAGCGATGCTCTCCGACCGCGAGAGCGCGCGGAGAAAGCACGGCGGCGCGGTGATCGATCCCGCGAGCCTCGACGATATTATGCTCTATTACGTACATAAGGGCGAAATGGGGTGGAAGTGATGAAGCTTCGCTCCCTTCTCTTTCAAGAGCTTCGCGTTTCGCGGAAGACGGTCCTTTTGTCGTTCGCGCTTCTTTTTACGTTCCTGCTCCTCGTCTGGGGCGTGGTCTTTACGGCGGAGATCGGGTCGGACGATTCGCTCGATCAACGCTCGATCGTCGATACGCTTTTTATGCTGACGGCGATGGTCGGGTCGATCCCGCTCCTCGCCGACGAGAGCTTTAAGGCGAACCTCCACGCGGGCTGGCTGGGGTATTCCTACGCCCTCCCGATCACGCCGCCCGAACGCGCGGCGGCGCGGTTCGTTCGCCGCTTCTCCGTCGCGTTGATCTGTATTTTATTGAGCCTTTTAAACGCCGCCGCGATCGGCGCGTATCTGTCCGTGCCGTTTCGCGCGAATACCGTCGTGTGGCATATCGTGATCTTAGCGGTAATGGCGCTCTTTTCCCTCCCGAACGAGCTTCTTATCCTGAGGGCGCGAAACGGCGAGGAGCTGAAAAAAATGCAGAGCGCGGCGGGGTTCGTGATGCTCGGGCTGATGGCGGCGATCGTCGTGATCGTTTTTAAAGCCGCCGGAATCGACCTCGAGGCGCTGACGCGCGACGAGGTCACGCTCGCGTTCCCCGTATTCACGGCGGAGGCGCTCTTATGGGCGATCCCCTTACTCCTTCTCGTGTCGGCGGCGAGCTTTTTCGCGACCTTTTATAGCCTCGGCGCGGCGTACCCCAAGGCGAAAATATCCAAAAAAGAAAAAAGCGCCGAGACCGCCGAACAGATCGCCTTCCCAAAAAATACGGACGGGACGACGGGGCTTTTATATAAAGAGCTGAAGCAAAATCGGCTCATGATCGTTTTAGCGGCGCTCGCGCCGATCCTTTTAACGGCGTTTCCGTTTTGTTTTACGGCGGTCGGCGCGATCGCAGGCGGTACCGATATTCGCGGGGTTTTTGAAATGGCGACAGACCCGATTATCCGCGCGCTGATGCTCGCGGTCGGGTTCTTTGTCCTGAACGCGCTGACGAGCGAGGTGTTTCACGGCGACGATAAAAAGCTCTGGGCGTATTTCGTCGTCTCGACGCCGCAGGGGGTAAAGGCGTTTTTATACCGTAAGTACACGATCGTATTGATGATGGACCTTCTTTATATGATCGGGGGCTTTTTCGCGGACAACCTCCTCGCGACCCTGAATTGGTTCGCGACGGGGGAGGAGCTTATATCGCCTTTTTCGGCGGTCTATTTAGCGGGGGTGTTTCTGATGCTCCTGATCGGGGCGTTTGACATTCCTTTCACGGTGCGCTGTGGCTCGAAAAAAGGGAGCTTGATCAAGATGATCGTGATGCTCGCGCTTTGCGCGGCGGCGATCTTCGTCTATAATCTTCTCCCCGCCGAGGTCGCGCAGTCGCTCACGGATGCGGTCGTTTCGCTCATAAACGGCGAGGCGAACGGCGCGATCCTTTGGATCGTGAGCGTCCTTCCTTATCTCGCGCTCGCGGCTTTCCTTTATTCCTATAAGCTCTCCTGTAAAATTTTTATGAAGGGTGTGAACGAGTATGACCGATAAAAAGCTCGAGGCGAAGCGGCTCGCGATCTTTCTCCTCCTCGCCTTTGGGATCTCGTGGCTCCCCGCGATCCTCTTTAATAAGGTCTTCGGCTATCACGAATGGTTCGAGACGAATAAAATGCCCGTCCTTTTTTGGATCGTCGGCTTTGGTTCCGCGCTCGCGAACGTCATCACCCGTAAGCTCACCCACGAGGGATGGAGCGACAGCCTCCTTCACCTCAACCTAAAGGGAAATTTAAAATATTACGTTTTTTCGGTCGCGGCGATCGGTGTGATCGCCCTCGCGGAAGGCGCTTGGGTCACGATCGCCTTTGGCGGGGGAGACTTCACCGACGTGGGGAAAAATCTTTCCTCGGGCGAGGCGATCCCGACGTTATTGTTGGTCCTCGCGACCGCGCCGCTCATGGCGTTCAATACGTTCGGGGAGGAATTCGGCTGGCGCGGGTATATGAATCAAAAAATGGAACCGCTCCTCGGGACGACGGGGACGATCGTCGTCGGCGGAGTCTTATGGGGACTCTGGCACGCGGAGCTCACCGTCGAGGGACACAATTTTGGGACGGATTATCCCGGCTATCCATATCTCGGGATCTTATCGATGTGTATCGGCTGTACCTTTATGGGGGTCTTCCTGATGTGGCTCACAAAAAGGACGAATTCGATCTATCCCGCCGCGATCTTTCACGCGATGAATAATTTCGGCGGCTATTATCCCCAGAGCTTCCTTTTGAGCGGGGTCGCCGAGGACTTTACGCCGACGATCGGGCAACAGCTCTTAGCGGAGCTTCCGCTTTATATCGCCGCGTTCGTCGTTTTTATATGGCTCATCAAGGGGGAGAAAAAGAGGAAGGCGGGATAGCCTTCCTTTTTTTATGTGAAGGCGCGGGGGCGCTCTTTCTTTCCGCGCCCCCGCGCCTTCCCTAAAAAATTAAACGTTATCCCGCGCCATGTATAAAAGCGCGTTCACGATCGCGGCGGCGACGGTACTCCCGCCCTTACGCCCCCGCGCGACGATATACGGGACGCCCGCCGCCATCAGCGTCTCCTTTGAGGCGACAACGTTCACAAAGCCGACGGGGACGCCGATCACGAGCGCGGGGCTTAGGTCGCCCGTTTTAATATGCTCACAAATTCGGATCAGGGCGGTCGGGGCGTTCCCGACCGCGTAAACGATCGGCTTTTTGAGCGCCGCCGCCTTATCGACGGACGCCGCCGCGCGGGTGATATTGTCCCGCGCGGCGGCGGTCGCGACGTCCTCGTCGGACATATAACAGATCGCCTCACAGCCGAATTTTTTGAGCGCGGACGCGTTGATCCCCGCCCTCGCCATATTCGTGTCGGTCACAATGACCGCGCCCTTTTGGATCGCATCCTTCGCGATCTCGATAACGTTCTCGGAAAAAACGAGATTGTCGAGATAATCAAAGTCGGCGGTCGTATGGATCACGCGGAGGATCACGGGCTTTCGCCCGTCGGCGAGCTTTCGTCCGCCATAGCGCTCGGCGATCTCGCTCTCGATGATCTCAAAGCTTCGCTTTTCGATCTCGTTCGGGCGTACATATTCGAGGTTCAAAGCTCTATCCCCCTTCGGGCGGCGATCCCCTTTTCATAGGGGTGTTTTACGCATTTTATCTCGCTCAGATAGTCGGCGGCGCTTGTAAAAGCTTCGGCGGGGTCTCGCCCCGTTAAAACGACCTCCGCTTTTTTTACGCCTTCAAAAATAAGCCGCTCCGCCGCCGCGCGGTCGAGAAGCCCGTAACCGTAAGCCGCGTTAAACTCGTCGAGGATCACCATATCCGCCTTGGCGGTAAAAGCGTCCGCGATCAGGCGGTCGTGACATTCGGTGATCGAGCGCTTCTCCGCCCCGCTCATATTTTTGACAAAGCCGTATTCCCGATCACACCGCGTGACGGTGATCTTCGGGATCAGAGCGAGCGCCTCCAGCTCGGAGGTAGCCCCGCCCTTTAAAAGCTGGACAAAGCGGACGCTCATCCCCGCGCCCGCCGCGCGGATCGCGAGACCGATCGCCGCCGTTGTTTTCCCCTTCCCGTCGCCGCAGTAGATATGTAAAAGTCCCATTTACTTCCCTCCGCGTTTTTTATGGTATAAGACGATCGCGACCGCGATCGCCGAAGCCAACACCGCCGACGCGACCACCATGAGCGGGGAGAGGGAAGCTTCCTTCAGCGCCCCCTCCGGGAGGGTATCGGAGCGAAAGATCAGCTCGCGGTCGTACCACTGCTCCTTTTTGATGCTCCACGCGGCGCAGTCGATCTTTTGATCGAGCGCCGCGACCTCGACCGCGAAGACCTTTTGACCTTCGTCATCGAGCGTGAACTCGATATAGTCCGCGCTGTCGGCGGCGAGCGCTTCTTCGCCCGTCCCGAGGTAGACCAAGCCATAGCCCTGACCGCTCATCGTCATAAAGGCGGTCATTTTTCCGTCCGCGACAACGAGGCGACAGTCGACGACGCGAAACATCGACGAGCTGGATTCCACCTCGATCCGATACGTCCCGTCGTTGAGCCGATCGGCATAGATCGGGGACAGCTCACCCTCTGCCGAGGCGGTGATCCCCGCGAAGGCGAACGCATACAAAAATGTAAAAATAAAGGATAAAAATACTTTCTTCATAAAACGAACTCCATAGTACTGTTTCACTCCGAATGTGTAAACAAAAATTCGGCGTAAAATCCATAAATCCAAGATTTTACTTGAGGCAACACCGCGCAATTACCGCCGGACTTCGTCGAGCGAAGTCCTCGGCTTATGCCGTCCGATTGACAGCCATATTTTCCGCCATATTGCACAAATTTTCTTTGAAAGGTGATCTCCCCCGGGCGGGGGAGGTGTCACGCAGTAACAGAGGGGCTGACCGAAAGATCAGCCTTCCTGCATAAAATCTGTACAATCTGACCGCAACAGGATGTTGCGTGGCATTCGCCCCAAGCGCCGCATGGACGCGGCGCAAAACAAAGCGAATGTTAGAAAATCTCTGACTGCCATTCGAACGACAATAATTGTGCGGTGTAGCCTTGAATTTTTGTACACATTCATGTCGCGAAATAGTACAAAGCTTTTCCTCGCCGTATGAAAAATACGGCGAGGAAAAAGATTGATATACTTAGTTATTGATCGCGTCCTTTACGTGATCGGCGTAGACCGCTTGGATCGCCTCGATCTCGCCGAGACCTCTCAAGACGCATTCGACCTCAAAGCCCTCGTTCGTGAGGACGGTCTTCCACGAATCCTCCTCGTCGCCCGCCATATCGTTATTCGCGTGATCGCCCGCGACGACCATCAGCGGCTGGAGAACGACCTTTTTATAGCCGCCCGCTTTTACCGCCGCGACAATATCGTCGAGCGAGGGGGTCGCCTCGACCGTACCGACGTAATAATTCGACGCGTTTTTAGAGGTGAAGGTATCCTGTAACTTGGCGTAGGTGGAGTTGGCGCTATGCTCCGTCCCGTGACCCATAAATACGATCGCCGTTTCGTCGTTGTTATAGGCGCTCGTGTCCGCGATGAGCGCGTCCGCCACGCGCGAATAATCGTCGTCGGAGGTGAGGAGCGGCGCGCCGACGGTCACCTTATCAAATTTCGCCATATAGCCGTCGACCGCCGTGATGAGGTCGTCGTATTCATAGCCGTTCATGACGTGGGTCGGCTGGATCACGACGGTCTTTACGCCGTCGCTCACGAGGCGGTCAAAAGCCTCGTCGACGTTATCGGTCTCGATATTGTCGCGCTCCTTTAAAATGTCGATGACCGTCTGAGCGGTGAAGGCGCGGCGTACCTCATAGTCGGGGTTGGCGCTCGCGAGCGCTTTTTCGACCGCGCCGATCGTCTTTTCGCGGCTGTCGTTATAGCTCGTCCCAAAGCTGACCGTGAGGATCACGGGCTTTTCGGCTTCAGTACTCGCGGGCGCGGGCGCGTCCTCCGTGTTCGCGCAGCCCGAAAGCATAAACGCCCCTAAGAGCGCGGCGGCTAAAAGTCCTCTTTTTTTCATCTTCATCATTTTGTTTTTCTTCCTTTCTTTTTTGATGATTTGATTTTATGTAAACCGTATCGTTACGGATTTACCCGATATATTTTTGATATAATTTTTTGGGAAGGTCGTAAATTTCCCGGATATTGTCTTCGGTGAAAATTTCGGCGGAGGTCCCCGCGCGTATCACATGCCCGTCCTTGATACAAAGGACGCGGTCGGAGACCTTCGCCGCCAGCTCGAGCTCATGCATGGAGAGGATCACGGCGATCCTTTTTTCCGAGGCGAGCCGCCGTAGGGTCTCTAAAAAAAGGATCTTATGGCGGATATCGAGATAGGAGGTCGGCTCGTCGAGGATAAGAATTTTCGGCTCTTGGGCGATCGCGCGGGCGAGGAGAACGCGCTGGCGCTGACCGTCGCTGATCGCGACGAAATTTTTATCCGCGAGGTCGCCGATCTCGACCGACCCGATCGCCTCAATGACGATCTCGCGATCCCGCCCCGAGAGTCGCCCAAAGCGCCCCGTATACGGATAGCGCCCCGTCTCGATCACCTCGCGACAGGTCATCAGCTCGGGCGCGGTCCGCTCGGTCAGGAGGACGGAGAGCGTCCGCGAAAGCTCGTCGGGAGAGACGGCTTCGATATTTTTCCCCGCGATCAGGATCTCGCCGGAGAGCGCCTTGAGATAGCCCGCGAGGGTTTTTAAGATCGTCGATTTTCCCGCGCCGTTCGGTCCGATGAGGGTCAGGATCTCCCCGCCGCTGACGGCGAAGCTCACCCCGTTTACGATCCTTCGCTTAAAATAACCGACCGATAGATCCTCGGCGGAGATGACGGCGTTTTTCATAGCGCTTCGCCTCGCTTTCGTCGGATCATGATCACGATCACGATCGGCGCGCCAAAGACCGCCGTGACCGTACTGATACTGAGCTCGGTCGGGGATAAGACCGTCCGCGCGAGCATATCACAGAGCATACAAAAGATACTACCCGAGAGGAAACAGGCGGGGATCATCACGAGTGGCTTTGAGGTCTTAAAGATCATCCGCGCGATATGGGGGACGGCGATCCCGACGAAGGAAACAGGTCCCGCGAACGCCGTCACACAGGCGGAAAAAAGCCCCGATAGGAGGACGAGCGCCGCCTTTAAAAGCCCGATATTGACCCCGACGTTTTTGGCGTAATTCTCGCCGAGGCGATACGCGCCGATCGGCTTAGAGAGGAGGAGCGTACCGACCAGCCCCACCGCCGTAAGGAGGGCGATCACCGCGACGCTATCCATATCCGTCCCGGAGAAGGTCCCGTTTGACCAGTCGTGGAGGTTCACGATATCCGAGTCGTCGGCGAAGGTCACGATAAAATCGGTGATCGCCGAACAGATATAGCCGATCATGATCCCGCATACCACCAGCATGGACATTTGCTTCATCTTCCGCGAAACGAGAAGGACAAAGCCGAGGGAGAGCATCGACCCCGCGAACGCCGCCGCGACCATCAGTCCCGAGCCGACCGAGCGGACGAAGCCCGAGGCGATAATGACCGTCGCCGCGACCGTGAGCTTCGCGCCCGACGAAACGCCGAGGACGAAGGGACCTGCGATCGGGTTATGAAAAAACGTCTGTAAAAGATAGCCCGAGAGCGAGAGCGCCCCGCCCAAGAGGAGCGCCGCGAGCGCGCGGGGGACGCGGATCTTCCAAAGAATATCCGTTACCCCCTCGACCGCCCCGCCAAAAAAGGCGTAAAGCGCCTCGGCGGGCGGGATCGGCGTACTCCCGATCAGGATATTCGCCAAAAAGACCGCGATCATAAGCGCCGAGAGGAGGAGAAACGCCGCGAACCGGCGGCGCGCCGCCTTATCCATCCCGCTCACTGCCCTCGAGCTTAAATAAAAACACGGGCGGCGATCCCTCGGTATTCTCCGTAAAGATCGAGCGGAGATCGGCGATCACCGTCCCGAGCTTCATCGTCTCTTGGAAAAGATTTTCCCTCGTACACCATACGTTCCCGTTTTTGACCGCCTTAAAATCCGCGAGGAGACCGCTCTTTAAAATAAGCTCGTCGATCGTCGTGACCTCGCCGCCGACGGCGCTGTTATAAATGATAAAATCGGCGTCCTTAGCGGCGGTATAAAAGCGCTCGGTCTCCATCGTGACGGTCGACGACGCCGTCTCGTCGTCGCCTAAGTCGCTAAAGACATTTTCGCCGCCGGCGAGCTCAATCATTTTTGTTACATAGTCGCCCGACTTACGCGTGACCGCTTGTCCCGAGGCGTTGATATAAAAGAATACGGCGGTCTTACCCGTGTTCTCGCCGGCTTCGGCGGCTTGGAGGAGCGCCGCCTGTTCGCGAAAGAGCGTCTCCGCTTTTTCGGCTTCGCCGCAAAGCTCGGCGTAGACGCGGATCCATTCGCTCCGCCCCAGGGGGTGTGGCTCATAGCTCGAATAGTCCACAAAAACGGGGATCCCGAGCTCCTCGAGCTTTTCGCGGACGTCGGGCGAATGACCGATCATGGTCGACTGGATCGAGAGCCGACAGCCGCCCGTCAGGAGCAGCTCATAGTCCGGCTCGCGGTACTTCCCCGCATAGAGCATTTCGCCGCTTTTCATCGCGTCTACGGCGTAGTCGATATACCAGTCGTCGACCTTTGTCCCCGAGAATTTCACGCGGTCGCCGCAGTCCAGCGCCGCGAAAAGCCCCATCGCGGAGGTCGCGGCGAGATAGATCCGATCGACCGGGCGGGTCAAAACCGTAATGTCCGTATTTATTTTTTGGGGAAGGTCTGCTCCCTCGGGAGCGATCAAAAGCTTTTCGCCGTTCATCGTCTGGATCAGGGAATAGCCGCCCTCATAGCGGTCGATCGCGAATTGCTCCGCGTAGTCGTTCTCCACCCGCTCGGAGAAGGTCAGCCCCTCGATCGCGAGCGGCTCGTCCGAGATCGCCCCGGCGCTCTCGCACCCGCATAAAAACACAAGAAGGAGCGCATATATCAATATCCAAGTTTTTTTCATTTTGCTTTTTTCTTTCCTTTTTTGATCGCCCCGACCGCGCCGATCGCGATGATGACGACGACGGCGATTGCCGCCGCCCTCGTGCCGACCCAGATCTCCGCGACTTCTCGTGAACGCAACGTCGCGCTGTCAAAGCGGATCGTGTATTCGATCCTATGCGGCTCGCTCATCGCGACGGTCTCCGCCAGTACGGGTATATCCTCGTCGAGGGCGGGGACGACGACGCGAAAGACGGAATTTCCTTCGGTAGCGATCGGGAAGTAGTCGACCCCGCCGACCTCCATATAATCGTAATTCGGACTGCTCCAGACGATGTCCGCCGCGACGACCCCGTCCGATACGGTCAGTTCGGCGGGCGAAGCGATCGTCGCCCTTCCGCTCCCGCCGCTCAGGCTCACCTCGATCGTATAAGCCCCGTCGCTTAACGTTCCCTCCACGGTGTACGCCTCCTTCACCAAAAATAAAGCAACAAAAAAGCGCCTTTACCCGAGCGTAAAGGCGCACTAAAAACAGACGCATACCCCCGTAGCGAAAATACGGGGTATTCGTTTGGATCGTACTGCCAATTACTCGTGGCATTGAAAAATTTTCCGTACAAACGACAGGCAGGTCTCCCGGCTTATGCCTCAACGCTCGGAAAGGTCTTCCCAAAAAATAAATTTCAGTGACGTATCAGACCACCTCGTATGTTCCCGAAGGGGTCTGTTCTTTCCTCGCTCCGCAATTACGGTGACGAGTTCGTACAGGATTTACACCTGTTTCCCTTTTCACCGGATCGATCTTCTTTTGAAGATATCCGACACCTGTTGTTTCTTATTCGATTTTCGGTTTTTATCTTATCATAAAACAAAGCATCTTGTCAAGGTCATTCTGCATAAATTTTTAAACGCCTTCCTCCAAAATTTTATAGATAAGCGCCATATCGACGTTTTTTTTGACCTCGTCGGCGAGGAGGTCATATTGACGCTCTTTATAGACCGCCCGGTCGATCCTTTCCCCGCCATAAGTCAGCCCCTTCCTTTTGTACAGGGCGCTCACGACCGCCTCGGCGACCTCCGCCCGATCAAAGATCCCGTGGACGTAACAGCCGTAAACGTTCCCCTCAAAAGCGCCGCCGACGGATAAGAGCGCGGGGCTGTCCGAGACGGTCTCGCCCATATGGATCTCATAACCGGAAAAAGCCTTACCCGACAGGGCGCTAAAGACCCCGCCGATCTCGGCGAATGTCCCGCTCGTTTGAAGGCGGTTTTTATCCCGCGAAAAAACCGTTTGACATTTTAATAGTCCGATCCCGGATATTTCTCCGCCGCCCTCGGCGCGGTATGGGTCGGAGATCCTTTCGCCGAGCATCTGATACCCGCCGCAGATCCCGAACAGCGGCGACCCTCTCGAGGCGCGCGCCTTAATCGTGGCTTCTAAGCCGCTCTCGCGAAGCCACCGCATATCCGCGATCGTACTTTTTGTCCCGGGGAGGATCATAAGATCGGGTTCGCCGAGATCACTCGCCCGCGTAACATAGCGGACGGAAACGCCCTCGTACTGTAAAAAAACGTCAAGATCCGTAAAATTTGAAATATGCGGTAATTTCATAACGGCGACGTCGACGACCCCGTCCGCGCGGGTCTTATCGAGCCTATCCGAGAGGCTGTCCTCGTCGTCGAGGTCGAGGGGGATATACGGGACGACGCCGACGACGGGCGTTTCGCCGCGCCTCTCGAGGATCTCGATCCCGTCGCGAAAGAGGCGGCGGTCGCCGCGAAATTTATTCACGATAAGCCCCTTTACGAGCGCCCTTTCGTCGCGGTCGAGGAGGTCGAGCGTCCCTAAGAGCTGGGCGAAAACGCCGCCCCGGTCTATATCGCCGACCAATAAAACGGGCGCTTTCGCGAGCTTCGCCATCCCCATATTGACGATATCGTCCGCCTTTAGGTTGAGCTCGACGGGGCTACCCGCCCCCTCGATGACGATCACGTCATAGCGGGTCGAGAGCTTTTGATAGGCGTTTAAAATATCCGGGATCAGCGCTTTTTTGTTTTTAAAATATTCCGCCGCGCGCATATTCCCGCGCACCTCGCCGTTCACGATGACCTGAGAGCCGACGTCGGAGGTCGGCTTTAAAAGGATCGGGTTCATGAGCGCCGACGGCTCGATCCCCGCCGCCTCCGCCTGCATCGCCTGCGCCCTCCCCATTTCGAGACCGTCGGCGGTGACATAAGAGTTGAGCGCCATATTCTGTGACTTAAACGGGGCGCAGGCGTAGCCGTCGCGGGCGAAGAGCCGACAGAGCGCCGCCGCGAGAACGGACTTCCCGACATTTGACATCGTCCCTTGGATCATGATCGCTTTAGCCATTTTTTGACCAGCCCCTCCCTCCGATCGCGCGGATCAGCGCCTCGTTCTCCTCCCGCCGCCGTACCGCAACGCGAAAAAAGCGCTCGTCCAAGCCTTTAAAATTCTCACAGCTCCGAATGAGGATCTTCTTTTTTAAGAGAAGGCGATCGAGCGGGAGATCGGACTGAAATAAAATAAAATTCGCCTCCGACGGATACACCTTAAAACCGAAGCTTTGGAGCGCCCCCGTTAAAAAGTCCCGCTCCTGCCCGATCAGGTCGACCGATCTTTTCAGATATTCCTTTTCGTCTAAAGCCGCGATCCCCGCGACCTGAGCGGGGGCGGAAACGTTCCAGAACGGTCCGATCTCCCGAACTTTCGCCGCGAGCGCGGCGTCCCCAAAAAGGGCGTACCCGAGCCTTAGCCCCGCCATCGCGTAGGTCTTGGTGAATGCCTTTAAAGCGACGACCGACGCGTTGACGTAATTTTTAACGGAGCGGCGCTCGCCGCCGTCCGCGAGATCGAGGAAGCATTCGTCGCATAGGAAAACGATCTTTTTTTGAAGACATTCCCCACAGAGCCTTTTGAGGAGCTCGCCGCCGATCGTTTTACCCGTCGGGTTATTCGGCGAACAGAGGATCAAAAGGTCGACGCCTTCGCCGAGAAAGTCCAAGATCCCCTCATCGAGCGCGAAGTCCTTCTCCTCCGCGAGCGGGTATAAAACGACCTCGCTCCCGCTCTCGTCCAGCGCCTTTTCGTATTCGGAAAAAGCGGGGGCGGGAACGATCGCCCTTCTCGGCGCGACCGCGCGAACGATCCGATAGATGAGATCCGCCGCGCCGTTCCCACAGGCGATGTTCTCCGCGGGGAAGCGCTCATGCGCGGCGATTTTTTTGATCAGCTCGCGACAATAAGGGTCGGGGTATTTTTCCCATTCCCCGATCGAGTTTTTTAAGGCGTTTTTGACCCCCTCGGGTAACCCGAGCGGGTTTAAATTCGCGGAGAAATCGTAGAGGATCTCGCCGCCGTAAACGTCTCCGCCGTGCGGGACGGATGTCATAAGATCACCCCCATAAGGATCGCGCGAAGCGCCGCCGTAGCGATCAGAACGATCGCCGAGGTAAGGTACATCAGGCGGTTCGCGCGGCGAATATCTTCTTTTTCGACGGGGCGAAGGTCGTCGCCGATGGTCTCTTTTTTATATAATTCGCCGAAGTAATAAGCGTCGCCCGCGAGGCGGATCCCGAGCGCCCCCGCGCATACCGCCTCGGTCTGGGCGGAGTTTGGGCTGGCGTGCTTTCGCCGATCGCGCCGCCAGATACGGTACGCGTTTTTTCCGTTCAGACCGAGGAGATACGCCGATAGGATCATCGCGAGCGCCGTCAGTCTCGACGGGAGGAAATTCAACAGATCGTCGAGCCTCGCCGCCGTTCGTCCGAGGTCGGCGTATTTTTCGTTTTTATAGCCGATCATCGAGTCCATCGTATTGACCGCCTTATAAAAAAAGCCGAGCGCCGCCCCGCCGAGCGAGATAAATATGAGCGGCGCGGTCACGCCGTCCGAGGTATTCTCGGCGACGGTCTCGACGGCGGCGCGGACGATCCCCGCCTCGTCGAGCCGCTCGGTGTCGCGCCCGACGATCATCGAGACGGCTTTACGCGCCTTGGCGAGGTCGCCCTCGCCGATCGCGCGATAGACCTTCATGCTCTCGTCGCGTAGGCATCTCGGCGCGATCAGGTAATAACACATGATCCCCTCGGCGGCGATCCCGACCCATAGATCGATATGATATAAAACGAATAGGATCGCGAGCGGGACGAGGGTCGAGATCGCGGCGACGACGGCGCATAGGACAGCCCCGCCCTTTTTAAGATCGCCCGCGAAGCTTTTTCGGATCGCTCTCTCGAGCCGCGAGATCATCGAGCCGATCCATCGGACGGGGTGAGGGAGCGCGTAAGGGTCGCCCAAGATCAGGTCGACGATAAAGCCGATCAGCGCCGGGAGCATAAAAACGACCCCGCTCATAGCTTCTCGGCGATCCTTATTTTTTCGCCGTCAAAATCGGTCAAAAACCCGCTCCCGTTCTCGACCCGATAATCATAAAAGCCCCGCCTCGGGCGGGCGTATCGCTCGAGGATCGACATGATCGTCCCGCCGTGGACGACGAGCGCGATGGCGCGGACGCTCGCGTATTCGCCGACCGCGCGCTCAAAGCCCGAGATACATCTTTTTTTAAAATGCTCGGGCGCTTCTCCGTTTGGGAAGGGTAATTCCCCGCCGCTCTCGATCCACCTCCGATAATCGGGGTCGTCGGACAGCTCGCGATAGTCCTTCCCCTCAAAATCCCCAAAGTCACACTCGCGAAACTCACCGACCCGGACGATCTCCTTCCCCGGATAGATCAGCTTCGCCGTTTGGATACAGCGCCTCATATCGGAGGTAAGAACGATCTCACAGTCGGGATAGACGCGGTCGGCGATTTCGTCGATCCCTCGGCGACAAAGCGGCTCGTCGGTCCGCCCGATATAGCGTTTTTTTAGATTACCGGCGGTCTTCCCATGCCGGATAAAGATCATTTTCATAAGAGCCTTCCTTTTATGACGTTGGCGATCCCACAGGTGATCCGTATGACGACGGACGAATGCTCCGCGAGGATACAGCCCGCCCGCCCGACCTCCTCGCGGCGAAGCCTTTCGCCCTTGTCTAAAGGGATGATCCCACAGCCGATCTCGTTGATGAGGACGATCGCGTCCGGGTTTTTGGCGTAAAGCTCCTTCGTAAAAGCGAGCGCGTCCTTTTTTTGATCGATGAGGCGCTTGACGAGCGCGTCATAATCCGCGATACACCGCGCGGTAAAAGCTTCGCCGAGCGCACAGCCCTCGCCGTTTAAAATATCGTCGTCGGTCAAGCCGAACCGCGCTTTTACAAAGCTTTTCTTCCCCTGAAAAGCGCCGCCCGCGATCAGGATCATAAGTGTAACACCTCCGAGAATTTTTCGCCCAAGACCGTAAAGCCCAAGATCGCGATCTCACAGAGCTGTAAAAACCAGCCCGCCAGATCGCCCGTGACCCCGCCGAATTCTTTATAAGCGGAGACCCGATAATAAACAAAGCATAAGCCCGCCCCCGCGATCGCCGCGCCGCCGACCGGACCGGCCCGGAGGAGCATCAGCACAGCGCATAAGGCGCTCGTGAGCGAAAGAACGAGGATCGTGATCCTTTTATGGGCGGGCTTTGAGAAATCCCGTAAAGCCCCGTCGCTTTTCGCGGAGCGGAGGGTGACCGCCGCGAGACCGCTCAGCGAGCGCGACAGGACGTAGCCGTAGGCGACCGCGACCGCGTTTTTTAGCTCGGCGAATAACGCGACCTCTAAAATAAGATAGATACATAGTCTCATTACCGCGAAGGAGCCGATATGGGGGTCGTCCATGATCTTAAGCTTCTTCTCCCTGTCGCCGAAGGAGGCTCGCGCGTCGGCGACGTCACAAAATCCGTCCATGTGTATTCCCCCCGTGACTAAGAGCGGGATCGCCGCCGAGACCGCGCCCGAGAGGAGGTCGCCGACCCCGAGCCGCTCACAAAGATAACGCCATAAGACGAATAACAGCCCGATCACCGCCCCCACCAACGGGAAAAAGCACAGCGCGTACCGTCGGTTCTCTTCCTTCCATTCCACGCGCGGCATGGGGATCCGCGAATACATCAAAAACGCGGAAAAAAGCGAGTTTAAGATCATTCGATCACCGCACCCTTCAATACTACGGGGATACCGTAGACCAGCTCGATCACGCGGTCGGCTTTCGCCGCCGCGCGTCGGTTTATCTCGCCCATATATTTTATATAATCCGCCGTCTCCCGCGCGTAAGCGACCCCGTCCGAGCCGACCTCGTTCGTCACGATCACCAGCGTTTTCGCACGCCTTCCCAAAAAGTCAAAGCCGCGTATGATCTTATCGACGGGGTCAAAGACCCCCTCGTCGCGAAACATCTCGTTCGCGCATAAATTCGCGGTACACTCGAGTAAGACCCCACAGCCCTCGGGCAGGTCGAGCTCGTCGAGATCGGTGTATTTTTCGACGGTGCGAAAGCCTTTCCCCGCGCGCAGTCGGCGGTGTCGCTCGATCGCGCGAAGCGCCTCGTCGCCGTAGGGACGCATCGTCGCGATATAAATTTTATCGCCCGCGAAGCCGTCCAGAATTTTTTCCGCGTAGCGCGATTTCCCGCATTTCGCGCCGCCCGTGATCAATGTCGTCATTTTAGCTCTTGATACCTCTCGATCCCGACCTCGTCGAATTGATGCGCGTTTTGATAGACCGCGAGCGCCCCGTCCAAAAGCGGCAGGAGTAAGACCCCGCCCGTTCCTTCCCCGAGGCGTAGCCCCGCGCGGATCGGCGGCTTTAAGCCGATCTTTTGGAGGAGCATTTTTGCGGCGGGCTCGTCGGACATATGGCTCGCCAACATATATTCCGCCGCGATCGGCGCGAGCCGATAAGCGAGGAGCGCCGCGACGGCGGAGATCACGCCGTCGATCACGACGGGGACGCCGTAGATCGCCCCGCCGAGGTATAGCCCCGTCATCCCGCCGATGTCAAAGCCGCCGAGCTTTGAGAGGACGTCGATCGGGTCGTCGGGGTCGGGTCGGTTGAGCGCGATCGCTCTTTTAACGACGGCGATCTTTCGCTCGAGTCCCGCGCCGCTTAGTCCCGCGCCGCGCCCCGTCACGAGCCGAGGGTCGGCGTCGAGTAAGACCGCCGCGACCGCCGCCGAGGTCGTGGTGTTCCCGATCCCCATTTCGCCCGTTATGACGATCCGCGTCCCCGCGCTTTTTAGGTCGCGTATGAGGTCGATCCCGACGGAGACCGACGTTTTGGCTTCCTCCCGCGTCATCGCCGCGCCGAGCGCGATATTCCCCGTCCCATAGGCGATCTTTTTATCGAGGAGCTTTGTGTGATCCACGTCGCGGGCGATCCCGAGATCGACCGCGATCACGTCCGCGCCGTAGACGGACGCGAGCGCGTTGATGTTCGACGTCCCCTCCGCGATCCCCTTGGCACAGATCGCCGTCACCGCGCTGTCCGACTGGGCGATCCCCTCCGCCGTGACGCCGTTATCGGCGCAAAGGACGACGACCGTCCGTCGGTCGAGCTTTATGTCGGCGCTCGCTTGGATCGAGGCGATCCTTTGGATCGCCTCCTCTAACAGCCCGAGACTGCCGAGCGGCTTCGCGACGCTGTCCCACCGCTCCTTCGCGGCGCGATACGCGGCTCGGTCGGCGTGCTTTATCCGAATGAGCCTATCCATTTGTTCCTCCGTATTCGATACATTTTTGAACGAACCGCTCGGCGATCCTCGGCGCGGCGTAAAAATAGAGGTGGGGAAATCCCGCGTATAAGCTTTCGCCCGCGTGAACGCACCGCCAACGCCGCCCGTCGTTTTTTCGGGCGATAAAGCCGTCTCCGTTTTTTTCGCTGTCCCAATAGTGAAATTCGTGCGCCGGGAATTTTTCGCCCCGCCCGGAGAGGAGGTTATCCGCCTCGGCGGTCAGCTCGATATAGCCGAAGCGCTGCAGCTTCGGCGTTTTAAACGCCTTCCCGTCAATGATCCCGACCCCCTCACGCGCCGTCCCGTCCTCGTCCTCAAAGCTTTTATGAAGGTAGATAAATCCCCCGCATTCCGCGATCGTCGGCAGCCCCGCGCGTATTTTACGGTACAGCTCCCGACGAAGCGGGACATTCTCGGCGAGCCGCCGCGCGTACAGCTCGGGATACCCGCCGCAAAGGATCAGACCGCAGGCATTGTCGGGGATCCGCCGATCGGTCAGCGGCGAAAAAAAGCATATTTCACAGCCCGTTTTTTCCAGTAGGGCGAGGTTCTCCGAATAGAGGAAACAAAACGCCTCGTCCCGCGCGACCGCGATCACGGGCGGCTTCGCGGCGGGGAGCTTTTTAAGCGTCGGGGCGCGAAAGTCGGGGAAGGGGCGCTCGGAGATCGCCAAGAGCCGATCGAGCGAGATACACCGCTCGGCGAGTGCGCCAAGCCCCTCGATCTTCTCTTTTAATCCGCCAATTTCGTTCGGCGTGAGAAGTCCGAGGTGACGGCTCTCGATGACGAAGTCGTTCGGGGGGAGATAGCCGAGAAATTCGGTATCGAGCGCGGCGCAAATTTCCTTCGCCAAACCGACCAGCCGCTCGGGGAGGCGGTTAAAGATAAAGCCCGCGATCCGATTCGGCTCTCGGTAGTTAAGGAAGCCTTTTACGACCGCCCCGATCGAGTCGCTCATCCCCTTACAGTCCACAACGATCGCGGCGGGCGTTTCCGTGACCTCGGAGACCGAGTAAGCCGACCCGCGTCCGTTATACCCGTCATAAAAGCCCATCACGCCCTCGATCACGGAAACGTCGGAACTGATGCTCCTGTCATAAAGTAAAAATTTAAGGGTATCGTCGCCGCAAAAAAAGCTGTCCAAGTTATACGCGTGAGCGCCGACGATCCTTTCGTGAAACATCGGGTCGATATAGTCGGAACCGCATTTAAACGACGAAACGGTCAAGCCCCTTTTTTTGAGCGCGGCTAAGACCCCACAGGTCACGGTCGTTTTACCGCATCCGCTATGCGTCCCGCCGATGAGGAAACGCTTCAATCTCTCGCCCCCTTTAAGAGAAACACGGGATTTTCCGCCGCGAGCATGGTGTGTCCGCCGATCCTTTTGGTTCGCGTGACGGCGATCTGGACGATCTCGGGGGTCACCCCGAATTGATCAAAAGCCCTCGCGGCGGTCGATAGGGTCTCTAACGAGACGGCGGCGGTCACGACGTCGGCGCGGGGATTTTTTTGATAAGCGGCGCTTAAGATCGCGCCGATCCCTTCGCTCCCGCCGCCGATAAAGACCTTATCGGGGGCGGGAAGCGCGTCGAGACATTCGGGCGCGTCCCCGAGGACGACGCGGAGGTTATCACAGCCGAATTTGACCGCGTTCCTTTTCGTCAGCGCTACCGCCTCTTGATCGCGGTCGACGGAATAGACCGCGCCGTCATAGCTCTGTAAAGCCATCTCGACCGATACCGACCCCGTACCCGAGCCGACGTCCCAGCAGACGTCCCTTGAGCCGATATTTAGCTTTGAGATCAGGATACCGCGTACCTCCGCCTTGGTCATCGGGACGTCCCCGCGAAGAAATTCGCCGTCGGCGATCCCGCTCTCGATCCCGCGCTCATAGGACGTGTTTTCGACGACCATAACGGATAACTTATCAAAGCTTTTATCGGCTAGGTCACGCGCCCTCCCCGAGACGATATTTTCGTTCGCGAGCGAGAGATTTTCGCCGATGTGGACGGTGAGGTCGCCGAGACCGTATTTGACCGTTTTTTGACAAATATCCGACGGCGAGACCGCCCCGCCGAGGAGGAAGAAGCAGTACGGGTTTCGGCGGATATTTCGGATGATATTCGCGCTCGCGCCGTGGAGGCTGATAAATCTCATCTCGCTCCACGGTATTTTGAGCTTAGAGCAGAAATAAGCGGGGGAGGAGACCCCGCAGATCAGCTCGGGGTCATATCCCGCCAGCGCGTCGAGGAGAGGCTTCGCGGCGCTGAAAAAGCCGCAGTCGCCCGACACCGGGATCGCGACGGTCTCATAGCGGCTTCCCGCGATCCATTCGCCGATCTCCTCCGCCCTCCAGCTGATAAAGGTCGGCTTATTTAAATTTTTAAAGGGCTCGATCATGCGCCTCGCGCCGACGAGCGCGTCCGCCGAGCGGATCGCCTCCCGCGCCTCCCGCGTCAGCGTTTTTTCGCCGTCCATACCGATCCCGACGATATAAATCTTCATGTCTGATACTCCGATCTTTGACAAATGATCTTTTCGAGTTCGCCGATCGTATATCCGCTCTCGCGCGGTCGTCTGAGCGTGATCAGCCCGATCCCGGCGGACTTCGCCGCCTCGACCTTTTGGGGGTATCCGCCCGCCTCGCCGCTCTCCTTCGTCAGGAGGATCTGGACCCCGCTTTGCCGGATATGCGCGATATTTTCCCCGACGGAGAAGGGCCCTTTCCCGAGAATGACCTTCTCACGGTCAAAGCCGAGCGAGGCGCAATATTCCGCGATCCCCTCGGCGGGAAGCGCCCTGACCCAAACGCGGGAACGATAGTTTATCACACTTTTTAAAAGCGGTAGCTCCTTACTCCCGAGCGTGCTTAAAACGCGCTTGTCCGAGCGGTTCAGCTCGTCGATCGCCTCGTCGATACGGTCGACGACCTTCCCCGCGAGGGCGGGCTGTTCCTCTCTCACGAGGCGATAGAGGCTTCGCCCCGTCGCCGTACAGGCGGCGCGGATATTCTCGGTCGCGAGCGCGGCGTAAGGGTGGGTCGCGTCGATGATCGGGTCAAAGCGCCCCCCCGCGATGAGGCGCTCGATCTGCGGACGGTCGAGCCGCCCGATCATAATATTTATGCTTTTGTTTTTGGGAAGGAGTTCTGCCCCGTAAGCCGTCGTGACCGAGACCGAGACCGCGATCCCCCGCTCGGCGCAAAGCTCCGCGAGCCGCCGCCCCTCCGACGTCCCGCCGAAGATCAGAAGCTCAGACATTTTTATAGCCTCTCGGGGCGACCATTTTATCGCCGACGACCTTTGTCTCCGACGAGCCGACGAAGACCGTCGTGAACATATCCGCGTCAACGTCCTTTAGCTCCGATAACGTTAAGATCGCGTGGCGCTCGCCCGCTCGACCGATATTTTTGACGTACCCGCAGATCGTTTCGGGCGGCTTATATTCGAGTAAGATCTCACAGGCTTTTTTGAGGTGATCGGGTCGTCCTTTTGAGGCGGGGTTATATAAGACGATCGCGAGGTCAGCCCGAGCCGCGTGACGAAGGCGAAGCTCGATCTTCTCCGACGGGGTGAGAAGGTCGGAGAGACTGATGACCGCGAAATCGCCGGTAAGCGGCGCGCCGAGGATCGCCCCGCCGCTAAGCGCCGAGGTGACGCCCGCGACGACCGCGATCTCGACGCTCGGATAGCGCGGCGAAAGCTCGTAGGTAAGCCCCGCCATCCCATAGACCTCGCTGTCCCCGCTACAGACGAGCGCGACCGTCCTACCGTCCGCCGCCTGTTTTAAGGCGTACTCGACGCGTTCCCTTTCGCCGCGCATACCCGTGGAAAAAAACTCCTTCTCGGGGAAAAGCTTTTTCATCAGATCGGTATAGACCCGATAGCCGACGATCAGGTCGCTTTTTTTTAGGGCGCTCTCCGCCCCGATCGTCATACTCTCGCGATCGCCCGCGCCAAAGCCCACCACATATAACATAAAGGCAACACCTCGCAATGACCGGTTACACCTTTGCCGTCCGATTGACAGTCATATTTTCCGCCATATCGCATCGATTTTCTTTGAAAGGCGTCAGCCTTCCTGCATAAAATCAATACAATCTGACAAAAAATCTGACTGCCACTCGAACGACAATCATTGTGAGGTGTAGCCTTAAAATATCTTCCTCTCAAAATCGAGCGTTAGGGGGATCTCCGCCGCCGCGACGGTCACCCCGCTGCCTGTCGTTTTCGGGATCACGAGCGTTCCCCCGCTTCGGAGTACCGCGCTCCGCTCGCATACGTTATCCGCCCCCGTCCGCGCCTTCACAAAATCGGAGCTTTTAAAATCCCCCTCAACGCTCATCAGCACCTCGGCGGGATAGGCGGTCAGGGCGATCCCCGCTTTTTTACAAAATCCGATCAAGCCCTTTTCCCCCGCCTTAAGGTCGATCGTCGCCGCCGCGCCGATCCGCGCCGGGTCGATCCCCGCGCGGGAAAAGGCTTCGCCGACCCGATCCCGTATGACCTCGGCGGGGGTGTTTTTTTTACAGCCGATCCCCACGACGATATTTTTCGGGACGAGGTTCAGCGTGAGCGCGAAGGGCTTACGCGCGGCGTTCGCCGACACGACGATCCCCGCCTCGCTCGGCTCGCTCGTCAGCTCGGGCGGTAAACGGACGAAGGGGTAATCGCTCAAGAAGCCTATTTTTTGATCGTTTAAGACGGCGGCGGCGATCTCCTTCGCGGCTTTAAGATCGGCGATGATCAATCCGTTCGCCGCCGCGAAGAGATCGGGCGAGAACCGCCCGCCCGCGTCGGTCGCCGTCGTAAGGACGGCGACCGCCCCGAGCCGCTTGGCGACGACCTGTGCGAGCCGATTCGCGCCGCCGAGGTGACCCGATAAGAGCGGGATCATATATTTACCGCGCTCGTCCGCGACGACGACCGCCGGGTCGCTCGTTTTAGAGCGGACGAGGGGCGCGATCGCCCGTACCGCGATCCCGCAGGAGCAGACGAAGATCAAGCCCTCCGCCGAGGAAAAAGCCTTCTCCGCGACGGCGTGAACGTCCGAAAAAGGCTCGGACGACCCGTCGGAATATTTATAAAAGCAGTATTTTTTTACGGCGTGATCCTCGGCGAGGGCTATGCCGATCTTCTCCGAGAGAAGCCGTCCTCTCTCCGTCACGGATATGATCGCGATCCTCATGCCTTCGCCTTTCGATATCCCGTTTCAAACGCGGGGTCGTACAGCCGCGAGAGCGAATGATCGTCGCCGAGGAAGTTTCCCACGGCGATCAGCGCGGTCCTCTCGATCCCGTTTTTTTTGGCGGTCTCCGCTAAGTCGCCGACCCGACAGCGGCAGATCTTTTCGTCCGCCCAGCTCGCCTTATAGACGATCGCGGCGGGCGTTTCGGGGGAATATCCCCCTCGGATCAGCTTTTGGGACAGCTCCGCGAGCATTCCCGCGCTTAAAAAGATCACCATGGTCGCGCCGTGCGCCGCGAGACGCTCGACGTCCTCGCGCCCGGGGACGGGGGTACGCCCCGCGAGCCGCGTGAGGATGACCGTCTGGCTCACGTCGGGGAGGGTATATTCCGTCTTTAGCGCCGCCGCCGCGCCGCAAAAGGAGCTTACCCCGGGACAGACGCGATAGGCGATCCCGAGCCGATCGAGGCGGTCGAACTGTTCGCGTACCGCGCCGTAGAGCGACGGGTCGCCCGTATGGAGGCGGACGGTATTTTTCCCCGCGCGCTCCGCCCGCTCGATCACGTCGATCACCTCGTCGAGCGTCATACGCGAGCTGTCGAATATTTCACAGTCCTCCCGCGCGTACCCGAGTAGCTCGGGGTTCACGAGCGATCCCGCGTAAACGATCACGTCCGCCCCCTCGATCAGAGCCTTCCCGCGAAGCGTGAGGAGGTCGGCGGCGCCGCAACCCGCCCCCACAAAATCAACCATCGTATTCCTCCGCTATTTCCCTAAATAATCGATCGTAAGACGGCGTTTTAACGACGACCCCGTGTTTATCCGAGAACATGACCGCGCCGACGGTCAGCGCGTTTTTTACCCGCGCGTTCAGATAAAACGCCGCTCGCTCCGCGAGGATATCCAGCGTCCGCCGAAAGGCTTCGTCCCCCGAAAGAAGCGCGAGCGCCGCGTCCGTCGTCGCGCAGTCGGGGAGCTTTTTTAAGAGACCGACGTCCGCGCCCGCGAGGACGCCGCAGGTCACAAGCACGTCCATGCGCCCGTCCGCCTGTCCCGAGTGGGTATTCATGATCCCCGCGCCGAGCTTGACGAGCTTCCCGATATGCCCGACGATGAGCGCGTTTTTAAAGCCGAGCTCGATCGCGGCGTCGAGCGCCTCGCCGATGAAATTACTGCATTTTACGCTCTTCCCGAGCGCGAACGGCATTTTTTCCGCGATAAAATTTCCGCTGTAATTCCCTAGAGTAAGGAGGAGGCTTTTATGCCCCTCCGCTCTCCTCATTTTTTCCTCGAGGCGGATCGTCTCGATCAGGGCGGCGTTACTCATCGGCTCGACGATCCCGGTCGTCCCGATCACGGAGATCCCGCCCTCGATCCCCATACGCGGGTTATAGGTCTTTTTTGCGACCTCCGCTCCTTCGGGCGCGTAGATCGTTACGCGAAACCCGCCGCGCGTCTCGTATTTCTCGGCGACCTCCTCGATCGCGGCGGCGATCATCCTTCGCGGGACGGAATTGATCGCGTATTCGCCGACGGGCTGATCGAGTCCCGTCTTTGTGACCCGACCGATCCCGACCCCGCCCGTGATCTCGACCCCCGAGGGGATACGGCTCACTTCGGCGAAGATAAGGAGACCGTTCGTCGCGTCCGGGTCGTCGCCGCCGTCCTTCTTGACCGCGCAGGAGGCGAAGCCGTCGGAGATCGCGGCTTCCTCGACCCTGACCCTGAGCGGCGTACCGTTCGGAGTCACGATCTCGGAGAAGTCCGGCGTTTCCCCGGTGATGAGCGCCCTCGCCGCCGCCTTCGCGGCGAGGGCGGCGCAAGAACCCGTCGTAAACCCGAGGCGAAGCATTCTCCCGCCCCGGTAAACAGAACCTTCCAACGCGCGTCTCCTTCCCAAAAATAAAAACCGTTTAAGTCGACGCTTAAACGGTTTTATGAAAACACAAAAATAACATCAAAAAACGGGCAAAAACGATTTTTGCCGTTCGATCGACGCTTCCCCGTATTCTCATCATCGCGCGGCTTCCGGAGCTCCGCAGACCCCGCGCGACACCCGCCCAAACGGAAGAATACGGGCAAGTATTCCGACTGATCGCTTGTTTCGCGGGATAGCCCGCGAAACGTGTGTATCGCCTTCCCGAGCTTCCTCGGTGGCTGACCTTCGTCCGATACACATACAGCGAAACACGGCAACGGTCTTGTTCGGGATTCACACCCGATTCCTTTTAATGACCCATATTCCGATACCCCTATCCTATCATAAATTCCCTGTTTTGTCAAGATTTATTTTTTCTTTTTGGGAAGGCGCGGTTTCACTCCAATTCATCCGCGTTTTCGGGTCGCCACTCATAGGTCTCTCGATCCATCTCCGGGTTACTAAAGACCGCATAAGCCAGCCGCCATTCGCCGTTCTCCCGAACGGCATAGCCGTTGATCGTCCGATGGAGCGGGACATGGTATTCGATCGTGTAATCGATGTAGTGCCATAAAAACTTACAGAACTCGTCGGTTCGGGCGGTGATCTCGAGGTAAGAGCGCTCGCGGAAGGGGTTCGTGACCCAATTCCCCACGCGTAAAAGGTCGATCCAAATGATCCCGTCCTCGTCGCTCAAAAAGAGCCGCCACGGACGCTCCTCCGTCCCGTATAAAAAGCGATCCGCGTAAGCCTCGGTATAGGTCGATCGCTCCGACTCCTCGATCTCTTTTACGGTTTTATAATAGTCGGAGCGTACCCTTATGGGGAACGTTTCCCCCAAACCGGGACCGATCGAATCGGGCAGATCGTCGAGAAACTCAAACGGGTATAGCTGACCGTTAGACCAACACAGGATATTTCGGTTCATGAGTAAGACGATCTCGTCCTCAAAGGACGAACCCTTCGGCGGCGGCGCGGCGACCGTGTCAAAGTTTTCAAACGCCTCGTCGTATGTATAGATCTCCCGCCAGTTCTCGGGGACGACGTACCCCTCGATCATCCAGTTATATGCCCCCGGATCGACGGTGGTCGCGGCGGGAAGAGCCGCCTCCTCCGATCCGCTCTCGAGGATCGCGGGAGCGGTCTCTTCCTCGGAGATCAAGACGGTCGCGGCGGTCGTCGGCTCTTCGGTCGCGGCGAGCGTTTCGCTCTCGCGCGGCTTCGCCTCGTCCGACCCCGTTACCGCCGTTTCGGCGGAACAGCCGCACCCGACGCACAGGATCAAAAGGACGGACAGGATCGTTTTTGTGATCTTACGGCTCATTTCACGCGGGAGCTTGGGTACGTTCGTTTGGTTTGACATAGCTGTTTCCTCTTTTATTGTGATAGGATCTTTCGGATCTGATCCTCTGTCATACCGCTTCTACGCATTTTTTTCACGGCTTCCTCTAAGCCTTCTCTTTTGCCTTTATCGATCCCTCGTCTCTCGGCGTTTCTTAACGCCGAGCTTTCGTCCAAGATCCACTTCTCTCTGAGTCTCGCCATTTTGCGTACTTCCTCATCAAGGCTCATCTCGTGTAACGTAACCGCCGCCGTGTGATTTTGCACGTCGCATACCCCCGTTTTTATGCGTTAAGGATCTTTCGGATCTGATCCTCTGTCATACCGCTTCTACGCATTTTTTGCGCGGCTTCCTCTAAGCCTTCTCTTTTGCCTTCCTTTAAGCCTTCTCTTTTACCTTCCTTTAAGCCCTCTCTTTTGCCTTTATCGATCCCTCGTCTCTCGGCATTCCTTAACGCCGAGTCCTCGTCCAAGATCCACTTCTCTCTGAGTCTCGCCATTTCCCGTACTTCCTCGTCAAGGCTCATCTCGTGTAACGTAACCGCCGCCGTGTGATTTTGCACGTCGCATACCTCCGTTTTTATGCGTTAAGGATCTTTCGGATCTGATCCTCTGTCATACCGCTTTTACGCATTTTTTGTGCGGCTGCCTCTAAGCCTTCTCTTTTGCCCTCTCTTTTGCCTTTATCGATCCCTCGTCTCTCGGCATTCCTTAACGCCGAGTTTTCGTCCAAGATCCACTTCTCTCTGAGCCTTGCCATTTCTCGCACTTCCTCGTCAAGGCTCATCTCGTGCAGGATCATGACCGCCTTTTGGATCTCGGGTACGCCCGTTTGATCTAACATATCCAATTCCTCCTCCGTTTCCGCGTTGATCAGCTGTAACCACAGCTTCTTTCGGTCGCCGGGATCGACCTTTTGATTGACCTTCGTCAGCTCAAAAAACAAAATCGAGCATTTGTCCGTCAACAACTCCCGACGCGTCGTCTCCAACAGCTTAAAGCTCGAATAGGGCGCGTCGCAGTCGAATAAGCTGAAATTCAGGATATTGATGGCGATGGTCTGTTTCAGATCCTCGTATCCCTGTCCTCTTTTCAGCTCGTCGGCGTACATTTTTGACCAGTAGTACACCGACCGGTCTCTGAAATTCCCCTCGTCCTTCAGCTGGATCTCCACGTTGACGACCTTGTTGTCCACGTACATTTTCAGATCGAGCGAGCCCTGTTTCCCGTCGATCGCCGAAGGTAAGATGTTCGGGTTGATCACGTCGATCTTTTTGACCGAACCCTTCGCCATATCGAGAATATCCTCCAAAAAGGCGGAGAGAACCGCGTTGTCGCTGGTGAACAACTTCTTAAAAATAATGTCGAGTTTGGCTTTTACCACATTTCTTGCCATATTCCTTCCGCCTTTCGCTTTATATATCTGTATTATACCATTTCGCGGCGTTCTTGTCAACGATTTTCGGGGACGAACGAGTCCTCCTCTTTTACCGTCATTTTGGGAAGGCTCAAAAATGATCGATCAAAAACTTTTCTGCAAAAAAAGCTTGCAATTCCCAAAGAATTGTTGTATGATGAAAATGAAGAAGTCGCGGTACGTACCGCCATTCATATTGAGAAAAGGAGAAAACCGATGAATATTTCCGAAGTGATCCAAAAAATGATCGAATACTCGAACGGCGACCTACACGACATCGATCATTTCCTAAAGGTCTACGCTTACGCGAGGACGATCGCCGAGGGCGAGCGCCTTCCGCAAAAGGAACGCGAGATCACGGAGATCGCCGCGATCGTTCACGACATAGCCTGTCCGCTCTGCCGCGAGAAATACGGGAACGCGGACGGGAAGCACCAAGAGACCGAGGGGGTCGTATTGGCGCGGGAATTTTTAAAGGGACTGGAGCTGTCGGAGGACGTGATCGAGCGCGTCGTCTATCTCGTCGGACATCATCACACGTATGAGAATGTGGACGGCTCGGATTATCGGATCTTGTTGGAGGCGGATTATCTGGTAAACGCCGACGAATCGCGTTATTCGCGGGAAAATATCGAAAACGCCATGAAAACGATCTTTAAAACACAAACGGGGATCAGCCTGTTAAAGAGCGTTTATCGGCTCGGATAACGGGTTTTGACCGCAATAAAAAACCGCGCGAAACAACCGAAATCTTGGCTTTACGTGTTTTCGCGCGATTTTTTGTCTGCGGTTTTAACGGAGAACCAAACCTCCGCCTCAAAAATATCCCGTATCGGGATACTCCTCCCGTCGGCGAAGATCAAGCGCCGCGCGTACTCGTCGATCCGCCGAAGCTCGCCGCTCGCCGTCACATACGCGCCGCCCTCCTTTCGTCCGTCGGGGAGGAAGTAGGTCACCGTGACCTCGGGGCGTTCGTCGACCCGCTCGGTGAGGCGGCGGAGAAGGTCGTCGAGCCGGCGCTTTCGTTCGTCGTCGAGATGTCTTTTTTTCTCCGTGAGGCGGGCGATCTCCTCGATCTCTCCCTCATAGCCCGTGAGCGCCGCGAAGGGCGAAAACTGCGCCGCGCGGTCGTGGAGGGACATTCGCGGGCGTTCCCTCGGCTCGGGGTGGGGAAGGCCGATGATGTCGTCGTAACGGTGGCGGTTGATCTCGTCCATGCGGGTCGCTCTCCTTTATGAAAAATTTTTTATGGTCAAGTGAGATCGCCGTCCGATCGCCTTCCCAAAAAGAAAAACGGCGTTTTTTGTTTTTGTTGAAAAGGGTCGAGGCGGTTTCGCCTCACGCTTTATGCCCGCCGACCTGTCCGTTCCGCTCGACGGTCGTCGCGCCCTCCTCGAGATCCATTCCCTTTAAGAGGGCGTTTTTCCCGTATTTTTTCTTGATCGAGACGATCGCCTTTTGAACGCTTTTTTCGCGCGCGAGCGCCTTTTCCTCGCGGGCGGTCTCCTCGGGGTCGGTGAAAAAGTCGAGCTGGACGGGCGGCGCGGCGGCGATCGCCCGCTCCTCGCTCATCACGTGGTTCGCGACGACATAGATCCGCCGTACATAGAGCGCGGGGTCGACGATCCGCTCATAAAGCTCCGTGACCGCCCCGAGGATCAGCCGCGCCGAGTCGGTCGCCTTCCCGAGGTTCGACGAGCCGTGCGCCGACTTGGGGACGCGCCGCCCATAGCGATCTTCGCTGTATTCGCCCTGATACTGCTCCGTCCCGACCGTGTCATACCCGACGGTGAGAACGACCTGATCCGTGACCAGCCCCTTCTCAACAAGATCGAGCGCGAGGAGATCCGCCATCTCGCGGACGATGAGTCGCCCGCCGCGAAAGTCGTAGGGGCGGCTCAAGACCTGACCCGAGCCGACGCTGTTATTCTCGGGGCGATACGCTTTGATCTCGGCGATCGTACAAGGCTCCCACCCCCACGCGTGATCGATCAAAAGCTCGGCGTTGACCCCGAAAAGCTTATACAGAAGCTCCTCGCTGTGATAGCGATAAGGCTCGCCGAGCGAACACCGCGCAATATCCCCCATCGTATAAAGTCCGTGATCCTCGAGCTTTTTGGCGTAGCCGCGCCCGACCCGCCAAAAATCGGTCAGCGGGCGGTGAGACCAGAGCTTCTCGCGATAGCTCCGCTCGTTGAGCTCCGCGATCCTTACCCCGTCCCGGTCGGCGGGGATATGCTTCGCGACGATGTCCATCGCGACCTTCGCGAGATAGAGGTTCGTCCCGATCCCGGCGGTCGCGGTGATCCCCGTCTCGTTTACGACCTCGCGGATCAGCTTGACCGCGAGGTCGCGCGGCGTCAGGCGATAGGCTTTAAGATACGCCGTCGCGTCGATAAAGACCTCGTCGATCGAATAAACGTGGATATCCTCGGGCGCGATATAGCGGAGATATATTTTATAGATCGCGGCGCTGACCTTCATATACCGCGCCATTTGGGGCGGCGCGACGATATAGTCGAGCGCGAGCGCGGGGTCTTTTTTGAGCGCCGCGTCGTCGGTCGAGCTTCCCTTGAGCGTGCGGCGGGGCGCTTTACGCCGCCGATCCTCGTTTACGCCGTTTACCTTTTGGATCACCTCAAAAAGGCGCGGTCGCCCGGGGATCCCATAAGCCTTGAGCGACGGCGAGACGGCGAGACAGATCGTTTTTTCCGTTCGGGTCGGGTCGGCGACGACGAGGTTCGTCGTGAGCGCGTCAAGCCCCCGCTCGACGCACTCGACCGAGGCGTAAAAGGATTTCAGGTCAATGGCGAGATAGGCGCGTTCGCGTTCCACGCGCTCCCCCCCTTTCGGCTAATGCTAATGTTCCCGGTTTTGGCGATCCTACTCGGTCTTTTCCGCTTCTTCGTTTTCTTTTTCTTTTTGGGAAGGCGCGCGATCCCGCAGGATCGGCGGAGGGGGGACGGTCGTCGCCTTTTCGCCGATCGCTCGTTTTTTCGCGGCAACGACGAGCGCGATCGCGACGACCACGTCGACGCAGTAGACGAAAGAGCCGATCCCCGCGAGGATCGCCGTCCCCCGGGAGAGAAGTCCTTCCTTTTTGAGCCGACGTACCGTCCCGACCGCGAACAGCCCCGAGAGCGCGATCGTCAGAAGGTCGACCGTAACGGCGAGCGCGATAAACCCGATCCCCCAGATGTTCGCGAGCAGACCCAGTCCGCCCAACAGGAAGTTGAACAAATAGGCGGGGATCTGCCAGCCCTTTACGGCGAGGCTCATCTTCGCCGCGTCGGCGGGCGTATGGCGCTTGAGCCCGCCGATCGCGCTCCAAAGCGCGAGGATCAGCACCCATACGTTATAGAGAACGGCGGCGATCAGTCCGAACTCGGAGTAGACCCCGATCCAATCCGCGCCTTCTTTATCGAGCCGCCCGACCGAATAAACGAAAACGAAAAAGATCAGGTACGCGTAGGGATAAAGGATCATCGGTAAGACCTTCAGATATTTTTTCATACGCTCGCCCCCTTTTCTCCTATTTTAACATAAAAACCCTACCCCGTCAAGGGCGGGGGGATGTAAGAGAAACGTAAGAGAATAATATGATTTAGGCGGGGCGTTGCCCCGCGCCCTACAAGCCTTTGAAAAGGCTTGACCGAAACTTTTAATATTGCTTTTGATAGGACATCTAAACCAAAAATGCAGTGATTTCCGACAAGTTCAAGCATAAATCGTACTGTATTGCCTTAAAATGAAAAATGTAAAAGCGCAGAAATTGTCTTTTTACATAAAACTTGTTGAAAGATCATATAAGTTTAGGTCAACCCTTTTCAAAGGGTTGCAGGACGGGTTTTGGTGAACGCTCTGTTTGCGCCGCGTCCCTACGGCTAGAGGTATTGCCGTGCGGCGCTTGGGGCGTTGCCCCGCAAGCGTCCTGCTTGCGGGGACAGCGTCCCCAATCTTGATAACTCTTACCTCGCTTGACTTTTTCGTGCGACAACGGTATAATATAGGATAGATGATAGAATAAAAGCGATCTTGGAAAAGGCGGTGACGGTATGAAAAAGATGAAGCTCGCGTGGTTCACGACGGACGGGAGCTTTCCGTTTTTTATCCAAAACGGGGCGCACGAGGGGATCATGTTTACCCATGAGCATGAGGACTTTCACGAGCTGGTGATCGTCCGGGGCGGGACGGCGGAGCATCTCGTCGACGGCGAGCTGAGCGTCGTCAAGGCGGGCGACGTCTTTCGGATCGGGGAGGGGGTCGCCCACGGCTATCGGAACGCGCGCGGGCTAAAGATCTTTAACGTGATGTACCGCCCCTCCTATTTCTTCGGCGAAGGCTGTGACCTCGGCGGGTCAAAGGGCTTTCGGCGGCTTTTTACGGACGAACCCTACGGGAGTATGACGCTCGGGCTAAAGGAGCTTTCTGCGGCGGAGCGGCTCGCCGAGCGGGCGATCGACGAATATAACGCCGCCGCCCCGGGGCGAAAGACCGCGCTCACCGCCTGTTTTTTAGAGCTTACGGTCGTTCTCTCGCGGGCGGCGGAGCTTCCCGAGCGGCGAAAGGAGATCCTCGGGGTCGAGGCGGCGGCGGCGTATATCGACGACCACTATCCCGAGAACGTCAGTATCGCTCAGGTCGCCGAGCTGTCGAATTATTCCCAGCGGCATTTTATCCGCCTTTTCTCCGCCGTTTACGGGAAAACGCCCCAGCAGTATCTCATGGATACGCGGATCCGCCATTCCCGCTCGCTCTTAAAGCGGACGAATTTATCCGTGACCGAGATCGCGATCCGCTGCGGCTTTAGCGACGCGAATTATTTCAGCCGCATTTTTCGGCGCGCGACCGGCTCGACCCCGAACGGCTATCGTAAAAACGGCACGGAGCTGCCGCCCTAAACGCCTTCCCCAAAATAAAAACAAGCCGATCCCTCTCCCCAAAAAAACGGGAAAAGGGATCGTCTTTCATTTTTGGGAATTTAGCCCGTAGGCTTTTACTCGTTTCTGATCGCCTCGAGCGCGCTGATCTTTACGGCGCGGTTCGCGGGATAAAAGCCCGAGATCAAGCCGATCAGCGACGAAAAGGCGAGCGCGAGGAGGACGAGCCAGATCGGTATGATCGAGATTGGCGAGCTTCCGTCCGTCGAGATCCCGAGGACGCTCGCGAAGGCTTCGCCGCCGAGCGAATTCATCACGGCGGAGATCGCGTAGCTGATCGCCGTACCGATCGCACCGCCGAGAAGTCCGATCATCCCCGCCTCCATTAAAAAGACCGAGCGGATATTCCCGATGAAACAGCCGAGGACCTTCATAACGCCGATCTCCTTCGTCCGCTCATAGATCGACATGATCATCGTATTCGTGATCCCGATCGCCGCGACTAAAAGACTGATCGCCGCGAGACAGCCGAGGACCATCTGAATGACCCCGAGCTGACCCTGCATCTCGTTTCGCGTCGAAGCCATACTCGAGGCGTTAAAGCCCATATCCTCGATCGTCTTTTGTACCGCGTCGACGTGGTTGATGTCGTCGACCCAAAGCTTGATCCGCGAGAATTCCGGCTCCTTGGCGTCCTTGACGCCGTTGAGGCGGTTATAGCTGTTGATGAGCTCCTTGGCGAGATCCATGTCGATATAGATCCGATAGGGGGTCTCCCAGTTCGTGTCCTGTTCGAGGACGGCGGCGGTCTTCATTTTATATTCATACGACCGTCCGCCGCTCATATAGTTCCCGTTTTTATCCGTCTTTTTTGTGTTGTTGACAAAAAGCTCGATCGTTTCGGTCATCGGGTCAAAAAACGGCTTTGAGTACGTCCCGTCCGCGAGCTGCTGACGCCATGTATACGAGTTTTGTCCGCGCTTTTTTGTGTCGCGGAACTGATAGGGCATATCCTGACCAAAGACAACGAGAAGCTCCTCCTCCTCCCCGGTGGGGAGAGCGCCCTCCGCCGCGGCGTAGCCCATTTTATCGAGCTGAGAGAGGTCTACGCCGACGACCTGAGGCCATGAAAGGCGATAGCGCCCCTTTCGCCCCGCCGTAAACGTCAGGTAATCCGAGCTTACCTCGACCTCGGGGAAGACCGTTTCGACATGCTCGATCGAGCGAAGCGTCTCGAGCGCGGCGTCGTCGAGCTTAGGGCGGTCGTCGTTATTCGACGAGCCGCTGTCGTAATAGTAATAATTGCTGTTCCCATAGATCGTGACCGCGTTTAGGTCGCCCCAAGAGGCGAGCATATTATCCATTGCGGCGCTCATACCGAGCCCGAGCGAGATCATGATAATGATCGCGCAGCACCCGATAATAACGCCGATAACGGTCAGCATCGTCCGCCCCTTACGCCGCCACAGATTCCTGAGACACATGATCACCATATCAGAGATCTTCATCGTCCATCTCCAGTTCCCGCTTTTTCTTCCTCTTTACGACCGCGACAATGATAATGACCGCGACGACCGCGACGACGACCCCGCCGATCACGAACCAGAGCCACGTCATCGACCCTTCGCCCTCGCCCTCGGTCATCATATAGTCCTCGCCGCCCATCATACCCGAGTCATCGTATACGACGTCGTCCATCATCCCATAGCCGTAATTCACGACCTCCATCGAGATCTCCTTACGCTGTTCCTTCGCGGTCCCGTTCGCGTCCTCATAGGTGACGACGATCTCACCCTTGACCGTTCCCTCGACGTTCGGTGTGATCTGTACGTCATAATATTCCTGAGAGCCGCTTTCGACGTTCCCGATATAATACGTACCCGAGCTTTTGGTGAAATCGTCGCCCTCAAAGTCGACCGTTACGTTATAGACGGCGCTCTTTCCCTTATTGATAAAGCTCGCGCTGAGATACGCCATTTCGCCGATCCCCGCCGTTTCGGGGTATTCGGGCGGATTGATCGTAAAGCGATCCTCCTGTTGGAGCGGGATCGTGATCGTCTCGGTGACGGTCTGCGCCTTGGCGCGCTTCCCGCCCGAGAGATATTCGTACTCAAAGGTCACGTTTACGGGGTAGCTGTCGGGGTTCGCGTCCGCGCGGGGGAGGAGATCGATCTTGATGTCCGTCGTCGCCTTCGGCGCGAGCCTTTCGATAAAGAAGGAGTTCGAGGAGTTCGCGGGCGAGAAGGCGACCCCGTTATTCCCGTTCCCGGGTCCGCCGCTGATCGTGATCTTTAGGTTCTCAATCGCCGCGTCCGCGCCCGCGTTTTTGACCGAGAGGCTAAGCGGGAAGGTCGTCCCGCCGACGACATAGTCGCTCCCGAAATCGTAGCTCTCTATGATTATGGCGGGCGCAAAGGTCTCGCCGCTCACAGCCTCGGGGGAGGGGACACAGGTCACGGTCGTATACGCGGTCGAGGTGATCTCGCCGAAGCTGATCTCGAGGGGGATTACCTCGCGGATCGAGGCGATCCCGTCACAGCCGACGAGCGGGAAGGAGAAGCTTTGGCTCTTCCCCGCCTTGATGTCAAAATTCGCGTAGGTGAGACCGCTGTCGATCGCGAACTTCCCGCCGCCGACCTCCATGAGCGATACCCGACCGCTGAGATCCGCCGACGAGGTATTCGCGAGCGTAAACGCGAGGGTGAATTTTGTCCCCGCCGCGACCGCGTTACTGCTAAACGAGTAATCGGTTAGGGAAATATCGTATTTCCCCGAGCTCGCGTTCGTCTTGGGCGAACATTCGACGATGACCGAGGTGGTGAGGCTCTGTTCCGCCGCGCTCCCCGACCCGGTGCGATATTCCGCCCTTACGGGGATGCTCTCGCGGACGTTCGCGATCCCGCCACAGGCGACGAGCGGAAATTTCACGGTCTTTTTCTTCCCCGTCGGGATGTCGACCGACTGGGCGGAGAAGCCGCCGTCGAGGACGAACTTACTGCTGTCTAAGCCGTCGAGCGTGACCTTGACGTCCTTTAGGTCGATCTTTGTCCCGTTCTCGAGCGTGAGCGAGAGGGTAAAGCTGTCGCCGTCCTTGACCGGCTCTTTACTGATCTTATAATCGCTGACCGAGAGACCCGAGGTGATGATCCCGCTCGTCGTCTCACATTCGACGATGACCGAGGTCGATAGGCTCTGGGCGGTCGAGGCGTCGGCGGGGTTGATCCGATACTCCGCCCTTACGGGGATACTCTCGCGGATATTCGCGATCCCGCCACAGGCGACGAGGGGAAAGGTCACCGTCCCCGTTTTTCCCGCCGCGATATTGACCGACTGGGTCGAGAAGCCGCCGTCGAGGACGAATTTCCCGCTGTCTAAGCCGTCGAGCGAGACGCGGATATCCTCGAGGTCGATCTTTGTCTCGTTTTTGAGGGTGAGCGAGAGGGTGAAGCTGTCGCCGTCCTTGACCGGCTCTTTACTGATCTTATAGCCGCTCACCGTGAGACCCGAGGGGACGACGTCGCTCGTGACCGTCACGGGGATCGGATAAGACTGTTGGGCGGTGATCGCGCCGTCCGAGCCATAGACCGTCGTATTCAGGGTCAGGGTATAAGTCCCCGCCACCGCCGTTTTTGGCGCGGAGACGCGGAAGCTAAAGCTCGGCGAGGTCGAGATCGAGGTCTTAGCCCCCGTCTCCTCGACGATGAGGCTCGCGTCCGACGAGGTGAGGGTCGCCGACGAGGTCGCGGAGACAAAAGCGCCGGTATTCACCGCGCGAAGCCGCGCCGTGATCGTCTTTGTCTCGCCCGCCTTAACGGTATAGCTCGTCCCCGCGTCGAGCGTAAAGTTTACGACGGGGGTCTTTTCCTCCTCCTCGGGCGCTTGATATTCCTCACATTCCGCGACCGTGAAGGAGATCGGCGCGGTCACGCTCGCGCTACCGCTCCCGTAACAGAGGCTGTAGGAGAAGGTATTCCCGACCCCGAGATATTTTACGTCGTTAAATTGGAGCGTCACACAAAGGAAGCTCCCGTTGATCTGAAATTGCGACCGATCCGAGTTCCACTCCCAAGAGTGGGGCGTGAGCGGGTTAAAGCTCTCGTTGACCGAGGCGATCCCAAAAATATTCTCTACGTCAAAGTCCGTCGTCGTGAGACCTTCCTTAAAATGATCGATCGGTATGTACGCGACGGCGCGGATCGTCACGGTATCGTCCTTTTTGACCTTAGAGACCGAGGTCGAGTACCCGCCCGAAAAAGCGCCCGACCCGAGCGAGGGGACGGCGGGCTCTACCGTTTGGGAATTACCGCCGTTCCCGCCCTGTCCGGTCTGTTGACCGTTATCGCCGCTATCGCCCTCTCGGGGCGCGGCGAGCTCCGGGGTGTTCCACCGCTCGGACGATTCGGCGAAGGCGATCGGCTCTACCGCGCCCCCGAATAACGCCGCCGCGGTCATGACCGCCGCGATCTTAGCTTTAAGCTTCATTGTTTATGACCATTCCTTTCCGATAGGATTTTTTTGAATGACCTCCTCGGGAACTTCCGGAATACTGAATGACGACGAATTTTTTGCGCTGTGGTTTGTCGGGTTTCCGCAGGAATACTGTATGTATTTCAAGGGAAGCCGGCAAAGCACGGCACAAAAAAGACTAGTCAGACAGTATTTCGGAAGTTTCCGAGGTGGTCTAAGTACTATTGTACCGCTTGTGTTTCTTGTTCCCGTTCCGTTTCCCGCTCCTGCGCGTTCGTTTTTTCGGGCGCGTCGGGGTCATAGACGTCGGGATTGATCTCGTCGCTATGGATCTCGCCGTCGATGAGATGGACGATCCGATCGGCGTATTTCGCCGTATCGGGGTCGTGGGTCACGAGGATCAGCGTCAGCCCGTGAGTGCGACACATCCGTACCATAAGCGCCATAACGTCCGCCGTCGTCTTTGTGTCGAGGTTTCCCGTCGGCTCGTCCGCGAAGATCACGTTCGGCTTCGCGACGAAGGCGCGGGCGATCCCGACCCTTTGCTGCTGACCGCCGGACATCTGATTGGGTCTGTGCTTCGCGCGCGACCCGAGCCCGACCGCCTTTAACATCGCGCGCGCCTCAAGGTCCCGCTTTTTACGACTCATTCCCTTAAACATCAGGGGCATACCGACATTCTCGAGCGAGGTAAGCTGAGGGAGGAGGTTATACGACTGAAAGATAAAGCCGGTATTCTCCTGACGAAATTTCGCGAGACGACGCTCGGAGAGCTTCGCGATGTCCGTCCCGTTGATGACGATGCTCCCCCGGGTGGGCTTCTCGAGCCCGGCGAGCATATTTAAAAGCGTCGATTTCCCCGAGCCGGACGTCCCGAGGATACAACAGATCTCGCCGCGCTCGATCCTGAGGTCGACCTTTTTTAGGACGTAGACCTTCTCCTGTCCGAGGCGATAGACCTTCCTGAGACCGGTTACTTCGATAAACGCCAAGTTTTCACCTCCCTTTCCGTAATAAATATATACGGCTTTTGTACAAAGCTTTACACTAATAATACGTTTCAGAACGCCAAAAAGTTGCACGAAATCTTAAATTTTTACAAAAAAATCGCGAATTTCGGCATATTGCACAAAAATAAAAGAAAAAATCGGTCAAATTAACGATAAAAGGAAAAGTGGAAACGACGAAACGTCTCCGCTCCGCCGTTTACGCCTACGTATTTCAGTTCTTCGCCGTGAAGCCCTCCCAGTCCTTTAAAAAGCGCTCGATCCCGTTATCGGTGAGCGGGTGCTTTAACATTGCGAGGAGGACGTTCATCGGGACGGTCGCAATGTCACAGCCGACCCGCGCGGCGGCGGTCACGTGGATCGGGTTTCGGATCGAGGCGGCGATGATCTCGGTCTCGATCCCTTGGGCGGCGAAAATATCCGAGATCTCCTCGATGAGCGCCATACCCTCCATCCCGATGTCGTCGAGCCGCCCGAGGAAGGGGCTCACGTAGGTCGCGCCCGCGCGCGCCGCGAGGAGCGCCTGAGCCGCCGAAAAGATCAGGGTGACGTTGGTCTTGATCCCCTTCTCCGTGAGGCGCTTACACGCCTTTAGCCCCTCCTCACACATCGGGAGCTTGATCACGATATTTTTATGGATCGCCGCGAGGGGGAGCGCCTCCTCGACCATTTTATCCGCCTCGAGCGAGATGACCTCGGCGGAGATCGGTCCGTCGACGATCCCGGCGATCTCGGTGACGACCTGTTTAAAGTCGCGCCCCTCCTTGGCGATAAGGCTCGGGTTCGTCGTGACCCCACAGATGATCCCCATGTCGTTCGCGCGGCGAATGTCGTCGACATTCGCGGTATCGATAAACAGCTTCATTTTTTTCAATTCCTTTCGTTATGTAAATTATTTTTGTTTTTTTATGACAGGCGCGAGAGCGCGGCGAAGCTCTCCCGCATGGCGGGATAGAGCTTTCGGTAAAGGGCGTATACCTCGTCGTATCTCGCGGAATTTTCCGCGATCGGCTCTTGTATCTTATCGGCGGAGATCACCGCGCGACAAGCCTCGGGGACGCTCTTATAGATCCCCGCGCCGACCGCCGCGAGGAGCGCGACGCCGAGGGCGGGACCCTCTTTATTTTGGGTCGTCTTAACGGGACAGCCGTAAAGATCGGCGAGCATCTGTCGCCAGAGCGGAGAGGTCCCGCCGCCGCCGCAAGCCATCATATCCGTCACGGAAATATCCATCTCGCGGATCACCTCGATACAGTCGCGTAGCGAGTAAGAGACCCCCTCCATGACCGCGCGGAGCATATCCCGCTTTTTATGCATGGACGACAGCCCGATGAAAGCGCCGCGCGCGTTCGGGTCGAGGTGAGGGGTGCGCTCGCCGTTTAAATAGGGGAGATAGAGGAGGCGGTTTGCCCCGATCGGGACCTCCATCGCCGCCTTATCCATAAGATAATAGGGGTCGACCCCCATATTGACCGCCGTCTCGAGCTCGCCCCAACAGAGGTTATCGCGAAACCACTTCAGCGACAGCCCCGCGCTTTGGGTCACGCCCATGACGTGCCAACAGCCGGGGACGGCGCAGCAGAAGGTATGGACGCGCCCCTTTTGGTCGATAGAGATCTCGGAGGTATGGGCGAAGACGACGCCGCTCGACCCGATCGTCGTAAAAGCCTTACCGTCCTCGACGACGCCCGTCCCGACCGCCGCCGCCGCGTTATCGCCCGCGCCGCCGACGACCGGCGTCCC
>JAMPCH010000090.1 GCA_023666265.1 Roseburia sp.
CCTTCACAAATAAATAACAAAAAGACGCGTTCCGCAAAATCGGGACGCGTCTTTTTTATAAAACAACCGATAAATTACCACTTTTCCGAACAAATACAGGCGGCAGAAATTCGGGCTTTTTTCCGCCTGTTTTTTTATCGCATAAAAGCGTCCGATGCTCAAAAAATACTTGCGACGTTAAAAAGAAAGGAAAGGGTCGGAAAATGTATGATACGGTCATTATCGGGAGCGGACCGGCGGGGCTGTCCGCCGCCGTTTACGCGAGCCGCGCGCGCCTGAGCGCCGTCGTCGCCGAAAAAACGCCCTTCGGCGCGGGACAGATCTCCGAGGGCGGACGGGTGGAAAATTATCCGGGACTCTACGGCGAAAGCGGCTTTGAGCTCGGCGAAAGACTGCGCTTTCACGCGAAGGCGCTCGGCGCGTACTTCAGCGAGGGGGAGGTCGTCGAGGTCAAAAAGGAGGGCGGCGTTTTTTTGAGCGTTTTTTCGGACGGGTCGGTCTTAGAGAGCCGAACCGTCGTCTATGCGGCGGGCGCGTCCCATAAAAAGCTCGGGATCGCGGGGGAAGCGCGGCTGACGGGGCGGGGCGTCTCCTACTGCGCGACCTGTGACGGCGCGTTTTACCGCGATAAGACCGTCGCCGTCGTCGGCGGCGGGGATACAGCGCTCGGCGAGGCGCTCTTCCTCGAAAAGCTCGCGAAGACGGTCTATCTCGTTCACCGCCGCGCGCGCTTTCGCGCGAGCCGCGCCCTACAAGAGCGCGTCCGCCTCTCGGATAAGATCCGCCTCGTGACCGAGGCGATCCCGCTCGAGATCCTCGGCGGAGAGACGGCGGAGGGGCTTCGTCTCTCGGTACGCGGTCGGGAAAAGATCATCGCCGCCGACGGGGTCTTTATCGCGATCGGTATGTCGCCGAATACGGCGGCGGTGAGCCGTCTCGTCCCCTTGGACGAAGGCGGCGCGGTCGTCGCCGACGAGACGGGGACGACCGCCGAGGCGGGCTTTTTTGCGGCGGGCGACGTTCGGACGAAGCGCCTCCGTCAGGTCGTGACCGCCGCCGCCGACGGGGCGAACTGTATCGCGAGCGTTTCGGAATATCTCGAACACACGCCGACGCCGGTCGGCTCTTAAAAGCGCACGCCTTCCCAAAAGAAAAAACAATACCAGTCGCTTTAACCGCGACCGGCGTTGTTTTTAGGGGAGAGAAAAATCGGATCGGTTCTTACTCATAATCCACGACGTTGACCCAGTTTAAGAGGAAGTCGCGCTCCTCGGGCTTTTCCTTCACGAGCTGAGACGCCGCGACGATCGGCAGCCAGTGCTGAACGTACTGCTTGGCGGTGTCGCTCTTACGGCAGAAGAGATCCATGTACTTTTCCGCGAGCGCCTTCTCGTTTTTGAGGGAAAAGAGGAGGTACGTCCGCGCCGCGTCGGCGGAGGCGTTCCCCTGGGTCGCGTGCGCCCAGTCGAGGACGAACGGCGTACCGTCCTTGGTGATGATGACGTTACTCGGGTTATAGTCGCCGTGGAGGACCTTGATATGCTTGGGCATACCGTCGAGGCGGGTATGGAGCTCATAGCGCGTCGTCGCGTCGATCCCGCTCTCACTGATCTTACGGTTCATTTTATCCTTGAGCTTGTTTAAAAGCGGGGCGCGCTTATTCTGGATCTCGAGCTGGACGTTCACAAAAAGATCGAGGTATTCGTCGGTCTTTTCGGGGTGCTTTTTTAAAAGCGCCTCGAGCGTTTCGCCCTCGATATAGTCGGTCACGATCGCCCACTTTGAGTCGTATACGCCGACCTCGTGGATCTTTGGGACGTTTAGCCCCGTCTCCTCGATCCGCGCGAGGTTCAGCGCCTCGTTTAAGACATTCGCCTTCGGGAAGCTTTCGTCGAAAAGCTTAATGACCTTATCTCCGTCGAGATAGATCTTTTTCCCTTTTCTTTCCGCAATGATTTTATCAAAATTCATGGTAGCGTCCTTTCACAATGTTTTTTTCGTAAATGCAATTACTTCCCGTAATACGCGTCGAGATACATCTGTTTGATCTCCTCCATTAACGGATAGCGCGGGTTCGCGCCGGTACACTGGTCGTCAAACGCCTGCTCCGTCATCTCGTCGAGGCGGTCGAGGAAGTCCTTTTCGTCGATCCCGTATTCGCGAATGGATCGCTTGATCCCGATCTTTTCCTTCAGCTCGTCGAGTGCCTTAATGAAGTTCTCGACCTTTTCGGCGTCGTCCTTCCCGGTGAAGCCGCAACCCTCGGCGAAGCGAGCGTATTTCGCGAGCGTTTTGGGATACGCGTACTGGGAGAACGTCCCCATTTTCGCGGGCGCCTCCGCGCAGTTATAGCGAATGACGTAATCGATCATTAGGGCGTTCGCGACTCCGTGGGGAAGGTGGTGGAACGCGCCGAGCTTATGCGCCATCGAGTGACATACGCCGAGGAAGGCGTTCGCGAACGCCATACCCGCCATGGTCGCCGCGTTCGCCATCCCCTCTCTCGCCTCGGGGTCGTTCGCGCCGTTTTCATAGGCTCTCGGGAGGTACGCGAAAATACTCTTCGCCGCCTCGAGCGCGATCCCATCGGTATAGGGGGTCGCCATAACGGAGACATAAGCCTCGAGCGCGTGGGTCATCGCGTCGATCCCCGACGCGCTCGTGAGACCCTTCGGCGCGTTCATCATCAGATCCGCGTCGACGATCGCCATATTCGGGAGGAGCGCGTAATCCGCGAGCGGGTATTTTACGCCGGTTGATTCGTCGGTGATAACGGCGAAGGGGGTGACCTCCGAGCCGGTACCCGCCGAGGTCGGGATCGCGATAAAATACGCCTTTTCGCCCATCTTCGGGAAGGTATAGATCCTCTTACGAATATCGATAAAGCGCATCGCCATATCGAGGAAGTCCGCCTCGGGATGCTCGTAAAGCACCCACATGATCTTCGCCGCGTCCATCGCCGAGCCGCCCCCGAGCGCAATGATCACGTCGGGCTTAAATTGGCTCATCGCCGCCGCGCCCTCCTTCGCGCTCGCGAGCGAGGGGTCGGGTTCTACGTTAAAGAAGGTGGTGTGGTCGATTCCCATTTCGTTGAGCTTATCGGTGATCGGCTTTGTATAACCGTTTTGGAAGAGGAAGGAGTCGGTCACGATAAACGCCTTCTTTTTATTCATGATCGTCCCGAGCTCGTCTAACGCCGTCGCTAAGCAGCCCTTTTTAAAATAAACCTTTTCCGGCGCTCTGAACCAAAGCATATTCTCTCTCCTTTCGGCAACCGTTTTGATATTCAATAAATGCTTTACACCTACGTTCTCGCTGACCGAGTTCCCGCCCCACGAACCGCAGCCCAGCGTAAGCGAGGGGACGAGCCTAAAGTTATAAAGATCGCCGATCCCGCCGTGAGAGGAGGGCGTGTTGACTAAAATACGACAGGTCTTCATGCGAAGCGCGTATTCCTTGATCTTCTCCTTCTCGGTCGTGTCGTTGATATAAAGCGAAGAGGTATGACCATAGCCGCCGTCCGCGATGAGGCGCTCCGCCTTCACAAGAGCGTCCTCAAAATCGCTCGCCTTATACATCGCGAGGACGGGAGAAAGCTTTTCGTGCGCGAATTCCTCGCTCAGCTCGACGCTCTCGACCTCGCCGATGAGGATCTTTGTCGCGGGCGGGACGTCCACGCCCGCGAGCGCCGCGATCTTCGCCGCCTTTTGACCGACGATCTTGGCGTTTAACGCGCCGTTGATGAGGATCGTTTTACGAACCTTTTCACACTCGTCGGGCTTTAGGATATAACAACCTCTCTTTTCAAATTCTTCTTTTACTTTTTTATAGGCAGGATCGAGAACGATCACGCTTTGTTCGGACGCGCAGATCATACCGTTATCAAAGGTCTTTGAGTGAATGATCGAGTTGACCGCGACCTTAATGTCCGCAGTCTCGTCGATGATCGCGGGGGTATTCCCCGCGCCTACGCCGAGAGCGGGCTTACCACTCGAATACGCCGCCTTGACCATACCGGGTCCGCCGGTCGCGAGGATGATGTCCGCCTCCTTCATAACGAGGTTCGTCATTTCGAGGCTCGGGACGTCGATCCAGCCGATGATATTCTCGGGCGCGCCCGCCTTGACCGCCGCGTCGAGAACGATCCGCGCCGCCTCGATGGTGCATTTTTTTGCTCTCGGGTGAGGGCTGATGATGATGCCGTTGCGCGTTTTGAGCGCGATGAGCGTCTTAAAGATCGCGGTCGAGGTCGGGTTCGTCGTCGGGATGACCGCCGCGACGATCCCGAGCGGTTCGGCGACCTTTTTGATGCCAAAGGCGGGGTCTTCCTCGATAATACCACAGGTCTTGGTGTTTTTATACGTGTTGTAGATATACTCGGACGCGTAGTTGTTTTTGATGACCTTATCCTCTACGACGCCCATGCCGGTTTCCTCGACCGCGAGCTTCGCGAGCGGGATACGCGCCATATTCGCGGCGATCGCCGCCGCCTTAAAGATCCGATCGACCTGTTCCTGAGAATAGCCGGCGAACTTTTCCTGCGCCGCGCGAATTTGCGCCAGCTTTTTTTCCAGCGTTTCCACGCTGTCTACGAGTTCGATTTTTTCCTGTTCCATGAAAACATTCCTTTCTTTAAAGCTTGGGACAAGCGCCCCGCGGCGAGCCGCAGAAAGCCGCCCTTACGGCTTCGCCGCGCGACCGCCGTCGGACTTCGCCGAGCGAAGCCGCCGGGCGAAATCCCCGACCGACGCGGCATAGCCTATGTTCGGAAACGGGGTAAGCGGAGAACGTTAAAAAAATCACAATCAAATTCGTCTCTCCGTTTATACAAGAAGATTATAGCACGATTTCCGTTATTTGTAAAGTATTTTTCGGGAAATTCCCGATATAAAATAAGAACTTGTTCTCATAGGAGCGGTGTGCGGATTTTTGATCGAAAATTTTCGTAGTCGAGGAAAAAATCCGCAGGAATACTTGACGTATTTCAATGATTTTTGACGAAGAGTACGGAAATTTTCGGCAAAAGGACGTGCGCCGATCCTATGAGGACAAGTTCTAAAGATACGGCGGGTCCATGGCGGAAATTTCGGAAAACTTTATGCGAAAATGAAAAAATGTATTTTTGTCAATGATGTGAGACAAAATTTATGAAAAAATATTGAGACCCGC
>JAMPCH010000091.1 GCA_023666265.1 Roseburia sp.
AGCGCTTGACTGTTAATCAAGATGTCACTGGTTCAAGTCCAGTAGGGGGAGCCAAGCTCATTCTTACACGAACCGCTTTCGGTACATTCCGAGGGCGGTTCGTCCGTTTCCTCGACCATTGTCTCCCATTCGCGAATCTGATCGAAGGTCACGGTCTCGCTTGTGTTATTTAACGTCAGAACGATCAGCGCCTTATCGTCCCAGAGAAATACCTTGTGGACAAAGGTCGAGATCACCTGCTTTTGGAGATTCGCGCTTGTCTCGTCCGCCGCGTTGAAACGGGCGAACCATTCCATGATCTCCGCGCGGGTGGGAATGTGTTTCGCGGCAAGCCTTGCCGAGTTCAACGCCTCCTCCAACTCCGACTTCTGCAATTCGAGGTCGTCCATTTTTTGAAGGAGCGCGTCCGTCTTTCGCTCGATCAGCAGATCAATGACATGATTTAATTTTGCGTTTACCGCCGCGATTTCCCGCTCCAGCTCCTCGACGCGATCCGTCTCCATCGAGGATCGATACGCGGCGATCACCTTGTCGGCGAAAATCTCCCGCCGCTCCGGGAAATTCAGAAGTTCAGTGATCTGCTCGGTGACAAACCACTCGATAAAGCTCTTTCGCTCCGCTTTTTTCCCGCATTCCTTATAGCATTTGCAACGGTAGTAATGGTGCTGTTCGCCGTTTCGGGAGGTTCCGCCGACAGCGACCATCGGCTCGCCGCATTTCCCGCAGAACAGCCGCCTTGCGAGAAGATACTCCGTTTTCGCCCTTGCCCGTGCGGGGGCTTTTTTCGTTTGCGCGAGAAGCTCCTGCACCTTGTGAAATGTTTCGCGGTCGATCAATGCCGGACAGCCCCCTTCGATCTCAATGTCGCTATACGTATACACGCCGATATATTTTTTGTTTTGTAGCAGGAGATCAAGCGAGCCGGCTTTGAACTCCTTTCCGTAGCGTGTTCGGAATCCGCGTTCGTTTAAGGCGTTGGCGATCTTCGTCTTTCCCATGCCATTCGCGTACATGGAGAACGCGATCCGGGGAATTTCGGCGGTCGCTTCGTCGATACAAAGTTTTTTATCCTCGCCCCATTTGTACCCGAGGGGCGGGTACGCGCCGGTCGTTTGGCATTTCAAAGCGCTTTCCCGCATTCCGCGCCGCGTTTTTTGTCCCAACTCCGCCGAGTAAAATTCCGCCATCGCCTCAAGGATCGCCTCGGTAATGATGCTTTCGGGATTGTCCGAAAGCTCCTCGGTCGCGGAGATCACCCGAACGCCATTCTTGCGGAGCTTGTCTTTATAGAAGGCGCTGTCATAGCGGTTTCGCGCAAAGCGGTCGAGCTTATAGACGATCACGAACTGAAAGCCGCCCCGCGCGCTGTCCGAGATCATACGGAGAAATTCGGGACGATTCGCGGTCTTGGCGGATTTCGCGCGGTCGATGTATTCTCCGACGATCGTGTATCCCTCGCGTGCGGCGAAGTCGCTGATCACGCGGAGCTGTCCCTCGATCGACTGCTCCGTCTGCTTGTCGCAGGAATAGCGGGCGTAGACCACGGCTTTTTTAGAGTTATCAAGCATAAAGACCTCCTATAAATTTCCCCGAACCGAGGGTTCGGGGGTTTCTTGTTTTGTCTCAATTGTTATATTTTTTCTTGTATCGCCGAAAGCGCCTACTTGTACGCTTAGAAGCGTTTATGTCTCCGCTTGGGAGAACCTTTTCGCTTGATCGGAACGGATGTGAACTTCTCCGTCACGATCGGGGACAGCTTTTGAAGGATCGTTTCCTCAAATTCTTTCATCAGCCGTTCCGCCTCATCATGTTCCGGCTTGTCAAAGGGGTAGCTTTTCGCCAGCTCGGCGAGTTGGTTTAAAATTTCTGTTGTATTGTGTCTCAATTGTTATGCCTTCTTCTTTTTTATATTTCGATGTTTTCTTTCGGTCTTTTTCTTTGGGTCACTTTTTTCAAATTTCCACAATCTTTGTTCTATTCGCCGAAATAATCATATTCCGGATGATTTTTAATAGGCAACGCCAAATCATAGTTTTCGGGAGTAATCGGCTTTTCGTTGCCCGATAGCCGATCACATACAACTTTCAGCAATTCTTCATTGTGAAAGAAAGAAAACGGCATTTCCATAGCTCTCGAAAAAGCTCTTTCACGGATAAAGTCACAGAATTCTTCCAAAGTCCAACCAAGAGCGCTTTTGCATAAGTCAAAATCATTTATATATGTAGGTTCTCGTAACGGAAATCGAACAAGATAAACATAATAAGTATCTGTACGATGTGAGCAACCGCACATCTCGTTATATGTTGCTACCCACAAAAACAGCAACATATTTTGATAATCATTTTTTCTTTTTAAAATTCTTATTATATTATGACAGGTAATCTCGATTTTGCTGTCCTTTGCGGCAAACTGTTTATTAAAACGTCGAAGTAACATTTTTTGTAGGATTTCCAACGGTTCCTCATTGAGATAACTTTCTTTTGCCGTCTTTAATTCCTCACTCATAAAATCGCAATTAAACTCATCGTTAAGAAAAAACAATTCAAAGGAATCTATCGCTTTCTGACCTTTTTCGGTGAGTATATAAACCGCTTCAGTAAAGTACGAATTAAGTTCTTGCTCAGAGAAATTGTCGCAAACTCGCTTTACCAGCTCCGACTTTTTCCCTGCCGCACTTAATCCTTGTTGTTTCAGAAGTTCTTTTAATTTTGGAATGTTCTCCCGCGAAACATTTTCTTTACCCGACGAAATTCTTAACAACCCATTATCTATAAATTCGGGAAGAATCGTGTTGATCCTTTCGCCGAACTCATCGAGTTTGTAGTTCCTTATCACAGTTCCGCAACGTATTCCGTTCCAGTAGTTCAACATTTTTGCTTCTTGAAAATTTAATATTTCCATTTTGTCATTTTCTCCCTTGTGTGTGATTTAAAAAGTTATAATAAAATTATATGCCATACAAATATTTAGGCGTATATCCCAAAAAGTACCCATATATATTTTGATTAACCATGTTGTAATTTTCCTTTGTGATATAATAGCTGTCGTTACTCTCATATTCTTTGGTGATACTAGCCATATGTTCACTTATTCCGAAGCAATTGCAATAGTCACTTACAGTTTTTATGCCAAGTCCTTCCCGCAGAGGGACAGGGCAAAGCAAATTTCGAGCAAAACAGTCCGCTTCACAGCGGGCAATTTCGTTATCTTCTTCATGCTTTAAAACAACGTGTCCTAATTCGTGAGCTAAAGTAAATCGAAGCGTATATTCATCTTTAAAGTTGTTGTAACAGATAATCCACACGTTTTTGGTTTTATTATAAATAGTAAAACCATGATCGCTTTCAACATGGCGTAAAAAATCAAAATAAGACAAGTTGAATCTGTTAGCTACCTCGGTATAAGGGTGCAGACGAATGTCGGGACAGGAGCGAATAATTTCGTATACGTTAATTTTCGGAAAAGAACCATAATAAAGCTTTAGGGTTTCATACGCTTTGTTTGTGGCAAGATTATAATCTGGCTTTTTACTCATCGAAATCCTCCTTGAACATGACACGTGCCATTTCAAGGAGCTTTTTCCTTTTTTCCGGAGACATTTTCTTTGCATTCCGGTTGAGTATGATTAACTCCTCTGGCAAGCGTTCAAAATTGTCATTCCCTCGTAACAGATAGTCTACCGTTACTCCGAAATATTCCGCTAGTTTTAAGAGGGTCTCATAATCCGGCTGCCTTTTTCCGTTTTCATACAAGGACATCGTACTTTCAGCTACGCCCATTTCAGCGCCCAATTCTTTTAACGATATGCCCTTTTCTTTTCTTAATTCTTTCAGCTTCTCCATGATCCACCCCTCCTTTCAATATTATTATAACATTTGCATTTTGCAAAGTCAAGCGAATTTGCAAAATGTCAAGAAATTTTTAAAAAGCGCTTGACAAATCGCAAAGAACATGTTATTATTAAATTACAATCGATTGCAAAACGCAAAGATGGAGGTGCTTTAATGCGGAATTATCTTGTAACTTTGCGAAAAGAAAAGAATCTGACGCAGAAACAGTTGGCAGAAAAACTTGACATTTCGGAAAGCTACTACAATCAAATCGAGAACAGAGAACGTCAGAAGCGTATGGATATTACCGTTATTGACAGGCTGTCCAAGGCACTAGGAATTTCTGCTAGTGATATTATTCGCCATGAAAGTGAATTCAAGGAGGACTAACATGAACTTAAACCTGATCAACACCGACGGACAGCTTTACGCCGATAGTCGGGACGTGGCGGAAGCTATTGAGAGACCGCACAAGGAATTGCTTCGTACAATCCGCACCTATTGCGAATATTTAGGAGAGAGCAAAATTGCGCAGTCCGATTTCTTTGTGGAAGCGTCGTATACCAACGAGCAGAACAGGGAAATGCCCTGCTATCTCATCACCCGTAAAGGCTGCGACATGATCGCAAATAAGCTCACGGGCAAAAAGGGCGTTTTATTTACGGCGGCATATGTGACCGCGTTCGAGAAAATGCGCGAACGGCTTACTTCGGAGCGCGGAACGCAGATGTATCCGCCGAAAGCTACTTCAGCCGGCGAGGTTTCGAGCCTGATTAAAAACGTCCGTATCGCAATGGAGCGACAGAACAGTACGGCGATAAAGATCGCCCGTCAAACGGAGCTTTTGCTTCGTCACTTCGGACTGCCGGTGATAGAGGATTTTGTGGAAAGCGAAAGCGCTTGGGAACAGCTTCGAGTAAGCGAAGCGTGAAAAGGCAGGTGAAAACATGATCATCGTATCAAGCTCCCTCTCCGCCGCGCGTGAGCGATACAAGGCGTTGATGAAGGGAAAAGAACCTCCGCCGCCGACTTTACCGAAAATTCGGCTGACTGTCGAGGAGGACGAGGCAATGCTCGACATGGCGGCGCGAATGTTCGCGAAGCTCTATAAAAAAGAAATCGAGGAAGGGAAAGAAACCTTATGAAAAAATATCTCGTATACTTAACAAAATCCGTCGAGGTCGCGGATCGGCTCGCGAAAGCCTTCGCGATTGAAAGCGAAGGCGTGGAGAGGATCGAG
>JAMPCH010000092.1 GCA_023666265.1 Roseburia sp.
GGTCGCCCCGATCGTTTCGGTCGCCGCGCTCGTTTTTATTCGCGCCCTGCGGGCGTTCTCCCCTCGGCGGACGACCGTCGGTCGGGCGATCCGCGCGGGCGGCGGGCTTCTCCTCCCGCGCTTTATCGGCGGGTCTCTCCGCTCTCGGGGCGGACTTATCCGCCTTCGCCGAGGGCTTCTCCGCGCTCTCGGGCTTATCGACCTTCTCCGTCTTACCCGCCTTCTCGGCTTTCTCCGCCTTTTGGTCGGGCTTCGCCTCGGCGGGCTTTTCCTCCGCCGCCGTCTCGGCGGGCTTCTCCGCCTTCGGCTTTTCGGCGCGTCTTTTTTCGCCCTCGGCGAAATAAGCGTCAAAGCTCGCGACCTCGTGTTTTTGCGAGGTATATTCGAGGAGGAGGTTCATCTCGCCCTCGGTGATGCTCCCGGCGGGTTTTTTCTCCGCGCCGGTGAGCGTTTTAAGGAGGTCTACGACCTCCGCCGCGCTTAATTTAAGGTCGTCGGCGGCGTCCTTGATCCTACATTTCTGTTCCTTTTGTGTCATTCGATGTCCCCCAGTTTTACGGATGTTTTTTCCGGTTTATTTGATGTATCGGTGATTGCGCGAAACAGCCCTTTATCGAGGATCGCGACGATCCCCGTATGCTTCCCCGTGACGGACTTTAGCTCATCCATCGTTACGCCGGGTAGGGCGACCGCCACGCCGTATTTGTCACTGACGTAGCGTACCTCTTTTTTTGATTTCTCCGAGAGGTCGTCGGCGAGGACTACGCCGCCGACCGTATTTTTCGGCTTTTTGATCTCCTCCGTGACGCTGTCAAAGCCATAGATGAGCTTCCCCGCTTTACGACAAAGCCCGAGCGTCCCGAGCGCTCTTTTCATTGAGATCACCCTCTCTTTCGGATAAGGGAGAGCCGGTTTGTAATATCCGATCTGTCTCAAGCCTTTTTCATCTCCCGTTCGATCGTTTCATATATTTCCGGCGGGATCGCGCACTTTAACGAGCGCTCGAGCCCGCGTTTTTTCCTCGCCTTGGCTAAACATTCGGCGTCGCGGCAGAGATAAGCGCCGCGCCCCGACTTTTTTCCCGTTTCGTCGATCGAGATCGCCCCGTCGGGCGCTCTTACGACGCGGATCATGCCCTTTTTCCCGAGCATCTCGTCACAGCCGAGACACTTTCGGAGCGGTATGTTCTTTCCCATAGGCTTAACCCTCAAAGAAGCCGCTCTCGGGCTTTATATCGATCTTAAAGCCGGTAAGCCGCGCGGCGAGCTTGGCGTTTTGACCCTTATTCCCGATCGCGAGTGAGAGCTGGTGGTCGGGGACGACGACGGAACAGGCTTTTATCTCCTCGTCGGGGATGTCGACGCTCAATACGTCGGCGGGCTTTAGCGCCTGCTTGATAAACTCCTTGGGGTCGTCGCTGTACTTGACGACGTCGATCTTTTCCCCGCGAAGCTCCTCACAAATTTTCGTGATCCTGCTCCGCTGAGGACCGATACAAGCGCCGAGCGCGTCGACGTTCTCGTTGTTGCTCATAACGGCGATCTTGCTTCTCGCGCCGGGCTCGCGGCTGATCGCGCGGATCTCGACCGTCCCGTCATAGATCTCGGGAACCTCGAGCTCAAAGAGCCGCTTGATCAGGTCGCGGTGCGTTCTCGAAACGCGGAGCGTCGGGCGGCGGTCGCTCGCCGAAACGCCGGAGACAAAGACCTTAACGATGTCGCCCTCGGCGAGGTCGTCGTTCGGGAGCTGATCGCTCTTAAAGAGCATCACTTCGTTCCCGTTGATCATAACGGCGGCGTTCCCCGTCCCGGGCTCGACCTTTATGACCGAGGCGGAGATCGCCTCGTTTTGAAGCCCGCCCCATTGCTCTACGAGCTGGTTGCGTTCGACCTCCTTGATCCCTTGTTTGATGACCTGTTTCGCGGTCTGAGCCGCGATCCGCCCGAATTTTTTTGTATCGAGCTTGATCGTACAGACGTCGCCGACGTTGATCCGGCGGCTATGCTCGCGCGCCTCCTCTAAGCTGATCTCGTTCGCGGGATCCTCGACCTCCTCGACGACGTTTTTTTGGATCGCGACGTCAAATTTCCCCTTCGCGATGTCGACGTCGAATACGGTATTCTCGCTATGCGGATAGTCCTTTTTGATCGCGATGACGAGCGCGGTCTGGATCTTTTCGATGAGGATCTCCGCGTCGATTCCTTTTTCCTTGGCGAGGAGCGTGAGCGCCTCAAAAAGCTCCCCCGTATTCGCCGATGATGATTTAGCCATTTTCCGTTGTACCTCCCAGTCGTCAGATTATCCTATGGCTACACCGCATAAGCCGAGGACTTCGCACGGCGAAGTCCGGCGGTAATCGTGCGGTGTTGCCTTGTTATAGATCGGAATTGATTTTTACACACTCGCTGACCGCGAACGTTCGCGGCTCTTTCCCATCCTCGGTGAGGAGAAACGTCCCGTCCTCGCGATATTCGCCGAGAACGCCGTAAACGCCGACCTCCTTCCCCTTTTCGTCGCGGATCGTGACGCGGATCGGCTCGCCGATACAAGTCTTAAAATGCGCCGGCTTCCTGAGCCGCTTCGATAGCCCGGGCGAGCCGACCTCGAGGACGTCGACCTTCGCGATAAAATCCTGTTGATCCATAAGGTCGTTGAGCGGCTTAGAGAGTGCCTCGCATTCGTCGCTGTCGATCCCGCCGTCCTTATCAAAGAGGATACGGAGATACCACATCGCGCCCTCCTTCTCAAAGCATACGTCCCAAAGGCGATAGCCGCGCTCCTCGACGAGGGGGGCGGCGAGCCGATAGGCGCGCTCCTCGATCCTTTCGTTTTTCTCCGCCGTAGCGATCCTTCCCTTCCTTATAATAATGTGACGGTTATATTTTTGTGAATTTTGTCCCCGCGAGCGGCGGGCGACTGCCCCTTTTCGGGGACGCGCCGAGCGGCACGCCTTCCCAAAAAGAAAAGCACAAAAACAAATAAGAAAGACCGGATTTTGTCAACCCAGTCTTTATCCTTCATAATACCAAAGCGTATTATACACCTTTTTTACCCGTTTGTCAAGGGTTTTTTTGAAAAAATCGGGGAAACCCGTGTTGTGCTGCAACAGATATTGGACAATCGCAGAAAAACAAAGGAAAGAAAACGCTGTTTGAAAACACAGAAGTATCTTGAAATTTCCCAACAAATATGGTATAATATATTATGACAATTAAAATAGTTTGACAAAGGGAGACGGGAAATGTTCAACGACTTGAAATTTAATCATTTACAAACAAAGAAATTGACGGGAACGACTGTTTTAGGCGAATATAACGGACAAAAAATAGCCGTTTCACAGATGTTGACCACTATCGAAAACATTTTGATGTATATAAAAAATAACTTTGATATAAATGAAAAGCCGTACTCGGTCGCCATTATTGTTTTAAAAACAACACATTTACGGTTTAATAATCAAAATATCGGGAAGTCGACAAAAGAACAATGGAAATGTTTGGTTGATGTCGTTCACGAAATCGAGGATTTAAAGGCAACGACCGATGTTATAAAGCGGGAAAACGAAAAGATCGCCAACGATCTTAAAATGGTAATTGAATTATTTTACAGAGGTGACGATGTACGCGTCCAACGCGGGTAAGTCGGGCGGCGAGTTCTTTACGCCGGCGGATGTTTCGGAGTTACTGACAAGGCTCGGCACGGTCGGAAAAACCGAGGTCAACAAGGTGTACGATCCCGCGTACGGCTCGGGCTCGCTACTGTTGAAAGCCGAGAAGATCCTCGGTCACAATAAAGTCCGTAAAGGTTTTTATGGGCAGGAGATCAACATCACGACTTACAATCTCTGTCGTATCAATATGTTTTTACACGATATTGAGTTCGATAAGTTTAATATCGCCTGTGAGGATACGCTTACCGCGCCGCAGCATTGGGACGATGAGCCGTTCGAGCTTATCGTTTCCAATCCGCTGTATTCTATAAAATGGGCGGGCGACGAAAATCCTTTACTGATCAACGACCCGCGCTTTTCGCCTGCGGGAGTTCTCGCGCCGAAGTCAAAAGCCGACCTCGCGTTTATTATGCACTCGCTGTCGTGGCTGGCGGCGAACGGTACGGCGGCGATCGTCTGCTTTCCGGGGATCATGTATCGCGGCGGCGCGGAGAAGAAAATTCGCCAATATCTGATCGACAACAACTTTATCGACTGCGTTATCCAGCTCCCGAGCAATCTCTTTTTCGGAACGTCGATCGCCACCTGTATTATGGTGATGAAAAAGGGCAAGGCGGACGGTAAAACGTTGTTTATAGACGCGTCGGGCGAGTACGTCAAGGTGACGAACAATAATAAGCTCACGCCCGAAAACATTGAGCGGATCGTTTCCGTATTCGCGAAGCGCGAGGAGATCGAGCATTTTTCAAGGCTGGCGGCGCGGGACGAGATCGCCGCGAACGACTACAATCTTTCGGTCTCGACATATGTTGAAGCCGAGGACACGCGGGAGAAGATCGACATTGTAAAGCTGAACGCCGAGATTGAGGAGATCGTGGCGCGGGAGAATGTGCTTCGGACGGAGATTGATAGAATTATTGAGGAAATTACGGGGTGAATTTTTGTGAACGAAAAGGAATTATTAAAGAAACTCATAGATAATCCCAAACAGCCTAATGTAAGTGAGTGGGTTTATGAGGTAGAAGCATTTTTGGAAGATACAAAAGTTGTTAATGAAGAAGCTTGGAGTATCATTGATGGAATAAAACAACAAGGTGATGCTTTTCAACGTTGTGAAAATTTGGTAGCATTGCTTCGGCAATTATATAAGAAAAAATATGATTGCGTTTCTATTCCGCCAATCACCAAAAGAAATCAAATCTTTGTGGCAATGATGTTTTCCGATGAAACTAGGTCTTGTTTGAAAAATAAATCCAATTGTGCTAAATCAACAAAACAGAAAT
>JAMPCH010000093.1 GCA_023666265.1 Roseburia sp.
CGTTTAAATAGTTTTCGGCATATATGTTTATTCCTTGTGCCTTGATCACATATCCTGCCCCGCCGCCTCCGCTCTCGTCCGAGGTTAAAACATTGATCTTCCCGTCATCATCAAAATAAAGCCCCTCCCCGAGCTTGGGCGTGATCTCGTAGCCCGAATCATACGTCGAATTATACGAGGATTTTTTCGTGAGACTAAGCCCCTTCCCGATATTGACCGTGATCGCGCCCGCGTTATCCGACGAGCTCGCGCTCGACCGCCTTAGCCCCATTCCCGGGCTTACCCCGCCGATCGTCCCGACCTTCGCGGGAAGGAGGCGTAAGATCCCCATACTGTCTACGTTGAGCGAGTTCGCGCTCCCCGTCGTCATCGTGTCGATATAGACGCCGCCGATGAGGTTTTGCCAGTTGCCGTTGTAATAGCTCCCCTTCCCCGCGACCTTTAGCCCGATCTCTTGACCCGTGACCGTGATGCCTTGCCCGGCGGTGTAGGGGGTAGAAGAAGCGGCGTTCAGCCGCTTCTCCGTCTGACTTTCGACTGCCACCGAACGATCCTTCGCCGTCCCCGCGAGCTGCGGCGTGGCACAGGTAATCGTGTGGAAATTGCGATACCGCCATTCCTGCCTTGTGACCAGCCCGACAATGCTCCGCCGCTGGTCAACGTCCCCGCCCGAACAGCGGATCACGTCCCCCACGTCCAGCGCGGGGTCGCCGTAGATCTCCGCCTCGATCCCCCTTTGCTTAAAGCCGTCGATATACGCGAGCCAGCTCTCGTTGATCCGATCCCGCTCCGTGTCGCTCAGCGTTTCGAGAAGGATCGGGTTCTCGGCGAGGGTATAGACCGCCGGCGCGGCTTGTTCGTCCTCCTGTACCGTGTCCGAGAGATAGGTCTTGATCGTCCCGCCGTGATAGACGTGGAGCGTCGCGATATACGCGCGGGTGTCGGTCACATAAATGCTGTCGCGCTCCGCCTCGCTCAGGCGCTTATCCGTGATGATCTCCGTCCGATCGTCCTCGCTCACCCCGTATTTCGCGGGAATGAGCCTCAGCGCCCCCGTTCGGTCGATCACGGCGTAGGCGCAAAGAAGCGCCGCGCACCAGCCGATCAGGTCGCGATAGGTCTGTATCTGTCGGCTCGCCGCGCCGACCTTTACCGCCGTGTTCGTCAGCCCCTCCGCGATCCCGCCAAAGACCGCGCCGCATTCCTCACACGCCGCCGCGATCATATCCTCGGCGGTCGCGCTCCTTCCCCTTATCGCCTCGGATAAGACCCGATCAAAGACGATCCCGCCGTCATACGCCGTCAGCGAAACGGTATCCCGCTTTCGCCTTACGCTCGTCCCGTCCGCGTAATAGATCCCCATCGGGACGGATTCCCACCCCGCCTCGGTCAGGATCTCATAAACGGGACAGATCTTCGCGTCCGTGAAGTCCCGTAAAAGCGCGTTGTCGTCAAAAAACGCAATCCTGAGACACCCGAGCCGAAATGTCCCGATCTTATACTCGCCGCAAAGCTCGTGCGTGATCTTTAAGGAATTTTTCACGAGCGTCCCGTCCGTGATCGTTAGCTCCGTCCCGTCCGCGAGCGTGATCGTCCCCGCGATCCGATCGGTCACATACCGCTTCGCGATCGCTTCCCGATATTCGTTACTGACCGTATACATATCGATTCCCCCTTTTTAAGGCTACACCGCATAATTATTGTCGTTCGAGTGGCAGCCAGATTTTTTGTCAGATTGTACAGAATTTTTGCAGGAAGGCTTTGTGCCTTTCAAAAAAATTCTGTGCGATATGGCGGAAAATATGGCTGTCAATCGGACGGCAAAGGCGTAGCCGGTAATTGTGCGGTGTTGCCTTAATACTCCGTTAAGGTACAGGCGATCTCCCAATAGCTCGCCGAGACGCTCCCGCCCTGTTGCTGATAAAAGGTACTGCCGAGCTTGCTCGCGAACATGATGCATTCGCGATAGTCGGCGCTCGCCGGATCGAGTAGGCTCACCTTAAGCTCCGGCTCGGCTAAAAGCGCTTGGAGCGCGGCGGTCTGTTCCCCGTTTAAGATCCATTTTACGTTACAGGTCACGACCCCCGCGCGTAGCCTCCTTCGGTGCATTTGTCCCGTCTCGTCCGAGCGTCGGCTGTCCGTACTGTCGATGTCGTCCGCGTTGACGGCGTAATAGCTCGGCGTGGGAAGCTCTTCTTCACCGATCTTTAAAAAATACATTTCCTTCTCCCCGTTTCTTTTTATTCCGTAAACCCGTCACTCCGTAAATCCGTCCGTGATCCGATTTCTCCGCCCGTTATACGAGGCGACCGCCTCCCCGATCCGATCCCCGTCGAGCTCGACGGTCGTTCGGATCTCGATCGGCGTCGCCTCGTCCCCGTCCCGCGCCGCTCGGCTCTCGCGTAGGTATACGCCGAACGGCGTTTGATCCCGATCGACCCTTACGGCGTTCGCCGTCGCAAAAACGGGCGAGACCGCCCCGATTGCGGTGACCCCCGTATCGGGGATCACCGCGACCCCCGCGTCCCGGATCGCGCTTTGCGTCCCCGCTTCGGACGCCGTTCGGACGGCGTCTCTCGCGCTCCCGAGCGGCGCGGACGGGAAGCCCCCGTCCTCCGTCTCGACCGCCGCCGGTGTTGTAAAGATCCCCTCCGACGTATATCCCGCCTCGCCGCTGTCCGTCGGGTCGACGACCCGCGCGGCGGCGGCGGCGGCTCGCTCGGCGAGCGAGATCGTCTCGCCGAGCGCCCGATTGACCGCCGAAAGCTTTTCCGTAAAATCGTCCGTCTGCGCCGTAATGATCACATTCAGCTGTTCCGTTGTCAATTCCGTTCTCCTTTCTTTTTTGCGCTTTATCTCCCGAGCTCCGCCGCGATCCGCTCCATCTCCGCCTTCGCCTCCCGCCAGTCATACGCCCTTTTCGGGAAGGCTTCCTCCGGCGTTTCGGGGAATTTCCCCGCCCTTACGAGCGCGGCGGTATTAAAGGCGAGAAGCTCGTTCGCGCGGAGAAGGTCGCTCACCCGCCGAGCGCGCAGCCGTTCCCCCGCCGCCGCCAGCTCATAAAGCTCCGCCGCCGTAAGCGTCCAGAGCTTTTCGGGGTCGGGAAGGATCATAAGCGCCTCTTTTCTCAGCGTCCCGTTCAGCTCCGAAGCGCTTCGCGCCGCGTCGGCGAGGCTTCCGTCTCGGGCGGAGTTTCCGTCTCGGGCGGGGTTCCCGTATCCTCCGCCCCCTCGTCGAAAAAACCCGAATTTCCGAGCGCCTCGGCGATGATCCCGTTGAGCCTTTTTAGCGTCCCGCCCTCGGTGATATACTCGTCGAATAAAAGATAAACGGCGTTTTTCGTGATCTCGGGCGAGAGACTTTCGACGAGCGCGAATAAAAACTCGATCACGACCCTCATCTCCGAGAGCCGCTTCGCCCCCTCATAGATCGAACAGCCCAGCCGTTCCTCGAGCCTTACCGCCGACCGCGCCGTGAGCCTTAACATATAATTTTTCCCCCCGACCTTAAGATCGGTGTACGGGAGGGTGCTTTTCCCCGCTTGTGTCATTTTTTTCTCCTCCTTAGCTATCCGAGCTGTGCGTGAGCGGCGTTCCCGGGATCGAGATGATGCTGAATTCCATGACCCCGTCGGGGTTCATGCTCTTGATCCTCGTCGCGATCTGTCCCGACCAGCTAAAGCTTGTCCCGTCGGGAAATTCGAGCTTCTGCGCGACCGACGCGCCCGACCGCTCGACCGCCCGCGCCGTCTGATACGCCGCCGCGACCTGTCCGCTCGTGACGTTCGGGTTCGCCTGTGCGCTGTTGTAATAAAAGCCGAACGTCAGTTCGTCGTTCTTATAAAGTCCCGCGATATAGCGGTGCGCGGTGTCGAGTAGGTTCGTGACCTGCTTTTTCTCGCGGCTCCCGCCCATATCCGGCGTGGATTTCAGCCCATAAAGGCTGTTCCCGTTTAAATAATATTTCGTTCCGCTGCTGATAAGCTCCATATCCTTAAGTTCCCTTCCTTATTTTTTTGGGGAAGGCGTGCGCCCCCTCCGCCTTCTCTTAAAGTGTTACGATCCGCCCCTCGACCTCGTCCGCGCCACAGGTATACCGCATACACCTTCTCGGTACGTCCCCGTCGGTCATGAGCTGTGAAAAGCTCCGCTTTAGTCCCGCCGCCGTCAGGCGCTCGTTGATCCGCGCGGCGAGCGCCTCCGTCTCCTCTGCCGAGGGCGCGTAAGCGTCGAGCTGGAGCGTGATCCGACTGATCCGCTCCGCGCCGTTTAAGACGACCCGAGCGCTGTTCTCCGTCTCGGTGATCGTGATCACGGGTAGCTTTCGCCCGACCCGTCCAAAGGACAGCTCGATCGGCGCGAGGTCGCCGAGCTTCCCCGCGATCCAAGGTTTGATGTCGATCATGATTTAAAGATCTCCTCCCGATAAATTTCCGCCGCGCCCTCCGCCGCCTCATAAAGCGCGCTCTGGAGGAAGGGCTTCGGCGCGATCCTTCCCGTCCCGAGCTCGACGAATACCGCGTAGTCGGTATTCGCCGAAACGACCGCGTCCGCCCCCTCCCGCTCGTATTTAAGGCTGTCTCTGAGCCGCCCCGTCCGAACGGGACAGCGCTCCCGCGCTCCTTCGAGCGCGAGCCGCGCCGTCCGTTCGAGTGCGCGGTCGA
>JAMPCH010000094.1 GCA_023666265.1 Roseburia sp.
CGCAGAAGGAACATCCCAAGAGGGTATCACTATAAAATTTAAGCCCGAACCGTCGCGGGTGTGTAGGAAATTCCGTAAGTTCCGCCGACGAAAAAACGTAAGCGGGGACAGGAAATCAAAATGTGCCGTCTAGCTAAATCCCCCGAGCGGAAACCGTCCAGACCCTTGGGTTGAGGACATTTCCGCGAGGGTGACTTTCGGTTCCTTTGGTCAGCCAAAGGAACAAAACATTTGCCGCAATTTCCCAAAATTGCTCTTGTTGGAAAAAGAAACGAAACCCCGCCCAAAGTACGCCTTCCAAAAAAATAACCCCGCGCGTTTTAAAGAAATCAAAAAACCTTTAATCCTTGATCGTTCCATTCCCCACATCAGCCGGGACGACCACCTCAATATCCCAAGAGCCGATCCGCCCGGTCTCGCCGTAGCGATCAAGAATACGGCAGGGCGCGAGCGGCATATCGTAGAGAAAGATCATCAGCTTTTCGCCGTTCCCCAAAAAGTCCGCGCTGACCTGTGGGAGACGCTCGCTGTAAAGGAGCGCCTCCTCCGACACCGAGAGGTAAAAAACGTCGTAAAAGGCCGCGTACTCCCCACCGATCAGCCGATAGCCGTACACGGCGAAAAGCCCGCCGTCCGCCGCCGGGAAAAAGTGCCGCTCATCCAGCATAAAATCATACATTTCGCGTAGCGCTTCCTCGTCCTGCTCCTCGTATTCTCCGAGCGCGTAATCCTCGAGCGCGCGCTCGCGTATCTCGGTAAAATACGCGAGCCCCTCGGCGGAGATCCTCTCCTCGACATTCTCCGCGCCGAACGGATAAAGCTTGGGTAAAAGGTCGGCGTACCGCTCCGCGAGCTCCTCGTCCGAGAGCGCGTAGTCGGGGGAGTAAACGCGCTCGACCGCAAAAGTAAGCTCCGTCGGAGCGTCCGCCTCGGTCGCGCAACCGCAAAGCGCGAGCGTCAGCAAGAGCGAGAGGGAACGGGTTCGTTTTTTCATAGATTTTCTCCCTTTGGGGTAGTTTGTTTGATTATATTATAGCATATCCTTTGGGATATGTCAATCTTAACGGACGGGGAGTTTTGGTTTTATTTTTTATGGAAGGCGTTCCTCTCGGCGGGTCTCGATAAAACGGCTTTCCCTCCCGGGACGGGAGGGAAAGAGGCTCAATTGTTGTATTCTTGATTTTTTTATGATAGAGGTGCTTCCCACTTTAAAATAATGAGAGCAAAGGCAATTTTCATAGAAGAAGGCATATTTTGAACACAGAGGATTTACTTATGCTTGTCCACAGTACTTACACGCCCCATTCTCCTTCTGATGTTTTTCTAACTTATAAATCCCGCATACTGTACAGGTTGTTCGGTGATATGTTGCATTATGTTTTTTGTATGTTTGAAAAGAGTGTGACGTGTGCTGACCTAAAATAACTGCCGCTCCCTGCTTGTCGTTTTCGGTGATAGATTTTGGAATAGAATACGAACTACCGAACCCATTACACATTAAATATGCATTTGGGGAAACATCCTCAGAAATATCTTTTAATCCGATTACATGACCGAGTTCGTGAAGGGCGGTATGAGTAGAACAACCAGACGATTTTTTGCTTAGAATATCATTCCAGTTAATCCATACCTCCACGCTTCCTGCGGCTGTGCTGTAGTGATTTGTTGTTGTGTCATATGTTGCAACACCTCTTCTGACGCAACCCCAACTGCTGTCACGATTTATTGCGCTCATTTGTTTATTCGTCTTATTTTTAAACACGATAAATCCCGATGAACTTTCCTTCATTTTCAGCAAAGAACTTCCGTTAAAAGTTGCATCGTTCCACGAGCTAACGGCAGAAGTTATATATTTTCCAAAATTATCATCCGAAAAAGGACCTTTATCGACAGTAATCCATTCATTGTAAGAAGCGCAATGTACGCTGTCCTCATAAATGTCCCATCCTGTATACGCTGATTCGTGCTTGCAACCGGTCGCTTGGGAGTGGGCACTTGCACAAATCGTTATTGTTGTGCAAAAACCAACCAAAAGACCAACTATGCATATTCTTTTAAATAATTTCATGACATTTCCTCCTTTTTTTCTTCGTCTGCTTTAAAAGAATAGCCTCTTGACGTCCAATCCTCTCGGAAAAATTCGGCTAATTCTATGACATCATATTGATGAACAAATCGTACAGGATTGTTTTCGGTTGAAGTAATCACAGAAATTTCGCCATCTTTGACGCCGAGATCAAGCGATGTTCCCGTGGCTGTTGAAAAATCAATACATGCATACGAGTGAAGCGCATACTCTCGCATGCCGTCACTTTTCAAGGTAAAAAGCATCTCCGGGCATGCAACCTGCCAAGTATCGTTGAAGTCCAGATCGGTGAAGTATGCCGCATATTCCTCGCCGATTTCATAAAGAGGCGATCCCTCATACTGCCTTTTAGGGGTTCCCGCTTTTGCTATGTTGATTTCAATTTCAACAGATTTTTCGTTTAGAAAGTCATAGGTCAGCGTTGATTTGAATAATGTCGTTAAATCTCGAACAAACATGTCGTCCCCTGTAATCTCATATGCTTCCTCGGGGGAATATACATCAAGAATCTGAAAAGCAAAAAAATTCATTTTTTCAGGATTTAAATAATCCTGAAGCTCCTCATAAGATTGCGGCGACCCTGTCCCGGGATCAGGTTCAATGATCTCAATGTTTTTATATGTCGGGTCGGGATTGTTCGCGAAAATATCATTCTCTATTAGAGACTCTGATTTGCAGCCTGTCACTATGCACATTATTATCGTAACAACAGCTACGCTTTTTAGCAATTTACTCATGTTTTTTCCTTTCTTTGCCCGTCAAGGGCGTTGATTTACGTTTCTTTTTCGGAAAGCGCTTTCGCTTTCCCGGTCTTAACGTTTTTGTCCGTTATTTTGGCCGTAATAAAATTTTTTCGTCTATCACCTCCTCCCTTTCAAAAACTTCGCTTTCCCGTTCTAACAGCTCTTTTCGTCGCTGTAGATCGTGAACGTCTCGGTCTTACCGCTCGCGTTCTTGAGCGTAAAGACAGCCTTTAGGCGATAAGTACCGCTCGCTAAGCCGCTTTCGGTCGACGTGAAACGGATATTGCTCGCGCTGACCGTTTTCGACTGCGTCGTGTCGGGTAGGTCGCTCCAGCTTGAGCTTCCGCTTTTTTTCTGGAGCGTGTGCGTCACGGTGATACTCACCGCGCTTTGACTTTTTGTTTCGCTTGTACAAGTTGCGGTCGTACCGCTGATGCTTAGTTTTGCGGTGGGATTATTCGCGATCTCATACATCGGCATGACCGTTTCGCCCCCGATCGGGCGGGCGGCTTCGGCAGAGACCGCCGTCCCCGTACAAAGACAAAGAGCCGTCAACAGCGAAACAAGCGTTTTTTTCAGCTTCTTCATTCGATTCCCTCCTTTCCTTAAATTCCGAGAGTTTTCGCCCCTCATATATATAAACAATTTGGGGGGTCAAAAAGTAACGCGAAAAATCCAAAAAATTTCTATTTTTCTAAAATTTTAGCACTTTTCGCTAAATTTAAAGTTTCTTCTTTGGTTAAATTTGTCGATACATTCAATATGTAATCTCCGTTGTCCCAAAAGATCTCAAAGTAGAATGAATTTTCGTCCGAGGAATCGAGGTAATATCCTACGAGACCGTTTATATGGATTTTCGTAAGATCGGAGTGTTCGTTGTCGGGATTTGAGATATAGCCGTCTTTGACGTCCTGAGTAAAAATAATATATTTTCCCGATCCGTCCTCATACCGATAATAAACGTCGACGTCGGTCGCGTCCTTTTCCGCAAGCCGGAAGCCCGCCGGGATCTCGGGTAAATAATACTCGACCTCGATCGTCTCGGGGCTGGTCTCCGTATCGTTTGGTCTTATCTGAATGTGATCGTGAAAAAACAGACCGTGAAAGCTCTCGGAATTATATAAAGCCGCCCCGCCCGTCAATAGAGCCGCGCCGAGGATCGCGATCATGATCAAGAGCGCCTTTTTCCTCGGGCTTAATCGAGCCTTTTCCTCGGGGGCGGGCGGCTCGTCGGGGGCGAGAGCCTTTTCCTCGGGGGCGGGCGGCTCGTCGGGGGCGAGAGCTTTTTCCTTCTCCTTCTGCTCCTTTAAATGCTTCTTCACTTTTTTGTCGTATAGGCGAAAGATCCGTCTCATCGCGAGCCGATGATAAAGAGAGGGACGATACGGCGGACAGTCGTCATAGGCGTGATACTCCCTCTCACATAGCTCACCCAACGCCTCGCTCAATAATACTTCAAATTCCTCTTTACTCATATTCCTCGTTCCTTTCCTGCGTAAATTTTAAAATGGCTTTTCGCGCTCGGTATAAGCGCATTCGTACAGCGGGGAGAGATACCCCGAGCTTTTTCGCCGTCTCGTCGAGCGAGAGCCCGAGAAATCGGGTACAGATCAGCGCGTCGCGCTGGGAAACGGGTAATTCCCCGATAAAATCGACCAGCTCGTCCCGCGAGATATTCCCGATCGCGACGCTCTCGAGCGAAAGCTCCTCACATCCGACATATTCGCCGTCCTCGACATCCTCGGCGAGGACGATCCGCCGTCGCTTACGATAGGCGTTTAC
>JAMPCH010000095.1 GCA_023666265.1 Roseburia sp.
CATTCCTTTCCTCTGGAGGCAGTTTGTGCCGAGAGGATTTGCCGAGGCACAAACATATCTTGTATGCTGTCGACGAACAAACAAACGTACCGATCATGAAAAAAGCGGTCAAGGTGATCTATGATATGAGCGAGGACGCAAAAATGCGCGAGGTCGCTTGGATCAGAGAAAAGGCGCTACACGATGAGGCTTCCTTGATGCACGGCGCGAGGGAGGAAGGGAGAGCCGAGGAAAGAGCCGAAACGATCGCCAAAATGAGGGCATACGGAATTTCGGAGGAAGAAATACAAAAAATCCTTCAGAGTTAAAGCGAATAAAAAGCAATATCCCGTCCCCTAAAAGACGGGATATTTTCCGAAAGAAGCCCTTGAAAAAAGCCTCCGTATCCTGTATAATGGAAGAGGGCGGGCGGAAACCGCGCCTTCCATAAAAAAGAAAACAAACAGAAAGGAAATTTTCGCTATGCCGATCCTATACGACGAAAGGGCGCGGGTCTTTAAGCTCGATACTCCCGCCTCTACTTACGCCTTCCACGTTACCGAGAGTAAAAACTTATTACATTTATACTATGGGGCGAGCGTCCCGGAGACCGACCTGACCTATAACCTCCGTATCCCGGACGGCGCGCCCTTTATCCCCGCCGTCCACGACGCGATGGGTCCTCATTCCTTCGATTGCGCGGCGATCGAGTTCTCGACCTCGGGGGTCGCCGACTTTCGCGAGCCGTGTATTCAGGTCATGGACAAGCTCGGTATGAGCGCCTGTGAGCTTTATTATAAGGCTCATCGTATTTATAAGGGGAAGGAGCGGCTCGCGGGGCTACCCGCGACGTTCGCGAACGCGCCCGACGAGGTGACGAGCCTCGACGTGATCTGTGAGGATCCGCAAAGCGGGCTCGAGATCGTTTTACAGTACGGTGTATTCGAGAAGCTCGACGTCATCACCCGCTCGGTCAGGGTCGTGAATAAGGGCGCGGACGAGCTCGATATAAGGCGGCTCCTCTCGACCTGTATCGAGCTGGATCGGATGGATTACGATATGATCACGCTTTACGGGACGTGGGCGAGAGAGCGCCATGTCCAGCGCTTCCCCCTTCACTTCGGGAAGCAGTCGGTCGATTCCTGCCGCGGCGCGACGAGCCACGCCCACAACAACTTTATCGCCCTCTGCGATCATTCCGCGACGGAGGACTACGGCGAATGTTACGGCTTCGCGCTCTGTTACTCCGGGTCGTTCCTCGCGCTCGCCGAGGTGAACCAGTACGAAAAGACCCGCGTCGTGATGGGGATCAACCCCTATGATTTTTCGTGGCATTTAGCCCCCGGCGAAACCTTCCAAGCCCCCGAGGTCATCCACTCCTACTCGGCGGAGGGGATCGGTAAGATGTCGCGAAATCTCCATGACGTGATGCGCCAAAATCTCATTCGCGGGAAGTGGAAAAATATCCGCCGCCCGATCCTCATCAATAACTGGGAGGCGACGTATTTTAACTTTGACACCGATAAGCTCCTCGACATCGCGCGGGAGGCGAAAAAGGCGGGGATCGAGATGCTCGTTATGGACGACGGCTGGTTCGGTCACAGGAACGACGATAAAAGCTCGCTCGGCGACTGGTTCGTCAATGAGGAAAAGATCAAGGGCGGCTTAAAATACCTCGTCGACGAGGTGAATAAGATCGGCTTAAAATTCGGGATCTGGTTTGAGCCGGAGATGATCAGCCCGGACAGCGAGCTCTATCGCGAACACCCCGACTGGTGTCTCCATATCGAGGGGAGACCGCGAACGACCGCGCGGTCACAGCTCGTCCTCGACTTCTCACGCGAGGACGTCCGCGAAGAAATTTATCGGCGGGTCAAGGCGATCCTCTCCTCGGCGAATATCGAATATGTAAAGTGGGATATGAACCGCCAGCTCACCGAGGTCGGGAACGAGATCCTCCCGCCCGAGCGCCAGCGCGAGATCTGGCATCGCTATGTACTGGGCGTTTACGAGATGCAGGAGCGGCTTCTCGCCGACTTTCCCGACCTTTTACTCGAGAACTGCGCGGGCGGCGGCTCGCGGTTCGACGCGGGTATGCTCTATTATTCGCCGCAGATCTGGACGAGCGACGACACCGACGCGATCGAGCGGCTCAAAATCCAGTACGGTACGTCGCTCTGTTACCCTTGCTCCTGCTTCGGGGCGCACGTCTCCGACAGCCCGAACCACTGCGTCGGGCGGATCACGCCCTTCCAAACGCGCGGACACGTCGCGATGGTCGGGACGTTCGGCTATGAGCTCGACGTGACGAAAATTTCCGATGCGGATAAGGCGGAGATCAAGGCGCAGATCGAGGAATTTAACAAGTATAACCCGCTCGTGCGCGAGGGGGATCATTACCGCCTCGGCGATCCCTTCGCGAGCGATCGCTTTGACGCTTGGCAGTTCGTCGCGAAGGACGGCTCGGAAACGCTCCTCGAGTATGTACAAATCCTGAAAGAGCCGAGCGTATTCGAGCATCGCCTCAAGCTCAAGGGACTGGACAAGACCGCGTATTACCGCCACGAGGAGACGGGGAAGGTCTTCAGCGGCGCGTTCCTGATGTATAACGGCTTTCATATCCCGAGCCTTTGGGGGGACTTTAAGAGCTATCTCGCGCATTTCGTAAGGGAAGCGCGATAGGATAAAAAAAGGGCGATACCGCCGATCGTTACGCGGTATCGCCTTTTGTTTTTAGCCTTATTCCTTCTCCCTCGCGCCGAGGTCTTTGACCTCCTCGTCCTCGCCGCGATAGATGACCGCTTTTGCGAAGCCCTGTTGTTCGAGGCGCGAGAGCTGCTTCCCGAGCTTTTTCCCGATCGGGAAAAGCGTTACGTGATGATCGCCGAGGAGCGCCCGCGAGCGCCGATAGGCGGCGGGGAAGCACCCTTCCTCATAAAGAACGGCGGCGCGGGATCTTTCGCCCGCCTTAACGCCCCGCTCGGAGAGGACGGAATAGATCCGCTCGAAGCCGATCGAGAAGCCGACGGCGGGAACGTCCTTCCCCGAGAAGCGCCCGATCAGACCGTCATAGCGACCGCCGCCCGCGACCGTCCCGCCGAATTCGTCCGAGATCACCTCAAAAACGATCCCGGTATAATAGCCCTGTCCGCGAACGAGCGTCAGCTCAAACTCGACCCCGTATTCGCCGTCCGCGAGCGAGCGCGCCGCCTCGATCGCGGCGAAAAGCTCGTCCGCCGCCTCGCCCGCGCCGATCGCCTTTAGCCCCTCGGCGGTCGTCGGCGGGTCGGCGAGGATCGCCGCGAGCTTATCGACCGGGGCGGGGGCGAAGCCCTTATCAAGAAGCTCCGCCTTTACCCCGTCCGCGCCGATCTTATCGAGCTTATCCATACTGATACAGACCGAGTTGACCGCCTCGTCGGGGAAGCCGGCGGCTAAAATGACCGAGCGGATCACGGCGCGGTGGTTGACCGCGATATGAAAGCGCCCGATCCCGATCGCGCGGAGCGCCGCCGCCGTTACGGTCATAAGCTCCGCCTCACAGTCAAGGCTCTCACTCCCGAGAATGTCGATGTCGCATTGAATAAACTCGCGCATCCTCCCCTTTTGGGGGCGCTCGGCGCGATAGACACGGTCGATCTGGATACACTTAAACGGGACGGGTAGCTCGGCGCTATGGGCGGTATAATACCGCGCGAGCGGGAGCGTCAGGTCATAGCGAAGCCCGAGGTCACAGAGCTTTTTCGCGTCGCCGGCGGCGAGCGCCTTCTCGAGCTTTTCGCCGCGCTTCTCGATCCGATAGATGAGCTTTAGGTTCTCGCCGCCGTCGCTGTTGTCGAGGTTTTCGAGCGTTTCGACGATCGGGGTCGCGATCCGGCGATAGCCGTTCGCGGTATAGACCTCGGTGATCTTACGGATCAGCTCCTCACGGAGCGCGTTTTCCTCGGGGAGATAGTCTTTCATGCCCTCAACGGGAGTGGATTTCATATGATCAGATCCTTTCTTTTTTGATCGATTTGGGTTGGTTTTGTTTTGGGAAGGAGCGGGTTTTGGGGGTGTTTTTTCGCCCCGTTTTATAAAAATCACAAGCTTAAAAGATTGAGGCAATTTTTCACTGCTTTGTCCTTCCAAAGTGACGGAAGTCGCTTTGTGACGGGCATTAAAGCGGGAAAAATTCGTCTCTTTTTATAAAAAGCGGAAATTTAAAAATTAGTGGCAAATTTTTTGTTCCTTTGGCTGACCAAAGGAACCGAAAGTCACCCTCGCGGAAATGTCCTCAACCCGTTTAAGGGCTTTCCGAACTTGTATGCCCTTAAACGGGGTCGGACGGTTTCCGCTCGGGGGATTTGGCTAGACGGCGCATTTTGTTTATCTGTCCCCCCCTTACGTTTTTTCGTCAGCGAAAATTAAGGGATTTCCTACACACCCGCGACGGTTCGGGCTTAAATTTTATAATGA
>JAMPCH010000096.1 GCA_023666265.1 Roseburia sp.
ACGTTCGCGGGTGCGCTCTTTTGCCGGGGAAAGAGACCGTCGTACTCGACTACATAGAATAACAGCAAATGGAGGTATCAAGACATGAAAGAAACAACTTTACGGAGTGCGATTGCGGTTACGCTCGCGGCGGCTACGGCCTATTTCCACGAGCTCGCCGTCCCGGTGATTATCCTCGCCGTCGTTATGGCGATCGACTACCTCTCCGGCATTGTCGAGGCGTGGATTAGGAGAGAGCTCTCCTCCCGCGTCGGAGTGCTGGGGATTATTAAAAAGGTCGCCTATCTCCTCGCCGTCGCCGTAGCGATTGTCGCCGATTGGGTAGTCCAGACGGCGGCGGGAGAGATCGGCGTTGATCTCGGCGGGTTCTACTTTTTCGGCTTGCTCGTTACGATTTGGCTCGTCCTTAACGAGTGTATCTCTATCCTCGAGAACATTTCCGAGATCGGCGTACCGCTCCCCGGCTTTCTGCTGAAACTCATTGAGAAGCTCAAAAAGACCGTAGAGGACACGGGCGACCAGCGGACAAACTGAAAGAGAGGTAAAGGACATGAGCAATAGCGCATTGGTGAGCTATACGCAGATTTCGCCGAACAAGAACAGCCCGCGAAATCAAGCGATCGACCGTATCTCTATCCATTGTGTCGTCGGTCAATGCACAGTGGAGCGGCTCGGGGAGATTTTCGCCCCGTCCAGCAGACAAGCGAGCTCGAATTACGGTATCGGACTCGACGGGCGCGTCGGTATGTACGTCGAGGAAAAAGATCGCTCGTGGTGTACCTCGAGCGGCGCGAACGACCACAGGGCGGTTACTATCGAGGTCGCGAGCGATACCGCTCACCCCTACGCCGTGAAAGACGCCGCCTTTTCCGCGCTCCTCGATCTATGTACCGATATTTGCAAGCGCAACGGGAAAAAGCGGCTCTTGTGGTTTGGCGATAAGGACAAGACGCTCGCCTATACGCCGGGAGCCGACGAAATGGTTTTGACCGTTCATCGGTGGTTTGCAAACAAGGCTTGCCCCGGCGAGTATTTGTATAGCCGTCACGGGGAGATCGCGGAGGAGGTTACGAAGCGGCTCGCCGAGGCGGACAAGCCCGCCGGGACGGGGGACAATCCCTCGAAATGGGCCGAGACCGCTACGGCCTATTGCAAGCGCAAGGGCATTTTTGCCGGAGACGGAGCGGGTAATTTCGATTGGCAAGAGCCGATCTCCCGCGAACAGGTCGCCGCCGTGATCTATCGCACACTTGAGGCGGCGGGACTCCTCGAGGCTCTCCCGGACAAGGCATAAGAAAAACGGGCGGGGGTATGATACCCTCGCCCGCTTTTCTTATTTCTTGAAATAGACCGCGATCTCGAGCCCGTATTTACTCCCCTCTCCGGCTCCGCCCGTGACGGCGAAATCGGAGAGCCCCGCGTATTTGTCCATGAGCGGGAGCACGACGGGCAAATCTTTCTTTCCGAGATTGCCTACTTGCTCGCCGTGGTAGAATACACCGACGGCGGGCTCACCCTCGTAGTCGTAGACCTCGAGCGAGATCGCCTCCGGCCTCGGGCAATCCTCCTCGATCTCCCGGAGTATCTCTTGACGATTGCGAGCGGGGCCGTCGTCATTATCGAACGTAACACCGACGACGCGGAAAATCCGGCGGTCGAGCGCGGCGCGGCGGGCTTGCTCCGCCTCCGCCCGCTCACGATCAGCGGCGGCACGGCGGGCCTTTCCTCGGCGGCGGCTCGCTGGGCCTCCTCCGCCTCCCGTTTTAGTCGCGACCCTTTTACGAGCCGATAAATGAGGACACAGATACCGACCGGGTAGAAAATGACGAGTAACACGATTTGCCACGCCTTGAGCTTTTTCATATTTTGGGCCTCCCCGTATAATAGTCTTGTGCGCGTTCTGACCTTTAACACGAATATACTCTAATCGCGTGTTAAAGTCAAGAATAAAGCAGAACATTAGCACATCGGGAAAGGAGCGGGAGCCGTTGAAAATATACGATTACAACGGGCGAAAGAATATCAGCGGCGAGCGCATACGGGAGGCACGGTTAAAGAAGCGGCTCACGCAAGAGGATTTGGCGGCGCGGGTACAGGTGGAGGGCGTGATTATGGAGCGGGACTCGATAAGCCGCGTCGAGATTGGGACGAGGTTCATACCCGATTATGAAATCCCGGTTTTCGCCCGCGTCCTCGGCGTTTCGGTACTTTGGCTTTTGGGAGTAGAATAAACCCGGCGGGAGGTTTGCCCGCCGGGTAATTTTTTTGAGAAATTGTGAGAAAAACTATTGACATACTCTTGAGAGTATGCTATAATAATATCATCAAAGGGAAAGGAGGTCGCGGCTATGGATAACATAGAAAAAGCCTTGCGGGAATTGGCAAGAGCTCTCGAGAGTAACGACACGGTAGCACGAGTCAAAATCGAGATTACGCTCACAAAGCCAAAACCCGACAAGGCAAAGCCCGGACAGTAAACCGGGGGCCGGGAGGGGCGGGAGACCGCCTCTCCCCACGGCCCTATTATAACACGGAATAGCAGAAAATCAAGCGTGAAAATAGGAGGGCTCGGAATGACAGTAAAAAAGGGAGATCGGGAGTACGCAGTTACGGAGCTCGCGCACGAGTGGAAAGCGGAGCGGGCGATCGGGAGCGTTGCCGTCTCGATCAGAATACCGAAAGAGGCCGCGCCGGACGCGGCGGCGGTCGAGCGGTATATCATGGAAAATAACGAGGTATTTTAGGAGGCGGGATAATGGCGGCAGAAAAGAGAAAAACCGAAACCTCCTCGGCGGTCAAGCGGAGGTATAATAAAAAGACTTACGGCGCGGTGACGGCCTACGTCCCGAAAGAGCTCGCGACGGCTTTTAAGGAAAAATGCGCCGCCGAGGGCATACCGCAAGCGCAGATTATCAAGCGGGCGATCGAGCAATTTTTATCGGAGTAACACGGAGGAGGCGGGAGACCGCCTCCTCTTTGCTTTTGGGAGGGCTGGACATGGCGCGGAAAGGCGACAAACAACTTGATAGAGACGACCGTATCAAGCTCGAGGCCCTCTTTCGGGCGGGGCTCGATAAGAAAGTGATCGCGGAGCAAATGAGCGTACACCTATCCACCATTTACAGGGAATGGGATAGGGGTAAGTATGAACACCTAAATAGCGACTATACGCGGGAGTGGAGGTATAGCGCGGAAAAGGCCGAGGCCGTCCACCAACTCAACATGACCGCGAAAGGGGCCCCGCTCAAGATCGGGAGTAATTTTGCGGTCGCCGAGTTTATCGAGCGTATGATTATCGAGGAGCACTACTCCCCGGCGGCGGTCTGCGCCCTTTTGAGGGAGGACAAGTATCTCTCGGAGTATGGCGTTACCTTTTGCCGGGCCACGATCTACAAGTATATCGACGACGGCAATATTTTCCCGAACGTCACAAACAAAGACCTCCCGGAGCGGGGCGAGCGCAAGCGCGAGTATAAACAGGTGCGCGAGAAAAAGACTCCTCACGGGCGGAGCATTGAGGAGCGAGACCCGGAGATCGACAAGCGGGAGGAGCCCGGACATTGGGAAATGGACACGGTAGTCGGAAAGAAAAAGACAAAGGCCCGGCTCCTCGTGCTCTCCGAGCGGGCCACGCGCCGCGAGATTATCATACGCATAAAGGACGGGCGGGCCGAGACCGTCCAAAAGGCATTAGACCGCCTCGAGCGGATATACGGTAAGGCGTTCTATAAAATCTTTAAGACGATCACGGTCGATAACGGCTCGGAGTTTAGCGACGGCTCCGGGATTGAGAAGTCTTGCCGGAGGAAAGCGAAGCGGACGACGGTTTATTTTTGTCACCCGTACACGTCTTGCGAGCGGGGCACGAATGAGAACGTAAACCGCATGATACGCCGCCGCTTTCCAAAAGGTACGGATTTCGATACCGTGACGGCGGCGGAGGTACAGGCCGTCGAGGACTGGATTAACAACTATCCCCGAGAGATACTCGGCTATAAGTGCGCCTCGAGTGTGTTCTCGGAGGCGTTCTCCGAGGCCGCTTAAAACTTTTTATAGCTTTTTCGCAAAATTAACTTGACATTTCCGGGGGTATTGTCAAATGACAACACCCGTGGTAAAATAGGGAACAGAATCAAGATAA
>JAMPCH010000097.1 GCA_023666265.1 Roseburia sp.
AATTCTTTCCCACAGGGGCTTTTTTGTGCTGTCTGCACATATTGGGGCGGGTCACCTCGGAAAAGCCTTCCCGAGGGGGCGGGATCGTTTTTTTAACGCCTTGCCGCTCGGCGGCAAGGCACGAGAGCGCGCTCCCGCGGTCATTTCGTATAAGCCGTAAAGCGAGGATCGATAAAAGATCGACGTCGACCGATCTTACGAGGGATAACCGTATATCATTCGATCCCGACGGCGATCATCGCGGCGGCGTCCGCGAGACCGAGCTTTTTCAGCTCGGCGAGAAGGCTGTTGGTATTCTTTTCGTTTAGGCGGCTGAAGCACCGCACGATCTCCGCCATGACTTCCGCGCCGTATTTTTCGTAAACGCGGTACAGGAGAGCCGTTCCTTTTTCGTGAACGCCCTCGGGGCGCGAGCCGTCCACCGTTTTTATAGGCGGGAGCGTCGGCGCTTTCTCGAGCGCCGGGGTAATGATCCTTTTAAACAGGGCGGTATTTCCCCGCTCCAGCGCGAAAAGGAGCGCCGCCCAGTCCGCCGTCGCCTCGTTCAGCCAGTCCTCCCAGCTCCCCGCGTTCGCGCCGTTACACCAGATATGCGCCGTTTCGTGCGCGAGGAGATACGCCCCGTCGACCGGATCGGCTTCGGGCGAGACGCACCAGATCAGTCCCTCCCGTCGATACGCGCCGCCCGTCTTGATGATCGGGAAGGCGCAGACAACGTCCGTTTTTTTGATCTCACGCTCGTCAAAAAGCGTACCGTTGTAGTAGTCGAGGATCGTTTCATAGGTGCGGACGCACCGCTCCGCGCTCTCGGCTAGGCGCTCGTCTAAAAAGCAAAGATCCATACGCGGGCTCTCGACCCGGAGGAGCTTATCTCTCGCGAAGGCGACAAGATTAAACGCGTCATAGCCCCTCCCGCCGTAAAGCCAGCGGTCGCCCGTCTCGTCATATTCTCCCTTTACGACGAACCAACGGCTTCCGCCCCTTACGATCATGCGGTCGTCCCCGATCGGGACAGAGACCTCCTCGGGAAACCATACCGAGTACCAGTTCAGCGAGACAAAGTCGGGCGTTACCGCGTTGTGCCAATTTTGGCGCTTTTCATCGCTGTATTGAGCCGTCCCCCGATAGCGGACGACGAGCGAGCGAAACGGCTTTCCCCGCCGGACGACGATCTTTTTGGACAGGGGGCGAAAGGTCGGCGTTACCGCGCCTTCCCCAAAATAAGAAATAAGCTCCCCCTTTTCGTCGGTCGCGTTTAGGATCGACAGCGCGTCGTTTAGGAGAAAGGAAAGCTCGCTTATCGGGCGGCTGAACCGAAAGCACGCCTCCGCCTCGAAGGAATAGGGCTTTAGCGCTACGGTCACGGTCAGCGTGTTTTTTGGGGTCATTTTACTTACTCCTTTCGACAGTCGACGCCGAACATACAGAGATTTGCTCGCTCGTTCGGGACTTTTAAAGCGCCCTCCTCGACCATGCTTTCGACGAGACAGGCGATTGTCTCGATGAGGAAATTGATCCGCGTAACATAGTCGCACCGATCCCTCAGATTGCTCGGGATCGACGGGCGGATCCGCTCGATCGCGCGTTCGCATATCTCATCCATACAGCGGATGGTCTCCTCGACGGCGGGCGCGAGGAGGCTTTTCGCTCCGTTTTGAAGGACATTCTTCGTAAAGACGGGGAAACGCGCGGAAAGCACGCCGTCCTCGCTCGAGAGATACCCCTCCTCGATCAAGGGGACGATCTGATCGTTTTGCGCCGAGGCGCGTTTATGGAGGATCACGTCGTGAAGCGCCGCCGCGCGGTTATAAAAGACGGAGGCTCCGCCCATATCGACATTCTGACAGCGCTCGATGATCCGATAGTTATAGTAAGAAACAAATGCTTCGTTTTGATAGTACGGGATCTCCAGACTGATCCCGTTAAAACGGCGCTCGTCGTATGCGTCGAAATCATAGCCGTAAACAAAGCCGTTCGTCCCGTTGGAGAGCGTGGGATAATCTCCGTATTTTTCCGCGCTTTCCTCAAAGGCGCGGAGCATGGCGAAGTACCCGGTAAGGGTCGCCATGAGCCATTTCACGGTGTTTTCGTCCGCGTTGTTCCCCTCAAAATCCAACCGCGCGAACGCCTCGCTCGTTTCGGAAAATCGCTTCGCGATCCGCTTAGCGTAAGGTCGATAGATCGGCGTGAGCTCTTTTTTTAAGGCTTGGAGCGTCTCGCGCTTAAAAATGACCATATCGGTCCGATATTTATCGCCGATCTTTTTTACGAGCCAATTCTCGGTTAGGATGTCGAGCTCGTCCTCTAAATACGGGGCGGAAACGCCGAGCTCGACTGAAAGCTCGGAGACGGTGAGCGGTCTTTCGTAAGCGGCGAGAACGATATTTCCCGGGAGCTTTCGTTTAAAGAGCGACCAATACGTATTCCAGCCGCCCCAAAAGTCACAGCAGAAGCGGGCGGGATTATAGCTTCTTTCGCCGTATTCTCTTGTCATATCAATACCCTCCTTTAAAATTTTTCGGGTGCGAAAGAGATAGTATTTTACCATCTCTCTGCTGATCCCGAGCGTGGCGGCGATCTCGGCGCAGGTCTTTCCGTAAATGTAATAAAGAACCGTAGTCTCGCGATGCTGCTTCGAACAAAGCGAGAGCTCGCGGCGAAGGAGGTGGAGCTGTTCGTTCTCGAGAAGCCGCGTTTCGGGCGTTTCGTAACAGTACCCGACGAACCGCTCGTCGAACGCGACGCGCTCGGTCTTTTTCCGCCGAAGGTGGGCGCGAAAGACGTTTTCGGCGATCCTCCACATAAATCCGTAAAACGCCTCGTCGTCCCGAAGGCGATGCGCCGACCGAAGCACCTCGTAAAGTATATCCTGGGCGAGATCCTCCGCCTCCGATCTATCATAGAGCCTCGTAAGGCAGTAGGAAAAGATCGTTTGAAGATTTTCTTCGAGGAGGGCGGCGGCGGTATTTTGATCCATATCGGGTCTGCTCCTTTCTTTTTGGGAATTTTGCCTTATCGGCGTGCCGATCGTCCCGCTCTCGCGGTCAAGCGGTTTTAAAAAAGCCTTTGTTATTATAGTGTCGCGAAAGGCGGATCGGTTAAACGTTTTTTAAAAATTTATGATCCGAAAACAGCTCAAAAAAATTTGCATTGAAAAAATCTCTCCAAGGATACGATCTTCGGAGAGATTTTCATTTGATAGATGTACTTACGCCGATTTTTTCTTGGCAAGAGCCTTTACCTCCGCAACCGTCAAGCCGGAATACTTTGCGATGTCTTTTACGGAGAGTTTTCCGTCGGCAAGCATATTGAGCGCAACCTGTTTGCTACGCTCGTTTGCAACATCTTCCATAATCTTACACATACGCCGCACCCCTTTAAGCGTGCTTACGCCGATTTTTTCTTGGCGAGCTCTTTAACTTCTGACAGAGAAAGCAATGTACACTTTGCAATTTCTTCGAGTGACAGCTTACCGAGTGCTATCAATTTCAAAGCAACCTCTTTCTTGCCCTCGTTCCTAATATCTTCCATAATCTTACACATACGCCGCACTCCTTTAAGCGTGCTTACGCCGACTTTTTCTTGGCGAGAGCCTTTATCTCCGCAACCGTCAAGCCGGAATACTTGGCAATATCTTTCATGGGAAGTTTTCCGTCGGCAAGCATATTAAGAGCCATTCTCTTACGCTCATCGTTCTTACCCTCATTTACAAGGTCTTCCATAATCTTACACATACGCCGCACCCCTTTCTCATCGTGCTTGTAATACCGTGTTTCGTCCGCTAATTCCTTGTAGTAAAACTTATCGGGGTCTTTGTTGGCAAAGTCCGCCATCAAAT
>JAMPCH010000098.1 GCA_023666265.1 Roseburia sp.
CGTTCTCGGTAAAGAATTTTTTAAAGATAATATCAAGCTTCGCGGAGATCACGTTTCGCGGCATAAGACTGCCTCCTTTCACTCTTTCCTAAAAATCATTATAGCATTTTATCGGGAGAAAATCAACCCGCCCCTGCGCCTTCCCAAAAATAAAATCAACGGCTACCCCATATTCAGCTTTCGGATATTCGTATCCTCCGAGAAGGTGATCGCGTTATAGAGGATCAAGACGCTGTCATAGTCGCTCGGGTCGACGAGGGCGGTATACGGCTGGTTTAAAAGCCTCAGGTCGAGGACGGTGATCTTACTGTAATGATTGGCGAGGAAGGGGAGCATCGAGTGGGCGTAGCTGTCCTTAAAGACGAGGAGCGAGCGGTCGTTTGGGCTTCCCTCCGAGGTGATCGTCAGGAGCGGGACGTTAGAGCCGAGGAAGGAGGAATATTTATCCTTTGTCTCGAGATATTCGCGGAGATAGATCGAGTCGTATTCGCGCACCTCCGTCCCCGAGTTGATCATAAGGGTCGGCGAAGCCGCGCCTTCATTAAAGTGATAATAATCGATCACGTCGGGCGTTACGCCGTTATCGAGCGTTTTTGAGTAGAGCGTCCCGCGAAAGTCGCTGCTCGCGTGCTCGATATGAAAGGACGAGAGCGGCTCGGACTGAAAGCCCATGCTCTTCGCCGCCTCGGTATAGGCGATATACGCGCCGTAGGACGTCCAGTGATGATCCGTCCGATAATAGATATAGCTCTCCGCGTTGCTCTTGAGCGCGGGGAAAACGTCGATCAGCGTCGCGCGCCCGATCCCCTCGCGACAGTAGCTGTTCAGCTCGCTCTGGCTACCGACGGGGGCGCTTTTTGGGAGTAGCCCGGCGTAAATCTCCTGAGAGGTCGGGGCGAGGAGAAAGTAGACGGGGAGATCGGGGTATCGCTCGGCGAAGCGGCTCACCGCCGCGAGGTTACGGTCGATAAACTCGGGGTCAAAGCCCTCCCAAGCCTGCATCATACGGTCGTCGACCGTATACACGCCGTTGATCTCGACCTTCCCGAGAAGGCGCTCGGTCGCGTTTTTGGCGCGGATCCAGTCCTCGCGCCCGTAAAAGCGGTCGGCGAACCAATCCTCAAAGCCCTCCATCGCCTCTTTATTGAGATATGTCTCCGCCGTGACCTTGGGGAAGGCGGCGAGATAGCGGTTCTCGTTCTCGGAGAAGGGGCGCTCCTCCGCCGGGAGGTTTAAAAAGGTCAGGATCGGGAGCGCCGCCAGAAGGAGAAAAAAGCCGACGACGAGGATCATTTTCGCGATTTTTAGCTTCAAGAAAATTCCCCCTAAAAATTAAAATAAAGGAAAGGGTTATAGCTCGCGTCCGAGAGATAGGCGATACAAAGGAGGAGGACGCCGAGCTTTAGGACGGGGGTCGCGTAGGCGACCATTGTCGGCATCCGTTCGCCGAGCCGCTCGGTCATGACCTTCCAAGCGTCGGTCGCGGCGAAGACCCCGACGACGAGGAGGATCCCGTAATTTAACAGGAGATAGAGCGCGGTATCGTCGCATAAGACCCCCGAGCCGCCGAACATCGCGCCGATATAGCCAAAAGTCGACGAAAGGTCGGCGGAGGCGAAAAGCACCCAGCCGAGTACCACCAACAGCATCGTATAGAGCCAGCCGATCGCCGACGGGAGCTTCGCGAGGAGCCTCCCGAGAAAGAGCTTCTCGAGAATGATGACGACCCCATAGAGCGTCCCCCAAAGGATAAAGTTCCAGCTCGCGCCGTGCCACACGCCCGTTAAAAACCAGACGACCGCGAGGTTAAAGACCGTCCGCCCCATGCCCTTCTTACTCCCGCCGAGGGGAAAGTAGACATAGCTTTTGAACCACTGACCGAGGGTCATATGCCACCGCCGCCAAAACTCGCTGACGCTCTTGGAGAGATAGGGATAGTCAAAATTCTCGGGGAAGTGAAAGCCCATCATCTCCCCGAGCCCGATCGCCATATCGGAGTAGCCCGAGAAGTCGAAGTAAATCTGGAGGGTATAGCCGACGACCCCGAGCCACGCCGTTAAGACCGAGAGCTCGCCGGGCGCGGCGGCATTCGCCGCCTCCCATAGCTGTCCGATCCCGTTCGCGAGGAGGACTTTTTTCCCGAGCCCGGTGATAAAGCGGACAATCCCGCTATAGATCAGGTCGAGATCGATCTTACGGCTATCCAGCTCGGCGGCGACGTCCTCATAGCGGACGATCGGTCCGGCGACGATCTGAGGATAGAGCGTCACAAAGGCGGCGAAGGTGATCGGGTTCTTTTGTACCGCGATCTTCCCGCGATAGAGGTCGATCGTATAAGACATCGACTGGAAGGTAAAAAAGCTGATCCCGATCGGTAGGAGGTTCATCGGGAGGAAGTCCAGCCCGAAAAAATACATACGCGCGGGATCGATCAGCTCTCGCCCCGCGACGAGGTTGATATTCTCGGCGATAAAGCCGCTGTACTTAAAGACGCCGAGTAAGCCGAGGTTCATCACGATCGAGACGATGAGACAAACGCGCCGAGGGAGCGTCCTTCCCTCAAAGCGGCTCATAATAAGCCCCGCGCAGTAGTCGATCATCGTCGAGAGGAGCATCACGACGACATAGATCGGCTCGCCCCACGCGTAAAAAACGATCCCGCTCAAGAGGATGACCGCGTTCTTGAGCCGAAACGGGACGAGGTAATATAAGAGGATCGACGCCGTAAAAAACAGCAGTAAAAAGACGAGACTCGAAAAAACCATAGACGATTTCCTTTATGTTGATTTATTATTTAATGAAAGGAGTGCTTCGCGGTACTCCTCCGCCGTATAAAGTCGGTTTAAGACCTCGACCAAGCCGCTCGTGTTGAGCCGCTCGGGGAGACCGAGCCGCCGAAGGAGCGCCTTACGACGCGGCTCGCTCCCCGTCCCGCCGATCAGCCCGTCGTCCATAAGGTCGGCGCGGCTCAGCCACGGGGCGGGCGCGGTCGGGTCGTCGC
>JAMPCH010000009.1 GCA_023666265.1 Roseburia sp.
AATTCCTTGTAGTAAAACTTATCGGGGTCTTTGTTGGCAAAGTCCGCCATCAAATGACCCAAAGCCGTATCTTCTCGGTTTTCGCCGTTTACATATATTATATGCGCTCCGTCGCCGAATAACCTGTTGCTTTCCTTAATCGTGCGTTCTATATGATAGATCGGCAGACCGCCACCCAAAACGTCATTCTCGGTTATGAATATGACATATGCTTCGGGTAGCTTGATTTCTTTTTTCCCTTTTTTGGAAAAGTTTGCGTCGATCAAACTGCTGTTCAATCGCGCGCGTTCGGGGTCAGCAAATCTGTCGTCGCGCTGAACCTCGATATTGTAAATCTTTCCCTTGCTGTCCTTTGCGAGAATATCAAGCCGCACCGAGCGACCGTACAGATTTTTGAGATTGTACTGTGTTTTTGAATTGACCACCGTCAAATCGGGTATCTCAAGGATGATCCGCAGAAGAAATTCCGCAAGCTCTTTCTTTTCAAAAACGACCGTCATAAAATCATCGTCGAGCAAGCAAAGCTCGCTGATCTTCTCAATGTAATCGGGATTTTCAATATGCTTTTTCTCGTCCGTCACACAGTCGCCTCCTCGCTCGTCTAAAGATATTATACCATATCCAAAGCAAGTAGTCAAGCGGTTTTTGAGAGCGCGTATTATACGAATAACCGTTTGAGTTGCGGATATGATCCGAAGCTCAAACATTTCGGCGTAGCCGAAGGGACGCCGCCCGGCGTCGGGTTATGAGTATTCCATACCGTTCGATTGTCAATGATAGGCGACGCTTCTCCTCAAAGGCTTACACAGATCGCTCAACTCCCACACTCACGAAGCCACGCCCCGCCCCGCGCCTTCCCAAAAATAAAGAGCATAATGATCCCCGCGACACACGTCGGCGGTCTTTTCTTTTTCTATCCCAAATCCGCCACATCCGAAAGCCGGATCGTCTCCGCCGCCTTACCCTCCGTCTCAAACAATATCACCGTGTTTTTTCCCTTCCTTAAAAGAGGCGCGGGGATATAGAGCCGCTTTTGAGGACCGATCTCCCAAAAGCGACCGAGATTAAAGCCGTTGATGAACGCGCACCCCCTGCCGAACCCCTCGGGGTCGAGGAAGGTATCACAAGGGTCGTCGGTCGTGAACTCGAACCGATAAAACGCGGGAACGCCTTCGGCGCACTCGCCGCCGAAATCGAGCGCGGCGATCTGCTCCTCGTCCAGCGGGAGGGGGAATATCTCATAGTGATAACAGCGGTGGTCGTTGACCTTTACGCCGCCGAGGATGCCCTTACGCTGATTTTCGAGGTCCGTGCCGAAATTCTCCCGCCCGACGTTCTCACAAAACAGGTCGAGTATGCCGCCCGAGGACAGCCCCTTCGGCTCGAACTTGCCGTGAAGCTCCTCGTTTTCAGCGGAGAAGAGCGGCTGTCCGTTATGAAACGCCATGACCCTGTCGGCGGCGTTCTCGAGGGAAACGACGGCGATCGTTTCGTGTTCGGGTATCCTCAGGCGATAGAGGATATAGCCGTAATTTTGCCCGATCTCCTCCATCGAGAGCGGATAGACCGATCTTACGGGCGCGGAGAGCTTTTCGACCGCCGTAAAAAGATCGACCCTTCCCGAGCGTTTGATCTCGCCATAGCTTTTACGGCGGATCTCCGTTGACAGCGGGATCGGCTCAAAATCGCGGTATTTCGCGATAACGCTTTTGAACCGTTCGTATTTTTCGGTGATCCTGCCGTCCTCCGTGAGCGGCGCGTCATAGTCATAGGAAGTCACGTCGGCGGTCTTGTTGCCGTTGTTTCTCCCGCTCATAAAGCCGAAATTCGTCCCGCCCTCAAACATATAAAAATTCACGTTCCCGCGCTTTAAAAGCTCGTCGAGCTCGGCGGCGGCTTTTTCGGGGGGCGTGACGTGATGCTCCTCGCCCCAAGCGTCGAACCAACCGTTCCAAAACTCCATACACATCAGCGGTCTTTGTTCGCCGATGATTTTCTTTAGCTGTGTGAACTGCCACTCGGCGCTCGACCCAAAATTCCCCGTCGGGAGCGCGCCCTCGACGACGCCCGAGCGAAAGATCGGCTCGCTCCACGGACCGTCGGAGGTGACGAAGGGGACGGTGATCCCCAGCTCGCGCATGGTGTCCCGTAAAAATTCGAGATACGCCTTGTCATTACCGTAATAGCCGTACTCGTTCTCGATCTGGATCAAAATGATATTCCCGCCCCGGTCGACCTGATACGGCGCGAGCCTCGGTATCAGCTCGCGGTAATACGCGTAGACCGCGTCGAGATAGGGCTTATGGGAACAGCGCAGGCGCATATCCTTGTCCTTCAAAAGCCACGCGGGAAGCCCGCCGAATTCCCACTCGGCGCAGATATACGGCGACGGGCGAAGGATCATATAAAGCCCGAGCTCCCGCGCGATCTCGATAAAGCGAAAGACGTCGCGCCTCCCCTCCCAAAGAAATTCGCCGCGGTTCGGCTCGTGGAAATTCCACGGGATATAGGTCTCGACCGTGTTACAGCCCATATTCACGAGCTTTTCGAGGCGGTCGCGCCAGTATTCGGGGACGGTACGGAAATAGTGGATCGCGCCCGAAACGATCCGGAACGGCTCGCCGTTCAGATAAAATTTGTCCTTGATCTCAAACATAAGATCCTTCCTTTCCATAAGAGCATGCGTTCATAGGATATTGTACGCATCTTTTCGACAAATTTTGCCGATAACTGCGTTAAAATTTCTTGACTTGCGTCAGCAAGCCTGCGAAATTTTTCCTTGTTCTCGACAAAATTATGCTCGAAAATCTACGCACAAATCCTATGAACACAAGCTCTAAAATTCGCGCTCGTCTTTTTGTGAAGGAGAGCGATCGGTCGAGCGAGCGCGGCGGGGGAGATGTTTGGTTTTTTACGCGGTCTTGTGATATTACTTTGATTATACCATAGAGGGCGGCGGGAGGTCAACCGTTTTCCGAAACATTTTTCGCGATTTCCTTGCAAAAGCGAAAAAAATGTGGTATAATAATACCATTCTTTGTAAGAGTGGGAAGGGAGAGAGACCATGGAGATCCGGGTCGGCGATCGGCTTCAGATGAAAAAACCGCACCCCTGCGGGGCGGATCGGATGCTCGTGCTGCGGTGCGGCGCGGATTTTAGGCTTCGGTGCGAGGGCTGTGGGCATGAGTTTATGACCCCGCGAAGTAAGTGCGAAAAAAAGATCAAAAAAATCATAGGCTACACCGCATAATTATTGTCGTCCGAGTGGCAGTCAGATTTTTCGTCAGATTGTACAGAATTTTTGCAGGAAGGCTGACGCCTTTCAAAAAAATTCTGTGCAATATGGCGGAAAATATGGCTGTCAATCGGGCGGCAAAGCCGTAGGCGGTAATTGTGCGGTGTTGCCCATAGGCTCGGAGGAGACGACATAAAAATGCTGGAAAAATTAAAGCTGACGGAGGAGCGCTTCGGCGAGATCGGCGAAACGCTGAACGACCCGTCGGTCGTGAACGATCAAGAGCGGTACAGATCGCTTATGAAGGAATATAAGACCCTCTCGCCGATCATGGAGAAATACGGCGAATATAAAAAAGCCGCCGCCGATTTTGAGGAGGCGCGCGCGATGCTCGAGGAGGGCGGACTTGACGCGGATTTTAAAGAGGTCGTCCGCTTACAATTCGAGGAGAATAAGGCGCTCATCGAGCGGTATACGGACGAGCTGAAGCTGATGCTCCTCCCCAAAGACCCCGACGACGACCGTAACGTCATAATCGAAATTCGCGGCGGGGCGGGCGGCGACGAAGCGGCGCTTTTCGCGAATACGCTCTTTCGGATGTATACTATGTACGCCCAGCTTAAAGGCTGGCGCGTCGAGATCGTGAGCGCGAACCCGACCGAGCTCGGCGGCTATAAAGAGATCAGCTTTATGATCGAGGGCGAGGGCGCTTATGAGCGTCTAAAGTATGAGAGCGGTGTTCACCGCGTCCAGCGCGTCCCCGAGACAGAGGCTCAGGGGCGTATCCATACCTCGACGATCACCGTCGCGGTGCTTCCCGAGGTCGAGGAGGTCGACGTCGAGATCAATCCCGCCGACCTCGAGTTTCAGACCTATCGCTCGAGCGGCGCGGGCGGTCAGCATATCAATAAGACCGAGTCCGCGATCCGTATCATCCACCACCCGACGGGGATCATCGTCGAATGTCAGGAGGAGCGGAGCCAGTATAAAAATAAGGATAAAGCCATGAAAATGCTTTATTCAAAGCTCTATGAGGCGAAGCTCAGCGAACAGACGGATCGGATCGCCGCCGAGCGGCGGATACAGGTCGGGACGGGCGACCGCTCGGAGCGGATACGGACCTATAACTTCCCCCAAAGCCGCGTGACCGATCATCGGATCGGCTTAACGCTCTATAAGCTCGAACAGGTTTTAAACGGCGACTGTGACGAGATCTTTGACGCGCTCGCGATCGCGGACAGGACGGCGAAGCTCTCGGGCGCGGAGGGGAACGCGTGATGGAAACGTTCCTGTTTAAAGCCGACGATGAACATTTAGCGGAGGCGGCGGCGCTCTTAAAAAGCGGCGAGGTCGTCGCGATCCCGACCGAGACGGTCTACGGTCTCGCGGCGAACGCGCTCGACGCTTCGGCTGTTCGTAAAATTTTCATCGCGAAGGGGCGACCGCAGGATAACCCCCTGATCCTCCACATCGCCTCGCTCCCCATGCTCTATGAGATCGCGGAGTATGTCCCCGAGACGGCGGAGCGGTTAGCGGCGCGCTTCTGGCCCGGTCCGCTTACGATGATATTTCCGAGGAGGGCGCATATCCCCGCCGAGACCTGCGGCGGGCTGGCGACGGTCGGCGTTCGTATGCCGCGCCATTCGTTCACCCTAAAGCTGATCGAGCTGTGCGGCTTTCCGCTCGCTGCGCCGTCGGCGAATACCTCGGGGCGACCGAGTCCGACGTCCGCCGCGCATGTTTTAAAGGATATGAAGGGGAAGATCCCGATGATCCTCGACGGCGGGGAATGTACCTGTGGGGTCGAGAGTACGGTGATCGCTTTTGAGGAGGGCGCGATCCGCGTCCTTCGCCCCGGGGCGGTGACCGCCGAGGCGCTCTCCGAATTTGCCGACGTGCGGGTCGACGGCGGCGTTCTGGCGGCGGTCGACGCGGGAGCGCTTGTCCCTTCGCCGGGTATGAAGTACAAGCATTACGCGCCGAACGCGCGGGTCGCGCTCGTCGAGGGGGAGGCGGAGCGGTTTTACGCCTTCCTCGACAAAAAATGCGCCGAGGGCGAGAGGATCGGCGTTCTCTGCGCCCCGGGGGCGGCGATCCCGCCCGGGTGTCTCCGCCTCCCCTATGGGGATACCCCCGAGGAGCGGGCGGCGAACCTTTTCGCGAGCCTACGGGCGGCGGACGAGCTGGGCTGTACGGCGGTCTATGTCGAGAAGCCCTCGGCGGAGGGGGTCGGCTTGGCGGTCTTAAACCGCCTCTTACGCGCCGCCGCGTTTCGCGTGATCGTTTTATGACAGGAGACAACAGGACGGAGGTTTGGTTTGATCTTTCAAGATAACGCGCTCGTCGTCGGTCTGACGGGGATGTCGGGCGCGGGAAAAACGACGGCTTGCGCGGTGTTCCGCGAATGTGGCTACGCGGTCGTCAACTGTGACGAGACGGCGCGGCGCGTGACCGAGGCGGGGAAGCCCGCGCTCCGCGAGATCGCGGCGTATTTCGGCGGCGAGATCCTTTTCGCCGACGGTACGCTCGATCGGCGAAGGCTCGGGAGACGGGTCTTTTCCGACGCGGCGGCGCGGCTCGCCTTAAATAAGATCATTTATCCATATATCTCGTATGAGATCGTCGTCGGGGTCATAAACTATATCGATCGTGGCGAGCGCCTGATCCTCCTCGACGCGCCGACCCTCTTTGAGAGCGGCGCGGACGCGCTATGCGACCGCGTCGTGACGATCGTCGCCGCGCGCGAGAGCTGTATCGCGCGGATCACGGCGCGGGATCGGCTCACCGAGAGAGAGGCGGCGGATCGCCTCTCCTCCCAGCTCTCGGCGGAGGAATATCGCCTCCGCTCGGATCATTGTATCGAGAATAACGGGACGGAGGCGGCGCTATGTGAACGGGTAAAAGCCGCCGCCGAGCGGATCAAAACGGAGGTGACGGGTACTGAAACGTAGGACAAAGGGGAGGGTGATCCTCCTCGGGTTTATACTCTTGATCGCGCTCGCCGCGATCGGGGGGATCTATGCGTACCAAAAGTGTCAATACGAATTTCTCCTCTCCTCCCACCCGCTTCGGTTCACCGAGTACGTCGAGGCTTCGGCGGAGGAATTTGGGGTCGACCCCTATCTCTTATACGCCGTGATCAAGACCGAGAGTAGCTTTGACCCCTCCGCCGTCTCGGAGGTGGGGGCGCGGGGACTGACCCAGATCATGGAGGAGACGTTTGAGTGGATCCGCTTTCGCCTCGGGGAGGAGGCGGCTACCGTCTATGACGATATGTTTGACCCGGCGATGAATATCCGCTACGGCGCTTATCTGATGAGCTATCTTTTAGAGAAGTTCGGCGACGTCCGCGAGGCGGCGGCGGCGTATCATTCGGGCGCGGGGAGCGTCAGCGAATGGCTCTCGGACGCGGCGTATTCCGCCGACGGCGAGCGGCTCGACACGATCCCGAGCTCCTCCGCGTCTCACTACGTCGATAAGATCCTCGCCGCTTATGAGAATTATTATAAGCTCTATGAGGGCGGTGGATCTCCGCCGAGCCAAGTTCCCAAAAAATAAAAAAACAAAAAAATCATATTTACCGAAAGGAAGGAAAGGATCATGGAAGAAAAAACCCAAGCGAAGGAATTAAAGGAAAAGCTCTTTTTAAAGAGGGATAACGCTTACGCCTCGATGACGGAGGAGGCGATCGGGGGGGCGGATGCGTTCTGCGCCGATTATCGCCGCTTCCTCGACGCCGCCAAGACCGAGCGCGAGGCTTGCGCCGAGGCGGTGAGGCTCGCGGAGGAGCGGGGCTTTCGCCCCTATGAAAAGGGGAAGGTGTATCAAAGCGGCGATAAGATCTATCTCAATAATCGCGGGAAATCGATCGTCCTCGCGGTCGTCGGGAGCGACCCGCTCGAGCGCGGCGTGAACCTCGTCGCGGCTCATATCGACTCGCCGCGCCTCGACCTCAAGCAAAATCCGCTCTATGAGAGCGAGGAGCTGGGCTATTTTAAAACGCATTATTACGGCGGGATCAAGAAATATCAATGGCCGACGACCCCGCTCGCCCTCCACGGCGTGATCTGTAAAAAGGACGGGACAACGGTCGCGGTAAGGCTCGGCGAGGACGAGAGCGACCCCGTTTTTGTCGTGACCGACCTCCTCCCCCACTTAGCGGAGGAACAGTATAAGCGCCCCGCGCCCAAGCTCATCAAGGGCGAGGAGCTCAATATCCTGATCGGGTCGAGACCGTTTAAGGACGAGGAAACGAGCGAGGCGGTAAAGCTGAACCTGCTCTGTCTCCTAAACGAAAAATACGGGATCGTCGAGGAGGACTTCCTCTCCGCCGAGCTGGAGTGTGTCCCCGCGTTTAAGGCGAAGGAGATCGGCTTTGACCGTAGCCTGATCGGCGCATACGGACAGGACGACCGCGTCTGCGCTTATACGGCGCTGAGGGCGATCCTCGACCTCGACGAGATCCCGAGGCGGACGGCTGTCACGATCCTGACCGATAAGGAGGAGATCGGGAGCGAGGGGAATACCGGCTTAAAATCCGCGTATCTGAAATATTTTATCGATGACCTCGCCGCCCCGTCCAGCGTAAAGGGTCATACCGTCCTCTCCGCGTCAAAATGTCTCTCCGCCGACGTAAACGCGGGCTTCGACCCGACCTTCCCCGACGCGTTTGAGAAGCTCAACGCCGCGTATCTGAACCATGGGGTCGTCGCGACGAAATACACCGGCTCACGCGGGAAATCGGGGACGAGCGACGCGTCCGCCGAGTATGTCTCCGAGATCCGCCGCCTCTTTAACGAGAATGAGGTGGTGTGGCAGACGGGCGAGCTCGGGAAGGTCGACTTCGGCGGCGGTGGGACGGTCGCGATGTATCTCGCGAACCTCGACATCGACGTGATCGACATCGGCGTCCCCGTCCTGTCCATGCACGCCCCTTTTGAGGTCACGGCGAAGACCGACGTTTATATGGCGTACCGCGCGTTTACGGCGTTCCAAAAATAAAGATCCGGGATCAAAATGCTCCGCCGAGAACGTTTCATAAGCCTGTCTATTATCATTTTCCCGCTCATAAACATAGGATAGAGAGTGGGGGGATGCGATATGCTTCAAAGGAAAAGGGGCGGGCGGCTCGTTCGGCTCGCGGGGACGGTCTTAGTGATCCTCGGCGCGGCGGCGATCGTCTTTTTGATCGGCTTTGATTTATGGATCAAGCCGACGATCGAGCGGGCGACGCTTTATCAGTGTGAACAGATCGCCGACCGCGCGGTCAGCCGCGCGATCTGTTCTCATATGGCGGACACGCGCGAAGGCTCCGCCTCGCTCGTTCGCTTTTTATACGACGAGAGTGGGCGGATCGGCGCGCTCGAGACCGACCCCGTCGCGATCAATCGCCTAAAGGCGATGGTGAACGAATTTATCGATACCGAGCTTTCCTCGGCGGAGGCGGAGACGGTCGCCGTCTCGCTCGGGACGCTCACGGGGATCAGCTATCTCTATGGGCGGGGCGACGACCTTGTCTTTACGGTCAAGCCGATCGGCGCGGCGCAAACGCGCCTTCGCTGTACGTTTGAACACGCGGGGATCAACCAGACCATGCATAGTATCATTTTAGAGGTCTCGACGGTGATCTCGCCGCTGATCCCGGGGTTTACCGAGAGCTTAACGGTCACGACCGAGTTTATTTTAGCCCAGACCGTTTTGATCGGCGAGGTCCCCGATACCTTCTCCAACATCATTCTCGATCAGGAGCATTTCAGCGAGCTGGCGGATTTTAACCTGACCGGCTGATCCGTGTTTTTATTTATTTTAGGGAAGGGATCGGTCGGCGCGTTATGCGGTTATGTAAAAGAAAGGAATTTCCCGACAATGAACAAGGAAGAAGCAAAAAAGCGGCTCGAGGAGCTGTATGAGACGGTCGAGGGACATAACTATCGCTATTATGTTTTAGACGATCCCGTGATCGACGACTATGAATACGATATGCTCATGCGCGAGGTCAAGGCGCTCGAGGCGGAGTATCCCGAGCTTGTCTCGCCCGTTTCCCCGACGCTTAGGGTCGGGGGCGCGGCGCTCACGAGCTTTGAAAAAGTCACGCATACGGTACAGATGGGGTCGTTACAGGACGTATTCGGCGAAGGAGAGCTATACGACTTTGACGAGCGCGTCCGAAAGGAGGTCTCGCCCGTTTACGCCGTCGAGCCGAAGATCGACGGGCTATCGGTCTCGCTCGAGTACCGCGACGGCGTGTTCGTGCGCGGTTCGACGCGCGGCGACGGCTTTATCGGCGAGGATATTACCGAGAACCTAAGGACGATCCGGAGTATCCCGTTAAAGCTCGCGGAAGCGCTCCCCTTCCTCGAGGTGCGCGGCGAGGTCTATATGCCCCGCGCGAGCTTCGCGCGTCTTGTCGCCGAGCAGGAGGAGAACGGCGAACAGCCCGCGAAAAATCCCCGAAACGCCGCCGCCGGCTCACTTCGCCAAAAGGACAGCGCCGTCACCGCGAAGCGCGGACTGGATATTTTTGTCTTTAACGTCCAACAGATCGAGGGGAAGGCTCTCACCGCTCACCACGAATCGCTCGAATACCTGAAACGGCTCGGCTTTAAAACGGTCGACGATCGTCTGTATCAAACGATCGAGGAAGCCGTCGCGCGGATTCGCGAGATCGGGGAAGAGAAAAAGAGCTATGAATACGACACCGACGGCGCGGTCATTAAGGTCGACGATCTTGCCCAGCGCGAGGCGATCGGCGCGACGACGAAGATCCCGAAATGGGCGGTCGCATTTAAATATCCCCCCGAGGAGAAGGAAACGACCCTCCTCGGGATCGAGATCAACGTCGGGCGGACGGGCGCGCTGACCCCCGTCGCGGTCTTTGAGCCGGTGATCCTCGCGGGGACGACCGTCTCCCGCGCCTCGCTCCATAATCAGGATATGATCGCCCAGCTCGACATTCGGGTCGGCGATCGGATCGTCGTCCGTAAGGCGGGCGAGATCATTCCCGAGGTCGTCCGCTCGGCTTCTCATGCCGAGGGGAGCGAGCCCCTTCTCCTGCCCGCCGTCTGCCCCGTCTGTGGTCACGCGGTCGCGCGGGAGGAGGGCGAGGCGGCGATCCGCTGTCCGAACCCGAACTGTCGCGCCCAGCTTTTACGGCGGATCGCTCATTTCGCCTCCCGCGACGCGATGAATATCGACGGACTCGGGGAAGCGATCGTCGAACAGCTCACGGAGAGCGGACTTGTATCGGGGATCGCCGATCTCTATACCCTCACCGCCGATCAGCTCCTCGCGCTCCCGAAGTTTCAGGAAAAGTCCGCCTCAAACCTCGTCGCGGCGATCGAGCGCTCAAAGTCGAACGAGGCGGATCGCCTGATCTTTGGCTTAGGTGTACGCGGGATCGGGCGGCGTGCCGCCGAGCTTCTCTGTAAAAAATTCGGGACGGTCGAGGCGATCATGGCGGCGGGCTATGACGAGATTGTCGCGATCGACAGCTTCGGCGATCAGCTCGCCGAAAACCTCACAAAAGCGTTCGCGGACGAGGCGTTCCGTTCGCTTATTTATCGGCTTCGCGAGCTCGGCGTCTCGATGACCTATCACGACGCGGCGGTCGGCGATTCGCTGAGCGGGCTGACCTTCGTCCTGACGGGGACGCTCCCGACGTTAAAGCGTGAGGAGGCGAAGGCGATGATCGAGCGCCTCGGCGGGAAATGCAGCGGCTCGGTCTCAAAAAAGACGAGCTACGTCGTCGCGGGCGAAGCGGCGGGGAGTAAGCTCGCGAAGGCGAACGAGCTCGGGATCGCGGTCATCGGCGAGGACGAGCTAAGGGAACTGTGCCGCGCGGCGGAATAATTCTTCTTTTAAAATATTCGGCTCGGAAAAGAAAGGAAGGCTTAGTTTGAAAAATCGAAGATTTTTCAAACCCGTTGTTTGTGCCTCGGCGTAGCAAAGCTACACTTCTCGGCACAAACTGCCTCCGGAGGAAAGGAATGGTCATAATTATGAAAAAAGCGCTGATCTTACTGGCGGCTCTGATTTGCGTCGGGGCGGCGAGCGGTTTCCTGCTGAAACATCACGCACAGCTCCAGGTCGCGCTCCCACAGACCTTTGACCCGCCCCCCGAGGAAGATGACCCGCCGCTCTGTGTCGCCTTCTCAAAACAAAATACGTTTTATGACGAGGACATCGAGGTCGCGCTGAGCTGTAAAGACCCCGACGCGGAGATTTATTATACGACGGACGGAAACGACCCGACGACCGCCTCAAAAAAATACACCGCGCCGATCGCGCTCTCGGCGCGGGCAAAGGTCACCGCCTCGACGATCAAGGCGATCGCCGTCTCGGCGGAGGGCGAGACCTCGGAGATCTTTTTAAAAAGCTATGTGATGGGGAAGAACGTTTTTGAGCGGTTCGCCCCCTCGACGCTGGTCTTTATTCTCTCGACCGACGAATATAACCTTTATGACTATTATTACGGGGTCGCGACCGAGGGCTATAAGCGGGACGAATATTTAAACTCGGACGAATATCGCGGCGGCGAGGTCGATTATAACGCGCCCGCGAACTGGTTTATCCGAGGGCGGGAGAGCGAGCGCCCGATGTACGTCGAGGTCTATGACCCGGCGGGAAATCAACTGATCTCTCAGGCGGCGGGCGGTCGCGTCGTCGGCGGCGTTTCCCGCGCGACCGAACAAAAGTCGTGGCGGCTCATCGCGCGCAACCTTTACAGCGAGGGGAACGGGAAGTTTAAATACGCCTTTTTCCCGGGCGCGACCGACGCTTACGGAAATCTCCTCACCCGCTTTGATCGGATCACGCTCCGTAATAACGCCAACGACCGCGAATTCGCGGCGATCCGCGACGAGCTGTCGATGACCCTGTCCGCGCGTGCGGGCTTCCCGGATACCCAGTGCGTGAGACCGGCGGCGGTCTTTTTAAACGGCGAATATTACGGCTTTTCGTGGCTTCACGAGGCGTACAGCAACGACTATCTCGAGGCGGTCTACGGCGGGACGAAGGAGAACTTTAAGATCGTCGGGACGAAGGAGAAGGAGGTCGAGGGCGACGACGAACAAAGCGTCGCCGACTGGGAGCATGTCCTCGAGGTCGCCGCGCGCGGGCTGACGGTCGACCGTAACTTTAACGAATTTTGTGAATTGGTCGATCTCGACGACTTTATGCTTTATTACGCGATCCAGATCTATATCGACAATAAGGACTGGCCCGGGAATAACTTTAAGGCTTGGCGCTATTATCCTGCCGAGGGCGAGACGGTCGAGAGCGAATATCTGGACGGGCGCTGGCGCTTTCTCCTCTTTGACGCGGAGTACGCTTGGGGACTGTATGGGAACGGCTATCGCGACAACACCCTCTCAAACGTCCTGACCGGGAATCATATGCAGGGCTCGTCCGCCCTGTTATCCGCGCTGTTGGAGCGCGCGGATATGCGTAAAAAATTCGCGAATACCGTATGCGACTTGATCGGTGGGGCGTTCTCGGCCGAGAGCGCCCTCGAGACGGTCGAGGCGCTGATCGCCGAGAGCGACCCCGAATGTATGTACGCGCTTGAGAACGGCTATACCTCGACTTGGGCGCGGGCGGAGACCTTCGCCGACAGCCGTCAGCAGGTGCGCGATTTCGCCGTCAATCGCCCCGACGTGATGCTTCGGAGCTTACGGAGCGAATTTAAATACGGGGACGAGATGTACGCGGTCACGCTCCATAACCCGACCGGGGCGGAGTCGTTTTTAAATTCCCAAAAGCTGGACGCGGCGGGTAGCCTTGGCGGGCGGTATTTTACCGCCTGCTCCGTACCGATCGGGGCAAAGGTCTACCCGGGCTACGCGTTCGACTACTGGACGGTGAACGGGAACGTTTATACGTCGCCCTCGTTTGAGCTTACCTCGGCGATGGCGGACGAAAACGGCGAGATCGAGGTATTCCTTTATTTAAAGAAGGCGGAGCGGTCGGACAGCGTCTACGTGAGCGAGCTGTATACGGCGGGGGACGGCGACTGGATCGAGCTTTATAACCCCTCGGACACGGCGGCGATCCTATCGGGCTGTTATCTCTCGGACGACGAGCTCGACCTTAAAAAATGGGCGCTCCCGCGGACGGAGATCCCCGCGAAGGGGACGTTTACGGTCGCCTGTAAAAATAACGACCGCCTCTCGGCGCTCAAAAAATATCGGACGAATTTCAGCCTAAAAACGGGAGAGACCCTTTATTTCACCGACGCGGACGGGGCGATCCTCTCAAAGGTCGCCGTCGTCGAGATGGAGGAGGATCAATCCCTCGTCCGCCGCTTAAACGGAAGGTATACGGTCGGCGCGGTCTCGGAGGGATCTCATACCGAGGAATAGGCGCTTTACAAAAACAACGGGAGGAACAGTAAATGAACGAAACCGTAAAAATGCTGAAAATTCAATTCGACGACAGCTATACAATGCTGAAAAGCGTGGCCGAGCTCTGCCCGGAGGGGCTTTGGAGCGCCGACAATCACGGGATGCCGATCTGGAATCATATCATCCATTCCCTTATGGGGAGCGACTTTTGGTTTAGGCTCGACTATCTGTCGGATCACAGCCCTTGCTTAACAATCCCCGAAAAGCTTCGCGATAAGCTGTATCGGGACGAGTGGTGCGGCGAAGGCGACGGGTCTATGACAAAGGAAGAGATCGCCGACTGCCTCAAGGCGCTTGAACCGAAGATAGACGCTTTTTTCGGCTCGCTAAAGGACGAAACGCTGAATCAAAAGATCCGCGACGATATGCCCTTTACATATCTCAGCGTGATATGCGCCCAGATCAGGCATATTATGTGCCATGTGGGAATGTGTCAGGACGCGATCACCGCCTTTGGAGGGGAAGACATTCCGTGGGTGGCGTTCGGGGAGGATTAAGACGAAGAAGGAAGATCAAATTACCGCCCCTCTCCGCTCAAGGAGAGGGGCGGCTTCGCCTATTTCGTGATCTTTACCCCGATCACGGTAATGTCGTCCTCCTTTCCCTTTTCGGCGCTTAGCCTCAGGGCTTCGCCGACGGTATCGAGGATCGCGTCGAGATCCGCCGAGCGGTCGCGCATGGTGAGCTTCTCGAGCCAGTCGCGATCCAGCTCCGCGCCGTCGCTCGTCATAATGAGTACGTCGCCGGCGGAGACGAAGAAGCGTTTTTCGCTGTATTCGGCGGGAACGCCGACCCCGAAGGGGATACCGCTCCCCTCGAGGCGGACGAACTTTTTCCCGCACCGAACGAAGGTCTCGGCGCTCCCCGCCTTATAAAGCGAGACCTCGCCGCTATATAGGTTGACGCGGCAGACGTCGAGCGTCGCGAAGCTCTCGTCGGAGGACTTGACGGAGAGGGAGGTATTGAGCATCTCCATCGAGGCGTCAAAGTCGATCCCTGCCTTTAACATTTTGGAAAGCATCCCGCAGGCGAAGGCGCTGTCGATCCGGGCGCGGCTACCGCTCCCCATCCCGTCGGAGAGGATCATATAGACGTTCCCCTGACCGTCGTTAAAGCAGTCGCAGCAGTCTCCGTTTCGTCGGTTATCCGCCTTGTTTTTTTGATACAGTCGGATCTGAGCGTCATAGGGCGAGCGCTCGGAGAGGGTGATATGCGTCTGACCGCCGTTCTCGGCGATCATCGGCGGATCAAAGCTCTTTCTTAGGGCGAAGGAGAGCCGATCGGCGAGCTCGCCCGCGTCGACGGAGAGGATGCCGTAGCCGTAAGCGTCGACGGTGAGCTTCCGATCGATCGCGACCGCGAGCGCGGACGGCTCTCTCAGCCCCAGCTCCCGTAATACCGCACAGGTCTTTTCGGCGCTCTCGGGGTCGTAGACGTGGTCGGCGATCAGCTCCTCCGACATCGCGTCCAGCATTTTTTGCGTCGCCCCGAGCTGGACGGAGAGGAGCGCCCGCATCTCGCCGACCTTTCGCGCGGCGCTCTCCGCCGACCGATAGGCGGCGTACTGTTTATTGAGCGCCTGTGACAGCTCCTTTCGTCGGTCACAAAGCTCGGCGAAATGACCGCCCAGCATCGTTTCGTCGGCGAGCGCGCCGCTTCGTATCTTTTGGATCGCCTTATTCATAATATCCGCGCTTCGGTTATAACAGCTCCCCCAACAGGTCATATTGTTTTTACAGGTACGACAGATCTCCTCTCCCGCGCTCTGATAAACGCGGGAAATATCGTGTCCCTCCCGACCGTCGAGCGCCTTGGCGGTCTTTTTGATCGCGCGATCCATTTCGCCGATCGCCGCGCTCATCCCGGATAATTTTTTTCCGAAGGCGGCGTAAGGGACGGCGGAGGCGGAGACCTCGGCGGTACAGCGATTTCGATAGATCGGTAAAAACCGCTCGGGGAGAAAGGCGTAAAGGAGCGACCCGATCAATACCGACCCGACGTAAGAGGCGCTGTATTCGCTGATCCCCGTGAGGAGAACGCCGATCCCCGCCGTGAATACGATCCCACAGGCGCGGGTGAGGCGGCTGTATCGCTCGAGGAGCGAGGCGATCAGCCCGCTCACCGTCAGGATCAGGGCGGGGATCGCGAAGCCGCCGTTCCCGACGGCGATCCCGACGGCGGAGAGGATCGCCGCCGCCGAGGAGAGTCCCCTTCGATAATCGGAAAGATAAAGGATCGCCGCCCCCGAGAGAAAGATCCCGAAATTAAACGGCGCGGCGTAAAGCGCGGTAAAGGCGGCGATGAGGACGGTATAAAGCGTCCCCGCCGCGAGACAGTCCGCCGTCCCCGGCGCGGAGCTTAGCCGCCTTAACCGCGCCGCCGAGAGCGTACAGATCAAGGTCACGACGGAGAAGGCGCACGCCGTCATAAGGTCGCCGATCCCGTCGGCGAAGACCGCGTGAGCCGTAAGAACGCCGATCGCGGCGGCGACCGCCGTTAAGACCTCGGCGGCTCGTCCGCGAAAATGCCCCGATAAAAGGCGGAGCGCCGTGACGACCGCCATGACCGCGATATAAGGGATCGCGGTCTCAAATCCTCCGCCGACTAAGTACCCGACCGCTCCGCCGAAAAACGCGGCGATCGCGCACGCCCGATCGAGCGAGGCGATCCAGATGACCGAGAGCGGCGACGGCGCGCCGAAAAGGCTCGTACAGGCGAGTAAGAGCGACACCCCCGCCGCGCCCAAGCTCCTCCCGAGCTCGAGGTCATGTTCTCTCGGCTCGGCGGCGGATCGATAGCTTTTTTCCATGAATAACGTCCTTCCTTTTTTTGGGAAGGAGCGCGAAGCCGCGACCCCGCGCTCCTTTCCTGAATTTTCCTCTTCTCCTCTATTGTAGTCCATCGAGAGGAAAAATTTTGTCAAAGGAGGGCGGGCGGCTTTTATTTTTCCGCGATCGTGTTACAAAGGTCGACGAAATTCTCCATGGTGAGCGTCTCGGGACGCGCGGCGGGGGAGACCCCCGCTTTTTCGAGTAGGGGGATCAGGGCGGATTTCTCGATCCCGAGCGCCGCCGAGAGCGGGTTGACGATCTGCTTTCGCCGTTGGGAAAAAGCGCCGCGAACGATCCGAAAGAAGAGCCGTTCGTCTGCGACAGGAAATTCGGGCGTTTGGGGGAGGGTGAGGCGGATCACGGCGCTGTCGACCTTTGGGGCGGGGAGGAAGCTCCCTCGGCTCACGCGAAAGAGGATCTCGGGCTTAGCGTAATAGCGGATCGCCGCCGTGACCGCGCCGCATTCTCGTTCCCCCGGCTTGGCGCAAATGCGCTCCGCCGCCTCGCGCTGTACCATGACCGTGATCGAGCGGATTGATAGGCGCTCCTCGAGGAGCTTCATCAAGACGGGGGAGGTGATATAATAGGGGAGGTTCGCACAGACGTTGACCTCCGCGAAGCCGCCGAGCCGCTCCGCGATCAGGGCGCTAAGATCGGCTTTTATCACGTCGGTAAAAACGATCTCGACGTTGTTATACCCCGCGAGCGTCTCCGCCAAGATCGGCTTTAGCCCCTCGTCGATCTCGATCGCGAGGACTTTATCACAGCGTTCGGCGAGCTCCTTTGTGAGTACGCCGATCCCCGTCCCGATCTCGATCGCCGCCGTCCCGCGCCGACAGCCGCCAAGCTCCGCGATCCTCGGACAGACGGCGGGATTGACCAAAAAATTCTGACCGAGCGATTTACTGAAGGAGAAGCCGTGCTTCTCAAAAAGCGTTTTTATGGTACCGATGTTCGTGAGTTCCATGGGGATCCCTCTCATTCGTGTTCCGACCTCTCGTCCGTCGGACTTCGGTCGATCACCGCGTCAATATGGTCGAAAAGAAATTGCTGTGCTTGCGGGGAATAAAGATTTGCCCAATAATCCCCGTAAGGGGTATTCGTCCGAAGCTCGCTTCTGATCCCGATCGACTGTCCCGCCTCCGTCGCGCGTTTTTTCCCGTCGATCACTTCCATCATACCGAGCCGAAGAAAGAACTCCGTGATCCATTTCGCCTGAAATTTTTGACAGGCGTTCTCCTCCGCGACCTCGTTGATCTGATCGGTGATCTGCTTCGCGAAGGCGTAGTCCTCCGTCGGATAGAGCCAAGTTTTTTGAACGTCGGTCAAAAAGAACGCGGGCTTTTTTTCCTTTCGCGTCCTCGGATAGGACGGCGAGCCTCCGTTCTCGATCACCTGTCTTAAAACGTCGGACACAAAAACGAGACAGCGCGTGATATGTACGTTATTAAGGAGGTCGCCTTCCGCGATCTCGCGATCCGTGAGCGGGTTGATCCCCTGTACCATTTTGTCGATATATTCCTTCGCGTATTTGAGCTTTTCCGCGTCGATCATAGCGCTTTACCCCCTTTTATTTTTATTAAACGAAAGGGACAGCTTTGAGCTGTCCCTTCGATTTTTCTTTAAGAGATCGCGATCGCGGAGATATTGATGACCGCTTTATCGCCGGTATGCGGGACGATCTCGACGGTATGCGTTCCCGTTTCGTCGAAGGAGATGACCTCCTCCGCCTCGACATAGCTCCCCCAGCCGCCGGGGAAGTCACTGTTGATCGTTTTCGCGACCGTTCCGTCCACGACGACGTCAAACGTACCACCCTTCGCCGTCATCTTCCCGTAAAAGATCCCGATATTTTTCGCCTCGACCTCAAATTTGAGCGGGTTCACGCCCTCAAAGCTCCCGTCGTTCGAGCGGACGCTCCAGTTATCGCCAAAGTTCCCGAAATTCGTCGACTGCGTTTCCCAGCCCGTCATATCGACGGGGGCCGTATTCTCGGGGGTGACGAGGTCAGCGTTCTCATAAAGATTATCGGTATAGGGGGTCGATAGGTCGCTCTCGACCGAGGTATCGATCGTATCGAGCTCGTCGATCACGTCCTGTAAATACGCGGTTATGATCTCGGTCAATACCCCGTGACCCACGGTGTTCGGGTGGATGTTATCGTCGGAAATATCCGTCCAGACGATATGCCCGTTCCCGATCACGTCGAGGATCGCCTCGCGATAAGAGATCATCGGGATCTGATACGCCTCACAGATCTCGCTGTGATAACGCTGAAAGCTCGTCCCGTCCTCCATCGTCATCGCGATCGTGACGATCGCGGGTGACGAGTCGGCGTTCCAGAGAAGGCGGATCAGACTGTCATAAGAGTTTGTGTTCCGCTCGGTATGCTCGGTCGTATCGTTGACCGAGAAGTCGACAAAGACGAGGTCGGGGTCTTTTGAGGTCACGTCGCGCCGCGCGCGGTGAACGCCGATATATGAGCCGGTCGCGCCGATCCCCGCGCGGACGCAGTTGATCTTAGCCTCGGGGAATTTCTCCGCGAGCCACGCCGTCGTAAGGCTCGCGTAACATAGCTCGTCCCGCTCGGCGGACGACCCCTGGGTGATCGAGCCGCCGAGATAAGCGACGGTGATCTCCTCGCCGTTTTGCGCCTTTTTAAAGACCTTCGCGAGCCGTGCGCGATTTCCCTTTACATACGTCGACAGCGCCTTCATGCGCTCCGTAATGCCGTTTTCGATCACATATTCCATATCGTCGGGTATCTCGATCTCCTCCTCCTCGGTCGCCTGTGGGGTCGTTTCCGCTTTTTCGGCGGTGTCCGCCGCCTCCGGGGCGGTCGTCGTCGTTGTCGTCGCCGCGCTCTCCTCGGGCGTATCACAGCCCGCCGCGGTCAATAAGACCGCCGCCGCGCAGAATAAAGAAATGATTTTTTTCATATGCCGATCCTTTCCATGAGTATTTTCTGTAAACAATATACCACTTTTTCGGCGAAAAGTCAAGTACGGCGAAAGAAAGCGGCGCTTTTTGAATGTGAAATTTATGTGAAACCCGTTTCCGCTCTTGACATTCCCAAAAAAGAAGGTTATAATAAATACATATCCGATGTTGGACAATCGATCATTATGACAGGAGGATCTCTTTTTTATGGAAAAAGAAGAAGTCAAAAAGCTAACAAGTCAATACCGGGGACTGCGCGACGTCCAATACGCCGCGTATGATACCTACGCGAGGAGACACGGGCTGTCCTCGCGGGAGCTGGCGCTCCTCGAACAGCTTTGGTGTTCGCCCGGAGGGTGCCTTCAGTCCGAGCTGGGCGTTCGCCTCTCGTCGGCGCGACAAACGATCAGTATTACCGTGAAAAAATTCGTGCGGCTCGGTTATGTGACGATCGCGACCTCGGAGAGCGATCGCCGTATCCGGGTCGTGACCCTCACGTCCGAGGGAAAGCGTTACTTAAAAAAGCTCATCCCTCCCATTATAAAAGCGGAGAACGACGCGATGTCGGCGCTAACGGACGAGGACGCCGCCGCGCTGACGCGGATCACCGCCCTTTTCTCCGAGCGTATGAAGGAAAATTACGATAAGCTCTGAGGCGGAGACGACAATGTATACGCTTTTACTTTCGCTGATCTATCTCGCGTTTATCAGTCTCGGGCTGCCCGATTCGCTCCTCGGGGCGGGGTGGCCCGCGATCCACGCCGATCTCGGCGTTCCCGCCTCTTATATGGGGATCGTCTCGATGATCATATCGGGCGGGACGATCATATCGAGCGTTTTTTCGGATAAGCTGACGAAAAAGCTCGGTACGCCCGCCGTGACCGTCGGGAGCGTATTCCTGACGGTTCTCGCCCTGTTCGGCTTCTCTTTTTCGAGCGCGTTTTGGATGTTGATCGTGTTCGCCGTCCCCTACGGGCTCGGCGCGGGGGCGATCGACGCCGCCCTTAATAACTATGTCGCGCTCCACTATACCTCGCGGCATATGAGCTGGTTACATTGCTTTTGGGGCGTCGGGACGATCATAAGCCCCTTTGTTATGCGCTATGCCCTGAGCCGCTCCGTGTGGAGCGACGGCTATCGGATCGTCGCCATGATCCAGCTCGCGATCGCCGTGATCCTTCTCGTGACGCTCCCCGTTTGGCGGGCGAACCGCTCCGCCTCGGCGGAGGAGGCGAAAAGCCTCGGGCTTTTCGCCGCGCTTAAAATAAAGGGCGTACCCTATCTTTTACTCGGATTTTTCGCTTACTGCGCGGCGGAGGCGACCGCGATGAACTGGGCGAGTACGTATCTGGTCGAGGTGAAGGGGATCTCCGACGACCGAGCGGCGGGTTTCGCCTCGCTCTTTTTTATCGGGATCACCGTCGGTCGATTTTTCGGCGGCTTCCTGATGAATAGGCTCGGCGACCGACGGATGATCGCGATCGGGACGTGTATCTTATCCTGCGGGATCGTCCTGCTTTTAATCCCCGTGGACGTCCCGATCGTCTCCTTCGTCGGGTTTATCGTGATCGGGCTCGGCTGTGCGCCGATCTATCCCTGTATCATCCACTCTACGCCGAATAACTTCGGCGCGGAAAATTCCGGCGCGATCATCGGGATCCAAATGGCGAGCGCCTATGTCGGCTCGACCTTTATGCCGCCGCTTTTCGGACTGCTCGGGAATGGGGTCGGCTTCGCGATCCTCCCCTTTTATCTCGCCGCTTTTACGATCCTGATGATCTGTATGACAGAGCGGACGTTTCGGCTCACTTCCCAAAAAGAATAAAAACATATCCCAAATTGACCGTTCATGCGATATTTCGACCGTTCGTGCAAAATTTCACACGAACGGCGATTTTTATGTTATACTCAAAGCCGAAAGGGGTGATCGCCGAATGGTAAAGATCGCGAAATGGGACAAACAAAAAAAGAGGGAACAGCGGCGAAAGGCGCGCGAGGAGGCGCGGGGTCAAAAATACGGTCTCGCCTCAAACCTCCTCTTTATCATGCGGGAGATCCACAGATCGGATAAAAAGATGTTTTTCGGCTGTTTCCTGTTCGCGCTGACCCTTTACGCCTCGAACCTCCTCGCGACCTACGTCGATAAATATATCGTCGAGCTGGCGGTCGGGGGCTTTCGGCGCGGGCTTTTGATCTTTTGCGCCGTCCTTCTTTTGGTGCAGGCGCTGACAGCGCATATCAATGAGCGGATCGGCAGCTATCAGGGATATGTCGGCTTTAATAAGTCCTGTAATCACTTAGTGGCGCTCCTCATCGGGAAAAATATGTCCACCGACTATGAGAATAACGAGCGGTGCGAGAATAACGATATGCTGAATAAGGCGCGCGAGGGGATCAACGTCGCGGGGTATAATACGCCGCTCAACATTCGCGGGAGTATCCGCCATATCCTCGAGTTTTTTACCTATTCCGCGATCCTCTCGATGCTGAGCCTTTGGCTCGTCCCGATCGTCGCCGTACCCGCCGCGTTAAGCTACGCGATCGGGCGGCATAAAATGCAGTGGATCTGGAACATGGCGGACAATTGGCAGGTCTATGAGCGCCGTCTCGACTATGTCCGCGACTCGGCGGGGAACTTAGACCGCGCGAAGGACATTCGCCTTTTCCGCTTACCGACCCTGCTCGAGAAGGTCTTTTCCCGCGCGTTCCGCGAACGCCTCTCTTGGTACCGTCAACAGGACGCTTGGGAGCTTCGCCATAATATCCTCGAGGCGGTCACGCTCCACCTCGGGAGCTTCGCCGCCTACGCGTATGTCATTTATCTCGTCTCGTCGGGGAATATCGGCGCGGGGGATTTCGCCCTTTACTTTAACTCCATTTTAAATTTACAGAACGCGACGCGGGACTGGTGCAACAACTTCTCGGGGTATCAATGGATCTCGAATAACGTCAACTATATCCGCGCCTATCTCGAGCTCGAGGATCGCACCAACCGAGGGGAGGGGAAGCCCCTCCCGACGGGGAAATGTGAGATCGAGTTTAAAAACGTGAGCTATACCTATTTCGGGGCGGACGAGCCGACGATCAAAAACCTTTCCTTTACCCTTCACAAGGGCGAAAAGCTGGCGCTCGTGGGTCTCAACGGCGCGGGGAAGACCACGATCGTCAAGCTGATGTGCGGTCTGTACGACCCGACCGAGGGGGAGATCCTCTTAAACGGCGTTCCCGTGAACGCGTATAACCGCGAGGAATATTTCACGCTCTTTTCGGCGGTGTTTCAGGATTTTTCGCCCTTCGCCGCGAGCGTCGCGGAGAATATCGCGGGGAGCGAGAAGGTCGACCGTGAACGCCTGTACGACTGTATGAAACGGGCGGGGATCTACGAAAAAATTATGAGCCTCGCGGAACGGGAAAACACCCGTCTCGTTCGCGGGGTCTATGAAGGCGCGATCGATCTCTCGGGCGGCGAAATGCAAAAGCTCGAGCTCGCGAAGGCGCTCTATAAAAACGCGCCGATCCTCCTTTTAGACGAGCCGACCGCCGCGCTCGACGCGATCGCCGAGCAGGAGATGTACTTACAGTATACCGGCTTCTCGGCGGGGAAGGCGAGCCTTTTTATCTCTCACCGTCTCGCGTCCACGCGCTTTTGCGACCGAATTTTATTGATCGAAAAGGGCGGGATCGCCGAGAGCGGCACTCATTCCGAGCTGATGGCGCGGGACGGGAAGTACGCAGAGCTTTTCGGCTTACAGAGCAGCTATTATAACGACGAAAAGGTAAAACGGGAGGAGGACTTATTATGAACGAAAAAATGACCTTAAAGGAGAAGATCGCCGTCCTGAAGCGGAGCGTCGCGCTCATGAACGAGGCGGACCCGGGCTATACCCTCCGCGCGCTCTGTCAACAGCTCCCCGAGGTCGTCTCGGGCTTCGCGGGCGTTACCCTCGCCTCGCGCGTGATTGACGGCGTGACCTCCGCTAAGCCGATCGGCGAGCTTCTCGCGACGGCGGCGATCGCCTGCGCGGTCACGCTCCTCGCCGCCCTCCTCGGGCATTTCATCGACAAGCGCCAAAGCAGTCACACGTTTATCCTCGATCAAAATTTACACAAGCTCCTTTGGAAAAAAGTCATGGAGCTCGATTATACCCGCGCGGAGGACGTCGAGACCATGAATAAGCTTAGGAACGCGCGCCGCTGGCTGGACAGCGGCAATATCGGAATGAGGCGGATCGTCTATCACCTCTCGTATCTGGGGAATAACCTCGTCTCCGTGATCGCGGGGGTCGCCCTGATCGCGCCGATCGTATTCGTTCGCCCGGCGGGCGGCGAGGGCTTTTGGGGTTTTTTACAGTCTCCTTGGGGCTTCCTCGCGGTGATCGCCGCGATCGCGCTTATTACGGTGTTTCAGTCCGGCGTTCTCGCGATCCGCTATACCCGCGAGGAAGAAAAAACGCACGGCGATCCGAGACTGCTCGAAACGCAGCGCGTCGGGAACTTTATCTGCATGCGAACGCTCTGGAACTATCGCCACGGGAAGGAGATCCGAATTTACGGGGAACGGGAGCGGATCCTTTCTCAAAAACGGGAACAGGATCGGATCTATACCGAAATGTGGGAGAAAAACCGTCGTATATCGGCGCGGATCGTCTCGATCCAGGCGTTTTTAAACCTTCTCCGTACCGTGATCCTATACGGCTTCGCGCTCGCGCGGGTATTCGGCGGGATGATCAGCCCCGGCGAGGTCATGGCGTTCGTCCTCTATTTCCGTCGGATCAGCGAAGGCTTTTTCGGACTTTCGGCGAATACGACCCAGATGCTCTCGACGTCGGTCTTTTGTAAGCAGGTCTTTGACTTTCTCGATCTCTCCGACGAAAAATATCAAGGGACGATCCCGACCGAGAAGCGCGACGACAACGAGTATGAATTTGAGTTTAAAAACGTATCCTTCCGCTATCCGGGGACGGAGGAGTACGTGCTTCGGAATATCGATTTAAAATGGCGGATCGGCGAAAAAATGGCGCTCGTCGGGCGAAACGGCTCGGGGAAGTCCACGCTCGTAAAGCTTCTCTGTCGCCTCTACGACCCGACCGAGGGCGTGATCACCCTCAACGGCATCGATATTCGTAAGTACAGTATAAAGGATTACACCGACCTTTTCTCCGTGGTGTTTCAGGATTCGTCGCTTTTCTCGTTCTCGATCGCCGAGAATGTCGGCGCGGATACCGAATACGACCCCGCGCTCGTCGAGGATTGCGTGCGGCGGGTCGGACTTTCCGAGCGGCTCGACGCGATGCCCGACGGGATCGAGACCTGTCTTTATAAGGACTTCGACGAGAGGGGCGTGGAGATCTCGGGCGGCGAGGCGCAAAAGCTTTGCCTCGCGCGGGCGATCTATAAGGGCGCGCCGTTTATCGTCCTCGACGAGCCGACCGCCGCGCTCGACCCGATCTCGGAATATGACATCTACACAAAATTCAGCGGGGTTGTCGGGACGCGGACGGCGATCTATATTTCCCACCGTCTGTCCTCCTGCCGTTTTTGCGACGATATTACCGTTTTGGAGAAGGGGAGGGTCGCCGAGCGCGGAAGCCACGAGGCGCTCCTCGAAAAGAACGGCGCGTACGCGGCGCTTTGGCACGCTCAGGCGGAGTATTATAAGGACACCGCGGGAGAGCTTTTCGCGTAATATCCCGCGGAGAAATAGCCCGAGCGACAAAAACCCCCGACCTCAAGCCGAGATCGGAGGTTTTAGCGCCTTCAATAAATCAAAAATATCATCTAGGGGCGAAAGCGCGGACCGTATTCGAGCCGCAGGCGGTCGGAGATCATCGCGATAAACTCGCTGTTCGTCGGCTTTTTACGCTCCTTACCGCCAAAAAGCGCGATCGCGGTATCGTCGCCACGCTCCCACGCGACCTCGATCCCGTGGCGGATCGCCCGCTCCGCCCGCGTCGGCGTCGTCCCGTGATACTCGGCGACGGAGGGATAAAGCTGTTTCGTGACGCCGCCTAAAAGGCTCTCGTCCTCGAGCGACATCAGGATCGCGGTACGAAGGTAATAATAGCCCTTGATATTCGCGGGGACGCCGAAGCGTCGGATCAGGTCGGTTACGACCAATTCGACGTTTTGATACTCTTTCCCGCTTCGGTCGCCGAATTTCCCGTTACGAAAGCGGCAAAGAGTCTTACATTTCTTTACGATCTCGTCCGCCGCGAGCGACTTTATTAAGAAGGAGTCCGCGCCCGCCTCTAAAAGCTCCCGCTCCCAAAGCGGGGAGTCATAGTCGGAGACCACGACCGTGACGGGTGTTCGCCCCGAGAGATCGCGCATCTCGCGCATAAACGCCATCGCGTCCATATCGGACATGACCGTATCCACGATCAAAAGATCGGGCATACCCTTCTCGATCATCGTGTCGAGGATCGCGCGTCCGTTTCTCTTTCTCGTGATCGCGTACATTCCTTCGGCTTTTAGGAGACTCGCCCAATATAGTCCAAATTCTCGGCTGTCGTCTCCGATCAAGATCTTAAATTTTTCCTGCATTGTTATATTCTGCTCCTTTCTCGGGCGATCCGCGCCCGAATCGTATTCGCACCCGAAAAATTTTCTTCGGGTCGTTAAGCCGTGCCGCTCGATGTTCGGAGCGGTCGCCTACTCTTTCGTTAGTTTGTACAAACTTTTTATGGGAAGGAGTCTCCTTCGGCGAGCCGCCTTGTCGGGGCGAGCTTTTAAAATTTGTACCATACGTCGAGTAAGAGGATAGCCGCCCACGCGGCGAAAGCCGCGAGCTTCGCGCGTGAAGCATCCGATCGTGCGGCTTTGGTTTCGTCCATATTTTATCACTTTTTTCGCGATTTGGCAATATTTTTCCCGAAAAACGGAAAGGGAAGCCGAAAAAATTTTTTCGCCCTGCCTTCGGCAGGGACGGGAAAGACCGCGAAAACGGCTTAAATAAAGGCTTTCGCGGCGCTCGTATCGTTCCCGCTTTTTCCCCGACCTTGTCGAAAAAGGGAAAAAGCCACCCTTCCCAAAAGGGAAAAGGAACGGCGGACGGCGAGCGCAAATTCTTGACAAAAAAGGGGAAAGGTGGTAAAATAAAGAAAAAATAAGGGGAGGAGATCGCCGCGCGAGAACCGAGAAAATACGTCGACCTTCGCGGGGTCGCGCTCCTCCTTCTCGGAACTAATGATGTACGCTTAATGGGAGGAAAAAACAATGCCCCAAAAAAGACGGACCATTCCTTTAACAAAACACCCCGAGCTTAGGGGACAGTATCAGATCAACCGCCTTCTCCAGACGCTCGAATACGATCGAAATCGGAATATGGAGTATGAGACGGAGCTTCGCGAGATACGGGCGTATCAGGCGTATCTCGCCGAGCTTTTAAAGCTGACGAAAAAGTGACCGCGCAACCGCGCGTTGCGCGGGCGGGGGAAAAAGAACGCGGCGAATGGTTGAAAAAGCGCTCCTTTTTCGGTATAATAAGACCACCTCGAAAACTTCCGAAATACTGCCTGACTAGTCCTTTTTGTGCTACGCTTTGCCGGCTTCCCTTGAAATACATACAGTATTCCTGCGGAAACCCGACAAACCGCAGCGCAAAAATTACGTCGTCATTCAGCATTCCGGAAGTTCTCGAGGAGGTCTAGTCAATCACCGGTGAAATTTCCAAAAAAGGAGTAGTATTATGAGCTTCGGAAAAAATTTGCAATTCCTAAGACGGTTGCGTCAAAATATGACGCAGGAGGACTTAGCGGAAAGATTGAACGTGAGCCGTCAGACCGTATCGAAATGGGAGCTGGATACGGCTCAGCCCGAGATAGAGAAGGCGATCGAGCTTTGCCGCGTATTTAAGGCAACACCGCGCAATGAACGGCTATGCCTTTGCCGTCCGATTGACAGCCATATTTTCCGCCATATTGCACAAAAATCTTTTGACATACGACAGTATGCCTGCAAGATTTCTGTACAATCTGACAAAAAATCTGACTGCCACTCGAACGACAATCATTGTGCGGTGTAGCCTTAACTGTTCGCTGGATAACCTGTTTCGTGACGAAATGTACGCGCTCGGCGAGGCGTATACGAATTTAAGGGTCGAGATCGTCCCCGCCTTTCGCTATATCCGCCACGCCGTCATCAGCGCCGACCCCGAGGGCGACGCGCTGAATCGGATGTTCGCGATCGCGCGGGACAACGGGGTCGATAAGCCGAGGATCATCGGCTGGGACTTCCCTCACCTCTCTTAGGAACAGATCAACGTCTATCATATGCATGGCTATGAGGCGGCGTGGATCCTCCCCGAGGGGGTCGTCCCGCCCGATACCGAAATTTATGAACAGGCGGCGCATAAATACGCGGCGGTACATCTCGATGATCCGTTCGGTAATCCCTTCGTCACGATCCCGAACGGTTATAAAACGCTCGGGGAGTATATGCGCGTAAACGGTCTGGAGAACGCGTGGAAGGACGTGATCCCTTGCTTTGAGACGGACGGCGATACGATGGATATTTACATCGCGGTTCAGTAAAACGATGAAAAACGGCGGCTCGGAGATTCTCCGAGCCGTCGCTTTCGCTTATCCGTTATTCCTTTCGCGCGAGATACTCCGCGATGACGAGATCGACCATCCTCCCGTAGCTTTTTGTCCCGTCCGTCTGATTGTTGATCTTTAGATAGGTGTCGTTGATCGCGGTCGAGACCGTCGCGACGGGGGTCTCGTACTGCGCCCAAAACTCGTTGTTGAGGTGGATATGGAGCTGTACCCGAGGGTCGATCCGCGCGTAGATCTCCGCGTATTCTTCGGGGGTACATTCCCTGTAATAAGCGTTTAAAAGATTTTTCATCGCGTTATGACAGCCGCTGTACATCAGGTAGGGGTCGCCGCTCTCGCGGCAGGCGAGATAGGCGATAAAATTCGCCTCGTCCTCCCGCATAAAGCCCGTCATATGCGAAAGCTCGTGACAGACCGTATAGCCGATACTCTCGGGGGTCTCTCGGGTGTTGTAATTCGCCTCCATCGTATACGGCGTAAAGATCCCGACGATCTTTGTGTAACACATCAGCGGCGAGGCGAGGACGGGCTTTGCGTGGGGATAATAGGAGCGGAGAGCGGCGTATTCCTCCGAAAGATCCTCCATGGCGGCGGTCGTCCGATCGAGGAGGTCGCCGGGGAGGATCGCGCGCCCCTCCTCGTCCGTCTCGATCGCGGACGCGAGCACGTTCACGCGCTCGATCATATGATCGAGCGTTTCATAAAGCTGTTCCTTTGTATATTTCCCGACCGCGAGTCCCGAATACTCCGAGAAGGGGGAGCGGTAATAGTTGATCCCACAGCTGTATGTAAAAACGAACGCCACAAGCGCGAGCGCGGCGGCGGCGGTCGAGACGGAGGAGAGTAAAAAGCGCTTTCGCTCCTCCTTCCTGCGGATCATTTTAACCGTAAAATATACGAGCGCGAACAGCACCGTCAAGACGGCGAGGACGATCACGACCTCCGCGAGCGAAAAGGGGAAGACCCCGCTTATTCGCGCGAAAACGTTCACGAGCGCGGGATAAACGTTAAAGGCGTACCAATCGGCGAAATCGACGGAGAGCTTCGCCGGGATCACGCCGACGAGCGCGAGCGCGAGCGCGGCGGCGGCGACGGTCAGGCGGATCTTTACCGATCTTTTCATTTTTTTCCTTCTTTCTTTGAGGGTTGACAAAATCGTCGGCTTGTGGTAAAATATACCCGTAAACTAGATCAGGTGGACGCGGGGAGCGATCTCTGAGGAAAGTCCGAGCATCACAGAGCGGGATAGCTGCTAACGGCAGCCGAGGGCGACCTTAGGGCAAGTGCAACAGAGAGATACCGCCCGTATTTTTACGGGTAAGGGTGGAAAGGCGAGGTAAGAGCTCACCGGGGCGGTAGAGATACCGCCGCCATGTAAACCCTATCCGATGCAACGCCGATTGGTTCGGAGAGCTACGCGCCTGCTCGGCGCGCTTCGATTAAGGCGGCTACATTGCCTATACGGCAAGATAAGCTTACCGGCGACGGTAAGATTAGATAGATGTTCACCCAACGACAAAACTCGGCTTATCGATTTAGTTTACCTTTTGATCTTCCTTCCCCTCGGTCGGCGGCGATCGGGGGGATTTTTATTGACTTATTTTTTGGTGAAGGGATCGCCCCGCCAACTCGATCGACTTCTCGGCTTTTGGTCAAGCCCTCAAAAAATCGTTAAGAAACGGTATACGACCCGCGATGATTGCAAAGGGAAAAGAGCCACCCGATCAGCTCCTCACGATAGGGGATAAAGCGCCCCTCGCGGATCATTTCCGCGATCTCCTCCCGCGCCGCCCATTTTACCTCGGCGACCTCCTCGGGCTGGAGCGTCAGTTCCTCGATCGGAACGTCGCGTACCGCGACGAACCAGTCGTCGAAGCCCTCGTCAAAGTGGATCGTCAAAACGGGACGGTCGAGCGAAACTCTCAGTCCGATCTCCTCGAATGTTTCCCGCTCCGCCGCCGCGCGGCTGTCCTCGCCCGCGAGCGCGCTCCCGCCGACCGAAACGTCCCACATTCCCGACCAGCCCGACTTAAAGGGCTGTCTCCGCTGGATCAGCATCTCGCCCTTTTCATTAAAAAAACAGATGTGTACGACGAGGCGATAAAAGCCCTCGGGGAGCGGCGTACCGCGTGGGGCGGTTTTTCCCGTCGGCTCGCGATCCCTCGTGTATAGGTCAAAAAGCTCCATAGTCGGTGTCCTTTCTCATTCCATAGCTTTAAAAGCGGTCGCCGCTGTTCGATTTCCGCGCCCGTTTAAAGTCCTTCCCGTCCCTCGCGGTCACGATCCTGTCGGCGACCCCGTCCGGGGTACAAAGGCGGAGCGCGACCCTTCCCGGCTCGATCCGGGGGTGGCGGAGGACGCGCGCGGAACAGGGCTTTGTCCCCTCACGCGCGGCGGCGAGGAAGCAGTACTTCTCGTCCTCATAGGGCGCGTCCCCGCCCTTTAGCCTTTTATGAAGGCGCGAGCGCGGGACTCTCACCGTAAAATGACACCAGTCGTCCTCGGGGAGGGGACAGTCGTGATTCCCCGGGCAGGGTGCTAAAATTTCCGCGCCGAGCGAGAGGAGGAGCCGCCGTGTCTCGAGAAGCCCCGCGAAGGCGGCGGGCGTACCCGGCTCGACGAGGACGAGCATTTTTCCCGTCGCCGCCCAAAGCCTTTCGACGAGTGTCCGCCGCTTCGGGGGCGAGAGCTCGTTTAAGACATAAGAGGCGGCGACGAGGTCAGCGGCGGGGAGCGCGGCTAAGTTCAAGTCCTCGCGCCGCCACTCGAAATCGAGCGGATAGTCGCCCCGCTCCATGAGTGCTTCCCCAAGGGCGGAGAGGCGCGGGTCGCGCTCGACCCCGACCGCGCTCACGATCGAGGGGAAGATCTCCTTCGCCGCCCAGCCGACCGCGCCGCAGCCCGCGCCCGCGTCGAGAAGGCTGTAAACCTCTCCGTCATAAAGCTCCGCCGCGCTTTTTAGCGCCGCCGCCGCCGCGCCATAGGTCGCGGGCATTCGGACGACGGCGTAGGCGAGCGCCTCCTCGCGGCTCGCGATGAGCGGCGCGTCCGCGCCGCTTTTATCGCGATAGGCGCGGGTGAGGCTCCCCGAGGCGGAGATGAGGCGCTTCGGCGGGATCGCCTCCGCCTCGGTCTCGAGAAGCTGTTTGAGTTCGAGCGGGAGTTCCATCGCGTTCCTTTCCCCTTCCTTTCCCGATCGATCCGATCGTTTCTTTCAGTATATCATATTTCCTTAAAAAAATCAATCCCGCCCGTCGCATTGGCAGAAAATGGGGAAGGGGCGCGAAAGTCGGGATATCCGCGACCGCGAGGTCGAGAACCCTTCACATAAAAAAGAAAAAAGGGGGAATTTACCGGTTAAAAACTTTCGTCAAAAGGTCGGCGGGCGGCGGATTTTTCCACACCGAATTTTGTGAAAAAATCCCTTTGAAAAATTCGGAAATATGTGTTAAAATAAGACCCGTCGAACAGCAAAAAGCGCGTAGAAACCACGACGATTTCCACGTGCTTTTTTGTTTGGGAAAATATATATCATACACAAATACGGAGGTTATTATGGAACAAGAACAAGCGTCCCGCGTCCTCGGGACGGAAAAGGTGACGAAGCTGATGGTGAAATTCTCCGTCCCGTGCGTTTTGTCGCTCCTCGTGAGCGCGCTCTACAATATCGTCGATCAGATCTTTATCGGGAACAGCGAGCTGAGCGCCCTCGGGAACGCCGCGACGGGCGTCGTCTTCCCGATCTTTATTATCGCTCAAGCGTTCGCGTGGTGCTTCGGCGACGGATGCGCCGCCTATCTCAATATCTGTCAGGGTAAAAACGATGCTGCGAACGCCCATAAGGCGATCGGGACGGGGATCACGGTCACGCTGATCTGCGGCGTCGTTTTAATGGCGGTTTTTTATCCGCTAAAGACCGGGCTTTTGACCCTTTTCGGCGCTTCGGAGAACAGTATCGGCTACGCGGTCGAGTATTTTAACCTGATCCTCGCGTTTTTCCCGATCTTTATGCTCGCGAATATGATGAATGCCGTGATCCGCGCGGACGGGACGCCCGCGTGGTCGATGGCGTCGATGCTCGCGGGGGCGCTCACGAATATCGTACTCGACCCCGTCTTTATCTTTGGGACAAAGTGGGGAATGTTCGGCGCGGCGCTCGCGACCGTTATCGGTCAGACGGTCTCTTTTGTGATCACGCTCATATATTTCTTTCGGACAAAGACCTTTCGCCTCGGACTTAAAAGCTTTCGCCCCGATCTTAAAGCTTTCTCCGGGGCGCTGAGGCTCGGGATCTCGTCGTTTATTACCCAGATGACGATCGTCATTATCTCACTCGCCTGTAACATTATGCTTGCGAAGTACGGCGCTTTATCCCATTACGGGGTCGATATCCCGATCGCGATCATCGGGATCGAGAGTAAGGTCTTTACCGTCGTGATCAATCTCGTCGTCGGGACCGTCCTCGGCTGTCAGCCGATCATCAGCTATAATATGGGCGCGAAGCGCTATGACCGCGTGAGAGAGCTTTATCGTAAGATCCTTTTTTGTACCGTCGCGATCGGGCTTTTATCGACGCTCCTCTTTGAGCTCGCGCCCCGCGCCGTCGTCGGAATGTTCGGCGCGCCGACGAACCTCCCGAACCCCGACGATTACTGGGCGTTCGGCGAGCTGACCTTCCGGGTCTTCCTCTGTCTGGTGACCTTTACTTGTACGATCAAGATGACCTCGATCTTTTTTCAGGCGGTCGGGAAACCGATCCACGCGGTCGTCGCGTCGATGATCCGCGATATTATCTGTTTTATCCCGCTGATCTTGATCCTTCCGCTTATTTTTGGGATCGAGGGGATCTTATTCGCCGCGCCGTCGGCGGACTTGATCGCGATGATCGTCGCCGTATCGCTTACCGTCGGCTTCTTTAAGTCCTTGAAGGAAAAGCCGTCCGCCGACGTACCCGAGGTCGTTCTTAAACCGTCGGAGAGAGGCGTGATCCTCACGATCGCGCGGGAACACGGCTCGTCGGGGAAGCAGATCGGGAAGCTCATCGCCGAAAAGCTCGGGATACCCTTTTATTATAAGGAAATGACCGCGCTCGCCGCGCGGGAGAGCGGACTCGACCGCGAGTTTATCTCGGACATCAACGTTAATTCGCCCGCGCTCTTTCATAGCCTTTATCTCAGTACCGAGGTCGTCCGCCAAGCGATCGTCGCTCAAGATCGGGTGATCCGTAAGATCGCGGAGAACGGGAGCTGTGTCATCGTCGGGCGGGCGGCGGACTATGTCCTCCGCGAGAACGAAAACGTCGTCCGCGTCTTTATCTACGCCGACGAGGCGTACCGCGCGAAGCGCGTGATGGAGGTCTACGGCGATACCGCCGAGGAGGCGGTCAGAAACCTCCATCGCTCGGACGAGGCACGCGCCTCTTATTATAAAAACATCTCCGAACAAAACTGGGGCGACCGCCGCAATTACGACCTAATGCTCGACAGCTCGATCGGCTTGGAGGAGAGCGCCGAGATCCTTTGCGCTTATATCCGCGAAAAGAGCAAGCAGTACGCTTGATCTCAAAGCATGCGTTCATAAAATTTAAAGTTATGAACACATTAGCGGGACTTCGCGCGTTTTTTGAGACGCGCGGAGTTCTTTTTATCCTTTTGTGAAGGACGAAAAATCACGAAAGAATGTTGACAGAACGGGAAAAAAGTATTATAATAAGAAGCGGTCGGAAAGCCTTATACGGCTTTCCCGTCGGCTGAACGCCGACGGCGGCTCGTCGTTCGGCTTTTCGTTGGCGGTCGCCGACGTCGACTTAAATAACAATGGCATAAAGACCCGGACGGCGGAGCCGTCCCGGAGCGCTGTCGGTCGCGCTCCGAAATTTTGGAGAAAAAGGCAATGAAAAAGAAAATATCCATACGGGAGATCATCGGCGTCCTGATCCTGATCGCGGCGGTCGTACTTGTGTTTTTTTGGTTCAGTATGCGTACAGAGAGCCGCACGGAGCAACAAAATCGGGAGTACGCGTCGGATTCCGCACGGCTAAAGACCGAGCGGATCGTCGAGGATCTTAAAAACGCGCTCAATCAGATTAAGACCTATTCCTACTTCGCGGGGGAGAGCTTAGCCGACCCGGATACGCTGACCGCCGCGCTCGCGAATATGGAAAAAAATTCCTTCTTTGACGCGGTGATGTTTACGACCGCCGAGGGGATCGATTGTACCTCCGACGGGCGAACCGCCGAAATGTCGTGGCGGAATTTTTATAACGACGGTATGGCAGGGAACAGTAATATCGAGATCGTTTTTGATCCCCACTTTTTCGACGAGACGATGGCTTGTTTTTATACCCCCGTTTGGGTGGACGGCGAGATCATCGGCGTTTTACGCGGCGCTTTTTTCGCGCGCGAGTATTTAAAGGATATGCTGACGACGACCTACTTCGGCGTTGAGGCGCGGACTTATCTTTGTGTCCCGGAGAACGGGCGGCTCGTCGCGAGCTCGGATGGATCGAGCTATGAGGGTCATCTTATCGAGGCGCTGAAAGAGGAAAAGCTCATCGACGAGGACGTCGCCGGAAAAATTAAAGAAATTTTTACAAAGGGCGGTAGCGGGACGTTTCTCTGCGACGATTCGGTCGAGATCGATAATATCTGCGCCGTGTCTCTACCGGAGGTCAATTTTGTTTTTGTCCAGATCTATCCGCGATCCGTGACCCGGAGTATGGTACGTGAGGCGAATAACGCGGGGATACAGCTCGAGGTGTTACTGGTCGTTTTCTTCGCCGTCTACGTGGTCTTCCTCTTTAGAAATACGCAAAAGAGCCGTCGGATCGACCAAGAGCATACGGACATGGGCTATGTGATCGACGGGGTGAATACGCTCTTTTCCCGCTTCGCGATGGTCGACCTCGAGGAGGGGACTTATCGCTATCTCGCGGGTACGACCCCCGAGGACGGCGAGATCGAGGCGAGCGGCGATTATGACGATCTCGTCCGTTACCTTTGTTCGGTCGTGATCGACGAGGAGGAGCGGCGCGAATGCGCCGAGACGCTCGAGCTCGACGCGATCGAGCGGGCGCTCGAGAAGGAGAACGACATTCGCTTTGAATGCCGCGTTACGCGCGGCGATCGGGCGGAATGGGAACACGTCAATATCGTAAGCATCGAGCGGAGGGAAGGGAAGACGGTAAAAGTCCTCTTTATCCGCCAAAATATCACCAACGTAAAAGAGCGCGAGCTTCGCACGCGAAAGGCGATGGCGGTCGCGGATCGTAAAGAACGCCAGTATCAGATCGCCGTTACCGCGAATTCCTTCTGTTCCTTTGAATTTAACTTGAGCCGCGATCTGATCGAGAGCGACGTATTCCGAACCGTAAACGGGGAGCGGCTCTCCTTCCTTAAACAGGTCGGACTGACCGCGCCCTGTAAAGCGTCGGAATGTTTCGCGCTCTGGAGAAGCTTTATTTTAAAGGAATCGGTCGAGGAATACGACGCGGCGGTAAACGTCGAGGCGTTAAAAAAGTCTTTTGAGAGCGGCGAGGCGGAGGTCGTCGTCGATTATTGGTGTAAAACCGCCGACGGCGAAACGATGTGCGTCCGCCAGTCGTTTATTATGACCCGCGACAGCGACACGGACGAGATCATGGTCATGGTCGTGTCAAAGGATATTACGGCGCAAGTCCGTAAACAGCGCGAACAGACGCGCGCGCTCCAGGACGCGCTCATGCAGGCTCAGCACGCGAATCAGGCGAAATCGACCTTCCTCTCGAATATGTCGCATGACATTCGGACGCCGATGAACGCGATCATCGGCTTTACGACGATCGCCGTCTCGCATATCGACAATAAGGATCAGGTTCGCGACTGCCTCCAAAAGGTGCTGTCATCCAGTAACCACCTCCTTAGCCTCATCAACGACATTCTCGATATGAGTCGGATCGAGAGCGGGAAGGTACAGATCAAGGAGCAGGAGTGTAACATCTCCGAGCTGATGCATAACCTCGTCAACATCATCCAGCCGCAGGTCAAGGCGAAGCAGATGGAGCTTTTTATCGATACCTTTGAGGTCGCGAACGAGGACATCATCGCCGACCCGTTAAAGCTCAATCAGGTCTTTATCAACCTGTTGAGCAATTCCGTAAAATACACGCCCGCGGGCGGGACGGTCTCCTTTAGGATCATTCAAAAAACGACCTTCCACCACGGGTGGGGCGATTATATCTTTATCATTAAGGACAACGGGATCGGTATGTCCTCGGAATTCGTCCGGCATATCTTTGAACCCTTTGAGCGCGAAAGCACCACGACCCAAAGCGGGATCCAAGGGACGGGTCTCGGTATGGCGATCACCAAGAATATCATCGAGATGATGAACGGGACGATCTCCGTCGAGAGTACGGTCGGGAAGGGGACGGAGTTTCGGGTCGAGCTTTCGCTCAAATTACAGGACATCGAGAGGAGCGCGGAGCAAATTCGCGAGCTTGAGGGATTGAGGGCGCTCGTCGTGGACGACGACCTCAATACCTGTGACAGCGTGAGCAAGATGTTGACCAAGATCGGGCTACGCTCCGAGTGGACGACCTCGGGGAGGGAAGCGGTCTTCCGCGCGAAGAGCGCGAACGACAGCGGCGAACCCTATCATACCTATATCATCGACTGGCAGATGCCGGAGATCAGCGGGATCGAGACCGCGCGGCGGATCCGTCAGTCCGTGAAGAGCGACGTCCCGATCATCATTCTGACCGCCTACGACTGGACGGACATCGAGGAGGAGGCGAAGGACGCGGGCGTGACTGCCTTCTGCGCGAAGCCGCTGTTTATGTCGGATCTTAAATCCGTCCTCCTCGCGGCGAATAACCTCGGCGAGGAAAAGCCGGAGGCGGACGCGGCTTGGAAGGTCGAGGATTTCGGCGGGAAGCGCGTCCTACTCGTCGAGGACAACGAGCTGAACCGCGAGATCGCGGAGGCGATCCTCGATGAGGCGGGCTTCCTTGTCGAGACCGCGCCCGACGGGACGGACGCGGTCAGAATGATGGAGAGCGCGGAGGAGTATTACTACGACGCGATCCTGATGGACGTCCAAATGCCGATCATGGACGGCTATGAGGCGACCCGCTTGATCCGTAAGCTCCCGCGCGAGGATATAAAGAGTCTCCCGATCATCGCGATGACCGCGAACGCGATGGAGGAGGATAAAGAGGCGGCGCTTAAAAACGGGATGAGCGCCCATATCGCGAAGCCGATCGACATCGGGATCTTTATGAGCGTGTTGCATAAATTCTTACGATAGAGCCGATAGAAGCCGACGGCGCGGATAACCGCGTCGTCGAGCTTTTTTGGCGAAACAGGAAAATGGCGAAAAAACGCGGACAAATTTAAAAAAAGGTATTGACAAAATTCCCGCGCTGTGGTATAATATAAAACTGTAAATGGTGCTGATATGGCTCAGTCGGTAGAGCGCATCCTTGGTAAGGATGAGGTCATCGGTTCGATTCCGATTATCAGCTCCAGTACAAAAGCGAAAGATCCGCTCGTTTACGAGCGGGTCTTTTTTCGCGGACGCGAAAAAGGAACAGCCGAGACGACTGTTCCTTTTTCTGTTACGCTTTCCCAACAATTATAAGTTTATTTTATTTTTGTGAAGGGATCGGTCGGCGGGATTATGCCCCAAAGACCGAACCGTAGCTGTTATCCGATTGATCGTCCAAAAGCTCCCCGCCGTTCGTCATAGAGGAGGGGGTCGCCGACGACTGATCGCTCGCCGTGATCACGTCCTTTGTGTCGAAAAGCGAGATCAGCGCTTCGGGGATCATATATTTTTTCTTCATATCCATAATCATAATCATCCTTTCCTATCTTCATTCAAGCGTTACGCCCAAAACGGTGATGTTGATGTTTTCGGGAATGTCCGTGAGGGTATAAACGAGGAAAACGTAGCCTTCGCCCGCCTCGACCTTTTCGCCGTCGACCGTGAGCGCGGTGTTATACTTCGTCGTGCTGACCGTCTTGATGACCGTTCCGTTTGAGAGGGTAAAGGTCGCTTTGGTCTTCCCGACGACGTCCTCGGCGGCGACCTTTTGGACGATCCGCTCGTTGTAGAATTTTTCTCCGTTGTCTGCCGTCTTTAGCGCCGTCTTCTCGGTCACGATCACCTTCGGCGCGGCGTTTTTGATGCTTGTCTCGCCCTCGGAGCTGAAATAGCCGGGCTTTGTCTCGGGCGCTACGGTCGGGAGCTCCTCTGACCTTGTTTTGTGACAGGTCGTACAAGTGTAAAGCTTGATCCCCTTCTCGGTCTCGGTCGGGAATATTGAAATTACCCCGTCGTTCCAAGTATGCGCGGCTTTATCGGAGACTTCCTCGGTATGCTCGCACGTTGCCTTGTGCCAATGGTTCGTATCGTCGCTCGTCCATGCCGTCGCGAAGGTGTGGGTGTGGTCGTCCTCGCCGCCGTCGGCGACAAGCGCGTATTCGCTGAAATGTTCGAGATAGATGATATAGCTGTCCTCGGTCTGTTCGCCGGGAATGACTTCCTTCGTCATTTTCCCGTTTACCTCGGTCAGACGGTAGCAATAAAACGTCTTTTCTCTGTGTCCTTTCGGGATCGGAATAATAACCTGTACTAAGCCCTCATATCCGTTGGAGAAATCCTCGTCGTTATATAACAGGGTCAAGTCCAATAGGTTATAGTGTTTATTTCCAACAATTTCCTCTCCGAGCGCTTCTTCCGCTCTCTTTAATCCCGCTTCGTCATAGATTTCCTTCGCCTTGATCTTGATCTTCGTCAGATCAAGCCCGACCCCGTTGTCGTCCTTGTTTTTCATATTAAAGGCGGGGTTGATCGTAATGCTCGTGATCCGATCCTCTTCGGGGATCTCGGCGGCTTCGGGCGGGGCTTCTACTTCCGCGGTGGTCTCGTTTTCTTTGTCGAAGAGACTTCCGCTGTGGATCGTAATATGGAGCGGGTCAGACCATTGACCGGCTACAAAACCATAATAAGGTTGTTCTTCTACGCAGACTTCAACTACATAGTTGCCGTTTTCATAATCCTTCATATTGCTGAAGCCGTTCCACCAAAGTCTGTGTAAATCAACGACCGTGCCGTCTTCTTTTGAGACTTTAAGCCAAAAGCCGCGAGTGTCCTCGTGTCTTAAAGTATCCCAATCCCATATTAAATCATCAAACTTATAGTACAGTTTTGGAATCCAAACTGATTTATCGGGCGGGGTCGTGATTGTCAGAGAATCCGTCCGTTCGTTATAAGTACCGCTAGCACCGATTGTCGCTCGGTCTACCGAATATACTCCCTGCGGAAGACCGGTTGACATAATGTAATGTTCCCCTACTTTTTCACCGTAGTTAAAATATTTTCCGTATGCCGATAAGCGAATCCAATGCCCGAGATCACCTTCGCCGTAGTCCCAAGAGAGCATACCACCTTCATATTTGATTTCTGCCGGAATTTCTAACGAATTATCCAAAATATGACTTTCGGTGATAAATAACTCATTGCTTGAATCGCTCCAAACCCCGTCTTTATAGGCTTGAATCGATATTTTTTCGATCTTTGAAAAGGGAGAAGTATTCGCTAAGAAATAATCGGAATCAAATTTGCATTCCCCGTCCCCGGAAACAGAGAATGACGAACCTCCGCCGTCGGAATAAAATACGTTTACACTATAGAAATCCACCGCAGACGCGAAATCCCAACAATAGCACCCGTTTTCTTTATCGAATCGTAGATTGCGCGGCGTGTCAAGTGAAGGGGAGGCGGAATAAGAAACGGTAATTTCCGTCCATTCGCTGACATTATAATCCTGATCCATGGCTTGAATCGTGGCTCGATATTTGCCATCTTCAGGAAAAAGGCCATTATACGAATAAGACGTTTGGTATGTTGAGGCATAAGTCCATGTATAAATCGTCCCATCCGGGTTGTAAAAGAAAAGAATATACCTTACCGCGCCGTCAACCGTGTCCCACGCAATCGTATTTTTTTCTTCGCCCTCTCTGAGATTTTTTGGCGCTTCAAAAGTCGGTTCATGAGAAATTGTAACTGCTTCCGACCATTCGCTGTTTTCGCGCGATTCATCAAAAGCGCAAACGGTGAAGGTATAGTCTCCGAAGTTAGGTCCGTAACTATAGAAGCAATCGTAAATAAATCTTTTCCATTCGGCTTTGTTTTCGTAAAACGGTTGCTGAACCTCCGTATCTCCGTTAAAGGCTCTTACGGTATACCCATAAGCCCCCGGAACTTCATCCCATACGATAAAACCGTTTTCCTCCTTTACATTTAGTGGTGCGGACAGCGTTCCGCCCGTTTCCGTGACCGTCGCCCCCTCATCATCGGCGAACACCGTCGGCGCTCCGGCGACCGTCGCCGAGAGCCCGACCGCGCCCGCGCAGAGCAGGGCGCATAGCTTTTTCAATCTCATAAAATAAGATCCTTCCTTTCTTTTCGGGTCTTGTCCGGGAAATACCCCGCGAGACGACCCATGTTTTGGTTTTTTGAGGAATTTTTTCCTCTAATTCCAGTATAGCACATTTTTTTCAAAAAATGTTGTCCCGAAAGGGTAATCTTTTCGTCTAAAAGTTGAAACGCCGTGTGATTTTACGATTTGAAAAACCGATACAAGCGATTTTTGCGGATCGTAACCAAAAAATACCCGATTTTTGTTGACTTTTAACAAAAACGGGCGAATTTTGCGCTAAAATTTCTAAAACAACCCCGCCCGGTCGAAAATAATCGACCGGGCGGGGCTGTTCGACGAATCGGAGGAATATCCCGGCTTTCGGAAATACGGAAGATAAGGCGATACGAAGGAAGGCAGAAAATAAGGTGAGAGCGGCGGGTCTGTCCTCTTTTTTAAAACCTGCGACTATAACCCTTCACAAAATAAAAAGGCGGAAGGGCCGCCCTCCGCCTTTTATCATATTCGCCGTCATCTCGCTTTGCGTTCGTATGACAGAGGCTTGATCATTGACAATGATTTTTTATTTCCTCCTCCTTCTCGTCAGCGCTGCGAGCGAGCCCGCCGCCGCGACGACCGCCGCGAGCGAGGGGAACGAAGCGCCCGTGCTCGGGTTTTCGTCCTCGGTCGAGATAGCGTCCGAATCGATCCTACTCCTCGGGATGTCGTTTTTATAGATGTCCGAGTTGAGGTCGATGCCCGTTTTACCGCTTTTCCTCGTGGTTTCCGACGTTCGGGGCGGGGTCGTCGTCTCCGTCCGTTCCGTCGATCCTTCCGCCGTGTTCTCGTTCGGTCCGATCCCCGAAGTACCGCTTACCGTGACCGTCGGCGCGGTGGTTTCCGCCGTCGCGGTCGCCGTATCCGACCGAGCGGTCGTTTCGTCGCTCGCCGTCTCGGACGGCTTCGTCGTCACGGTCGTCCGCGACGTACCGCTCGTCGATCGGCTACCCGTCGGCGCGGTCGGTCTTGTTCCGCTCGAAGGAATGCCGCTCGGTCTTGTGGGAACGCTCGTTCCCGACCCGCCGCTCTGACTTTCGCCGGTAGGCGTGGTCGTGGTCGCCTCGGTGGTGGTCTCCTCCTCCGGCGGATCGCTCGTTCCCGACCCGCTACTCTGACTTTCGCCCATGGGCGTGGTCGTGGTCGCCTCGGTGGTGATCTCCTCCTCCGGCGGATCGCCCGCGATTGACCCGCTGCTTTGACTTCCGCCCGTGGGCGCGGTCGTGGTCGTCTCGGTGGTGATCTCCTCCTCCGGCGGATCGCCCGCTATTGACCCGCTGCTTTGACTTCCGCCCGTGGGCGCGGTCGTGGTCGCCTCGGTGGTGATCTCCTCCTCCGGCGGATCGCCCGCGATCGACCCGCTACTCTGGTTTTCACCCGTGGGCGCGGTCGTAGACGTGGTTGTGTCTTCCTTATCCTTGGAAGGGTCGTCTTCGTCATCCTCCTTCTCGTCCGGGTCTTGATCCTTCCGATTTGTTACCGTGATCGTATTCCCGCTCGGCGTAAATTCGCCGACCGCGCGGACAGTCGTATACGGCTCGATCTTTATCCCGCCGCCGTCCTTCTCAAGCGTGAAACGGAAGGAGTCCTCCGCCCCCGCGTACCCCGTCGGAGCGCTCGTCTCCGTCAGCGTATACGACCCCGCGAGAAGTCCCGCGATTGCCGCGCCGTCGGCGGAAATCTCAAATTCCTCGCCGTTCGCGAGCGCGTCCGACCCGATCCTTACGTTCGTCCAGTCGGATACCGTACCCGAGCTTAGCGTAAATCTCGCGCCCGAGAGCGGTTCGCCCTCGGTATCGGTCTTTCGGATCGCGAGCGACAAGAGCGGCGCGTCCTTTAGCGTGATCTTTTTCGCCGTCTCGTCAAGTGTGTTCTCCTTATTATCATGACCCGCCGTCTCCGACACCTTCCCAAGCGCGTCGATCGAGAAATAAAAGTCGGTCGTGATCGCGTAGCCGCCTGGCGCGGCAGTCTCAGTCAAGCAATAATCCCCGGCGGGAAGCCCCGCGATCGTCGCCGTCCGATCGGTTGTTTTAAAAACGAGCTCGTCGTCGTTTTTGGTGAAGGCGATCGCCCCGCCCGCGTCGGCGACCGAGATCGGCGCGCCCGCCAGCGTCCCGCCGATCGGCGCGATCGTGAGGCTTGCGCCCGAGAGCTGTTTTACGCCGTCGGTCATATCGACCTTATCGACCGAGACCCGCGTCCGCTCGTTTGTGATCGTTACGGTCTCAGAGCCGACGGCGTCCGCCGATCTCGCGAGCGTTACGGTCTTTTTCGCGTCGGGCTTCGCGATATAGCCGCTCGGCGCGGCGACCTCCGTGATCGTATACGACCCCTCGCTCAGCCCCGCGATCTTGACCTGTTTATCCTCTGTGGTGAAGGTGATCTTTTCGGCGGTCTTTGTGACAATATCCGTCCCGGTGACCGTCGCCTTCGTCAGATCACAGTCGTTGTTCCTTTCGACGATAAATACCGCACCCGGGAGGAGGTTGCCCTGTTCTCCGCGCTTGGTGATCGCGATCGTCCCGTCGGTGATCCTTTGATCCGTGAAGGTGATCGTATTTTCCCCGGGGGCGAAGCGGCTGTCGCTCGGGTCGACCGAGGCGACCTTCCCGTCCGCCTCGACCTCAAATTTCCACGCTTGATCCGTCAGATAGCGCTCCGGCGCGACCGTCTCCGTTAGGGTATATTCCCCAATGGATAGCCCCGCGATCGTCTCGCTTCCCGTCGAGCGGAAGGCGATATGATCGGTCGAACGCTCGGTGATCGTGACCGCCCGACCGTCGCTGTCCGTGACGCTCACCTTATCCCAATCGACCGCGCCTTCCCCGAATAGGGAGAATACCGCGTCGGGGAGGTTCTCGACGAGCGTACCGTCCGCGTTTTCGCCGTTTTTAACGACGTTGATCGCCGCCGTAACGGCTGTATTTGTTACGGTGATCGTCCCGTTCGCCGCGCCCGTGACCTTCCCGTCCGCCTCGACCGTGAAGGTAAATTCCTCGTCGGTCCTGAGATAACCGGTCGGCGCTTCCGTTTCCGTCAGCGTGTATGTCCCCGGCGCGAGCCCCGTGACGCTCGCGGTCTCTCCCAGCGTAAAGATGACGAAGCGTCCGTCGGCTTTTGAGACCGTGTTTGACCGATCCGCCTTTGCTGTCGCGAAGCTCCCGTCCGTTGCCGTGAGCGTCAGCTTCGCGCCGGGAAGAAGTTTGCCGTTCTCGTCGACCTTACGGATCGAGAGTGAGCCGGTGAGCTGTTCGTCGGTAAAAGTAAACGTATTCGGCGCGATAAAGCGTTCGTCGTCCGAGACGACCGCCCCGTCCGCCTTGATCTCAAGATCGAGCGCCTTCGTCTTTTGATAACCGCTCGGCGCGACCGTCTCCGTCAAGGTATACTTCCCCACGGGAAGTCCCTCGATCGCGAAAGCGCCGTCGCCTGTCGTAAATTCATGGGAAATGTCCGTTCCCGTTCCGTTCTCGCCGTTCAGGGATACCTTCGCCCAGTCGATCGCCTTCCCCGAGGAAAGGGAGAATACCGCGTCGGGGAGGTTCTCGACGAGCGATCCGTCCGCTTTTTCACCGTTTTTAATGACCTTGATCCCCGCCGTAACGGCTTTATTTGTTACGGTGATCGTCCCGTTTACCGCGCCCGTGACCGTCCCGTCCGCCTCGACCGTGAAGGTGAAGCGCTCGTCGGTCTTGACATAACCCGTCGGGGCTTTTGTTTCCGTCAGCGAATACGCACCCACGGGAAGTCCCTCAATTACCGCGCCGAGAGCCGCCGCTTCAAAAGATCCGTTTAACGATAGCTCCGTACCGTCGACCGTCACGCCGGACAGATTCGCGTTCGAGGCGGTTTCGAGCTTAAACGTCGCGCCGGGGAGCGCGGCTAACGTATCCGCGTCGATCTTTTTGACCGTCACGCTCCCGGTCACCGTCGACTCGTCGGGCGTATTTTTTACATGGAGTACGCCGGAGTCGGTATCAAAATCATAGTCCCTGTCGCTCCCCGTCTTACCTGCGGATTCGATGACCTTGATCGCCTCCCCGTCCAGCTTTATCTCAAACGTAAAGCTGTTCTCGGGGTCGGGCGATCCATAACCGCGCGGCGCGGTGACCTCGGTGATCTTATACTTTCCGAACGGAATCCCTTGGATCTTAACATAAGGGGTCTTGTTACCGTCGCTCCCGATCACCGTACTACCCGCCGTCTCGATCGTTTTAAAGGTGAGCGACGTTTCGCCGTATCGTATATCCGTCGCGTTTTCTACCAAAACATTCTTTTGACCCGCGGCGGTCAGCTCGTTTAGCGTACCCGAGCCGCTTATCCTCTCGAGGCGGAATACCGCGCCGCCGAGCTGAGTCTTCGTCTCATCGTCCGCGTTATATTTATGAAGGTAGATCGTCCCCGGGCGGGCGTAGCGGTTCGTCGATAGGTTCGTGATCTCGACCTTCGCCGTTTTTGACGTTCCCTCGATCTCATAGTGGCTGTTTACGGTGTCCTTGACTACGCCGTTTTCGTCCACGATATAGCGATAGCTAGGCGTATACCCGTCGATCTGCATTTCCTCGACGAGATAGGAATAAGTCGACCCCTTTGTATCGTTCACGGTGAGTCTCGGGATTGAGTATGACCATTTTATCCCGGTCGTGTCGGCGGCTTGTATATAATAATGCGTTTCGCCGTCGATCGTTTTTTCGGTCTCGGTCGGTTTCTCTTTGGAGAAGTGATAATAAAACCTCGTCCTGTTTTCGTCCGAGTGAAGCTCCTTCGCGATCGAGGGAAGGTATCGCTCGATCTGAGTAACGATCAGAACAAAACCGTCGTTATTACCCGCCGCCTCCGTGTTGAGCCAGTTCTTCGTCCCCGATATGGTGAGCTGATAATTTAAATAAGCGTCTAAGCGATAGGTCTGATCGTTTAAGAGACGGACGACCGTAACGGAAGTGGCGGAGTCCGTCTCGAGCTTCGCCGTGTTTCCATAGCGATTTTTGATCTCGTCTCTCATTTGCGCCGCATAGTTCGGGTCGGTCAGATCCTTCTCATAAAGAAGCTCATCGCTCTCCGCCGTATAGGTGAGAACATAATATATATCGTCATGTAGGGTAAAGGTGATCGTATCGCCCTCGATCTTATATCCGTCGCCGGGATACGTGACCGCTCGGTTCGTCTCCTTTTCATACGCCGCGATCTTAACGGAGTCGGCTTTAAACCTTAGCTTTGTCCCGAGCGTATCGGTGACCTTTATCAGCGTTTTCGCCGCGTTGCTCCCGTCCCCGTTATCCTCGTTAAGATCCTCATAGCCCTTATTGACGGTGATCCGATAATTCGCGGTGAGCGACCCGTTCGCCGGGTTTTGACTTTGAGAGGTGATGCTTTTGTCAAAAAGATCCTGCGGTACGGTCACGTTCGCGTAATGGGTCGCGTCGGCTTTTGCGGTCGATCCGCCCGCCTCGATCACGGCGTTATTCTCCAGCGTTAAGGAAACGCCGCTCTCCGTTTTCCCCGCCTCCTCCAAGACCTTTTTATAATAATCGCCGCTCATTCTCGTCCAGTATACCATTCCCAAGGACATACCCTTGGTGAATTTCTCGGCGGTGTTTTCGTCGAGCTTGATCTCCGCGACAAAGGTCACGCGGTTCGTCTTATTGTCGAGCGCGGAATGATCGACATAGGACGGCGCGACCATGATACCCTGTTCGCCGTAGTCATTCGTCGTGTCCGAGATAAAAAAGCGGAAAGGCGTCGGGTCTAACAGATACCCCACCGGGAGCGTATCGGTGATCGTGATCTTATCGCCCGCATTAAATACGCCGCCGTTATTGGTCGTGGATATGCGCCATTCGCGCATATAATTCTGTCCTTCGCTATCGTCCGTCGCGATACAAGTTTTCAACGCGGAGATCACCCGATTATATGTAGCCGAGCCGCTCCCGCCGCTGACCCCGGCATCAAAGGTCGTTGTGGCGCTGTTATCGACCTGCGTGGCGGAATCCGAAACGGTCAGATCGTAGGAAAGCGTAAATGTCTTCCCGATAAACGGCTTAACGTTATTATAGCTGATCTCTACGCCGAACTGTTCGGTGCTGTATGAATTATTCAACCACCAGTTGCTAAAAGTAAGAGAAGTCCCTTTACTTCCTGTGACCGTTTGATAATAAAAGCCCGTACCGTCCGGCTTCGTCACCGTGAGCTCCCAAGTCTCACCCTCACAAGCCAGTATAAGCTTGTCGATCGTCCCGCCGATCTGTCGGGAATTGCCGAGCGACTGATCCGTCAGCGGACTGTTCGCGTGAAATTTATCCTCCAAATAAAGTCGGTTAATCTCCTTGTTATCCGGGACATTAAACTCGATCGTCCACGGGATCGTATACGTTCCGTCGTCGTTGTCGACGACCGTCCCATGGCTTTTGGAAACATAGGCTTCGCCCTGACCGACGGCGACCTTCGCCGTACTGTCAAATTGACGACCGCTGTTGCGTGTATACGTCAATACGGCGTAGTTTGAGACTTCCTTTGTCTCGCCGGTATTCACCTCCGGCGCGGCGGTCGTATAGGTCAGCGTATAAACGCCCCCTCCGAGCGGGGTAAATTGATCCTTTGTAAAAGTCGCGGTAAATTTGCCCGATCCCCCGGAAAAACTTCCTGCGCTCGCCTTAAGGTCGGCGGCGTCCGTAAAGCCCGTCCCCGAGATCGTATCCGTTACGATAAAGTCTCTTTGATCGTCCGCTACCCCGAGATCCTCAAAAACGCCGTCGTCGACCGTGATCGTCCACGTGATCGTATCGCCCGTCCATTTGCCCGTTTTTTCGACCTTCGGGTTGTCATAATAGACCGTCGCCCTTTGCGGTCCGACGCGAACGCCCTCGTCACACTCGGCTTCGGCGCTGTTCCCGCGTTGGTCATCGGAAACGAGAAGATGCTCCGCCTTATCTACATAAAGCTTATAGATGATCTTTTTTTCGCCCCGCGCGGGAATATTGCCGAGCTTAAAGGTGCTTTGACCGTTGTTATGCCGATGATCGATAGGATTGCCGCTCTCGTCCTTCGCCTCACAGTTATGCCCGTCGTCAAAAGTGCCGAAAAGCAGACCGCTCTTGTCCGTGACCTCGACGTTCGTCGCGGGGGTGTCGCTGTAGTTGCTGACCGTGATCTCAAATATCTGATAAAAGCTCTCCCCGTTCTCCGTCCGGGTCAGGTCGCCGACCGTTTTTTTATTGATCGATAGGCTCGGGAGCTTCGATCGATCGCGTATATACCACGCCGTGTCCGCGTTTAAGGCGAGCGCCCCCGTCTTGGTCGCGTCGAGACCGAGCTTGTCGACCTCGACCCTTCCGTCAAAGTTAAAGCCGCCGTTATAGTTGGAGACATTCGTCGCGTCCCCGACGTAAATATAAAGGATACTGTCCGTGATCTGATAAAAAGCGCCGCTGTTATTCCCGAGCGACATTTGCGTCGTATTCGGGAAGGTCACGCCGGAGGACGCGCCGCTAAGATCGTAATAAAAGGTACAATGCGCGTAGTTATTGATCTTATCCGTACTTTTGATATTCAATCGGATCGAAAAATCCATCGCCCCTTGGTTAGCGTAATCGTAGAAGTCGATCGTATCGCCGGGCTGATAAGTCTTCCCGCCATAGATCAGCGTACAGCCGAGAAGCTCAAAGGGCGAGTCCGGGTCGTTTAGGTCAAAGGTCAGATCGTCGCTTAGGGGGTCGATCTCCTCCTCGTCGCTCTCCTCCGAGGCGTTCTCTTCCTCGTCGGTCTCCTCTTCCTCGGTCTCCTCCGTTTCCTCGTTTTCCTCCGTCTCTTTGGGAACTTCGCCCTCCTCGGGCGTTTCGGTCTCCTCGGGCGCTTCCGTCTCCTCGGACGCTTCCGTCTCCTCGGACGCTTCCGCGGGAGCGGTCGTCGCTTCGCCTTCTTCGGACACGCCGGTGGTCACGGCGGGATCGCCGCCTTCCTCGGGCGCGTCGGTGGTCTCGACGGGATCATCGCCTTCCTCGGGCGCGTCGGCGGTCTCGGCGGGTTCGTCGCCTTCCTCGGGCGCGTCGGCGGTCTCGGCGGGTTCGTCGCCGTCCTCGGTCACTTCGGCATTTACGGTAAGGCTTTCGTCGCTCTCGGGTAAGGTCTCCGCCGCGACCGTTTCCTCGACCGTCGGAGACGGCTCGTCGTTTTCGGCGAAGCTGCCGCCGAACAGATCCGCCATAAAATACATAGCGGTAAAGATCGCGAGTAATCCCGACATAAAACGAAGGCGGGTATTTTTCTCCGAATATTTCATAGCTCCTTACCTCCATAAAAAAAATTATCTTGATTTTCCTTACAGATAAGTTAATTATAAACGATTCGGTAAAATTTGTCAATAGTACACCTAAAATTATCCACTTGTTGAAAGAAATTTTGTTGTATTTAACAAAAAGTCTGCCGTTTTCTTGTCAAAACGGCAGACTTGTCTGAGAAGCGGGCGAACAGTCCGTTATTTTTTCGATAAATCGATCTCATCGCTCACCTGCGTTAAAAATTTTTCCGCGATCGTCGAAAAGATCTGATACTTCTTCCAAATAATATACATCCTCGTCTCGAGCGGCGGATTCAAGGGGCGAAAGCATAGCCCGCTCTCCTCGCTCGTATCGGCGAGCTTATCAAAGGTCAGCATATACCCCAGCCCCTCGCGGACAAAGACCGAGCCGTTATAACAAAGATTCAGCGTCCCCGCGAAGGTCAGCTTTTCCGCCCTTTCGCCGCACCAACGGGGGATATCGACCGCGATCGCCTGATCGGAGCAGATCAGCGAAAGACCGTACAGATCCTCGACGCTGAGGGTTTCCTTTTTCGCGAGAGGACTGTCCCGCCGCATAAGTACGCCCCAAACGTCCGCGCCGCAGACCTCCAGATAATTATACTTTGAGAGATCGGGCGGCTCGGCGATAAAAGCCATATCGAGAAGCCCCCTGTCGAGCCTTTCGGCGACTTGAACTGTGTTCCCGCTTAAAAGATGATAGCGAAAAAACGGGTATCTCTCGGTGAATTTTTTGACCGCACGGGCGAGATATTTGATTAGGTACGATTCCGCGCAGCCGATGTAGATCTCGCCGCCGTTGATCTCGTCTAACACGTTAAACTCGGCGACGGTCTTTTCCGTCATTTCGACAATGTCCTCCGCCCGCTTCCGCAGGAGCATTCCCTCGTCGGTCAGGCTCACGCCGCCGTTTTTACGGATAAAAAGCTTTTTCCCGAGCTCCTCCTCGAGCGCCTTCATTTCCTTTGAAAGAGACGGCTGGGAAACGTGAAGGCTCTCCGACGCCCTCGTCATATTTTCGTTCCGGGCGATCTCCAAAAAATATTTCAATGTGCGTAGTTCCGTATTTATCGCCTCCCGATCTCATTATACACCAAAGTATTATTCCTGTCAAGAATAATGCGCGATAAAAAACAGATATTAGACATATCGCGGGAAATATGCTATACTGCTCTCAGAACCGAAAGCGAGGCGTTAAAAATGGCGAAGGCGGCCGATCGATACGAGATCATCTTTCAAAACCTGACCGACGCGGGCTGTGATCAAAACACGGCAAAGGAATGTACGGGATATATTTTATCGGGGAAGTACGAACAGGCGCTCGCGATGATAAAGCCGCATAAAAAACGCCTGCTCGCGGAAATTCGCGAAAATCAAAAACAGGTGGACAGTCTCGACTTTCTCCTCTATAAGATCGAGAAGGAGAGAACGTAAGCCTCGAAACAAGAAAGGCGGGTAACCGAAATGGCAAATATCGAAAATCTAAACCTCACGCGGGAATGGGACAAGACCTTCCCAAAAAGCGAAAAAGTAAACCACGATAAGGTGACGTTCCATAACCGCTATGGGATCACGCTCGCGGCGGATATGTACACGCCCAAAAACGCGGCGGGGCGGCTCGCGGCGATCGCGGTATGCGGACCCTTCGGCGCGGTGAAGGAACAGGCGTCGGGGCTTTACGCTCAGGCGATGGCGGAGCGCGGCTTCCTGACGATCGCCTTTGACCCCTCCTTCACGGGCGAAAGCGGCGGAACGCCCCGCTATATGGCGTCCCCCGACATCAACACCGAGGACTTTCAAGCGGCGGTGGATTTCCTCTCCCTTAACGACGCGGTCGACCCCGAAAGGATCGGCGTGATCGGTATTTGCGGCTGGGGCGGGATGGCGCTCAACGCCGCCGCGCTCGACACGCGGATCAAGGCGACGGTCGCCTCCGCGATGTATGATATGACCCGCGTAAACGCCAACGGCTATTTTGATAGCGAAAATACCGAGGAACAGCGCTATGAAAAGAAAAAGGCGCTGAACGCTCAGCGTCTCGCCGATTATAAGAGCGGTCATTACGCGCTCGGCGGCGGGGTGGTCGATCCTCTCCCCGATGACGCGCCCTTTTTTGTGAAGGATTATCACGATTACTATAAGACCGATCGGGGCTACCACGTGCGCTCGCTCAACTCTAACGGCGGCTGGAACGTGATCGGGTGTATGTCGTTCCTCAACCAACCTATTTTAAGATACAGCAACGAAATTCGCGGCGCGGTCCTTGTGATGCACGGCGAAAAAGCGCACTCCTGCTATTTCTCAAGGGACGCCTTCGCCGATATGATCAAGGACAGTAAGTACGCGGACAATAAGGAATTACTCATCATTCCCGACGCGGTACACACCGACCTATACGACGGCGGCGGGAAAGACGCGATCCCCTTTGATAAGCTAACGGAATTTTTCGTGAAAAATCTGAAATAAAGCTAGGGCGAACGGGCGACCCGGATCACAAAAGATCTTTCGGATCGCCCATTCAAAAAAGACAAAATACGGGAGGAAAGCACGCTTATGAAAAAAATACTCGAGATCTTTTTAGCGGTTTCTTATATGCTCGGGATAGCCGCCTGCGGAAATTCCGTAAACGATGAAGCCGCGCGGATCATTACGGAAAATTCCGAGATTACCGCCGAAAAAATCGCGGAGGTCGTCACGGAAAAGGACAAAAACGCCTCCGCCGAGAAGGGGGAAAGTTCCTTGAAAAAGAATATCGAATTTGATTTTGAGACCAAGACCGTCACGCTGAACAGCGGCTATAAAATGCCGATCTACGGGATCGGGACGTACAGCCTCGAGGGGGAGGTCTGTGTTCATTCCGTAACGTCCGCGCTGGAGAACGGCGTTCGGCTCATCGACACGGCGTATATGTATCATAACGAAGAAAGCGTGGGCGAGGCGGTGAGAAGCTCGGGCGTACCGAGAGAGGAGATCTTCGTTATCACAAAGCTTTATCCAAACCAATTCTCCGACCCCGAAGCCGCGATCGACCGCGCACTCGAAAAGTTGGATATAGAGTATATCGATATGATGCTCCTTCACCACCCGGGTACGGACGATGTAAAGGCGTATAAGGCGATGGAAAAAGCGGTCGCCGAGGGAAAGATCCGCTCGCTGGGACTTTCCAACTGGTACGTTGAGGAGCTGGAGGAATTTTTACCGCAGGTGGAGATCACCCCCGCGCTCGTACAAAACGAGATACACCCGTATTATCAGGAAAACGATGTGATCCCCTATATCCACGATCTTGGGATCGTCGTCCAGTGTTGGTATCCCCTCGGCGGACGGGGCTATACCAAGGAGCTTTTGGGGAACGAGGTCATTACGGAGATCGCCAAGGCTCACGATCGATCCGCCGCACAGGTCATCCTACGTTGGGACTTACAAAAGGGGGTCGTCGTCATTCCCGGCTCGAGTAACCCCGAGCATATCAAGGAAAACACCGAGCTTTTTGACTTTGAGCTCACCGACGAGGAAATGGCGCGGATCGACGCGCTCGACCGAGGGGAAAAGCACGATTGGTATTGATCACGAGGAGGACAAAAATGGACGATATTTTATACCGCGATAAAAAAGGACAGCCCGTTTCCACACGCGAACCCGGGTTCAAAAAAATTCGGGAGATCCAGCTTATAAACCGCGCGCTGATCGCCGAACTCAACACGGGTCATCACGACGAGGGTCAGACCCGCGCCATTCTCGAAAGGATCACTTTACGGAGCATAAGCGATACGGTAACGCTTTTACCGCCGTTTTACACCGATTTCGGCAGGAACATCGAGCTTGGCGAAAATGTTTTCATCAACACGGGCTGTACCTTTATGGATAGGGGCGGGATCGTCATCGACGAGGGCGCTTTTATCGGTCCGAACGTCCAGCTCATTACGCTCAATCACAGCGCCGACCCCGCCGAGCGGTACATTACCGTAAGTAAGCGGATCCATATCCAAAGAAATGTCTGGATCGGCGCGGACGCGATCATTCTCCCGGGTGTAACGATCGGCGAAGGCTCGATCGTTGGCGCGGGCGCGGTGGTCACAAAGGACGTCCCGCCGATGTGCGCCGTCGGCGGTAATCCGGCGAGGATCATCAATACCGATCTGAAATCAAAGCTGTAGACAAAGATCCGCGCAAAGGCTTGAATTTATACGCTTTTGCGCGGATTTTTGTGTGGGTTTAAATTTCATATTTCGGTATTACGAAACCCCGCGATTTCGCAGACCTTCCCCAAAATAAACCCAAAACTCTCGCCGCTTTTATCAAGCGGCGGGAGTTGATCGTTAGAGTAAACCGCAATTCACCCGTTTTCGTTTTTCGCGTTTTATCAAAGACGCTTTATTCGTGCAGCACGCTCTCCGCGTACCCCTCCTCGATCGCGGCGTTACACGCCGCGTCGATGTTCGCCGCGACCTCCTCGGGGGTCTTATCGCCGAAAAGGAGATCGCGGATATTCGGATAAAACGCCGCGCGTACACCGCGCCAGTTCGGGTTGTTCCCGGTGAGGTTGACGTTCGCGTCGCTGTTCCCGATATACTTTCGCTCGTCGTCGAGCGCGTCGGCGTACTTCTCCGCGACGCTCGCGGCGCAAGGCTCGGCGCCCGTCATATAGTCTATATATTCGCTCTCATAGATGTATTTGACAAAAGCCTTCCCGGCGGCGAGCTTATCCGCGTCGCCGTTATCAAAGACCTCAAAGCCGCTCGTAAAAACGGTCGCGTAGCCCACTCCGCCCTCGGTAAAATCGGGGAAGTTGACGGAATAGATATCAAAGCCGCCCTCTCGGCGACAGTTCGCCTCCTGTGCGACATTATTGATATAGATCGCGAGCTGACCGTTAATAAACTGATTATAGTTATCCATGATGACGAGGGTATCCGCTTGGGCGGGGAAATACCCCTTATCGTTACATTCCTTGATCCAGCGAAGCGCCGCGATCCCCTCGGGCGTATTCACACAAAAACGCCCGTTCTCGTCGAACAGCGGACAGCCGAAGGCGCGGAGGAGCGTCATAATATGAGTGTCGCCCTGATTATTCGCGGCGTACATCATCATCGGGGAGACCAGCTCCGACAGGTTCTCTTTTAAGGTCTCAAAAACGCGGTCAAACTCCTCTTTATTCCAGTTTTGTACCACGTCGGGGTCATGGATAAATTCCTCAAGCCCCGCCTCGCGAAACAGCTCGGCGTTGAACGAAAGGGTATTTTGTGCGGTAAAAAAGGGCATCATATACGTCTTATCGTTAAGGCGGCTCTCCGTCCAATAGCTCGGGGAAATATCGGCGCGAAGCGCGTCGCTTATGATGTCGTCGAGCGGAACGACCCGCCCCGTATGGATATAGGTCGACATATTAAAATATCCCTCAAAAAGGACGTCCGCCGCGTCCGGCGTATCAAAACAGCCGGGGATCTCCGCGTCCTCGTTCGTCTGTTCAAATTCGATCAGGTTGATCGTGACCTCCGCGTCCGCGTAGGCGGCGCAAAAATCGGCGGCGGCTTTTTCCAAAAACTGCGCGGCGCCGCTAAAGCCCGTCCCGACGTGGTCGTTCATCTGGAGCGTCGGGCATTTAACGTTTAAGACGACGGTCGGCTTTTCCTCCGACTGCCCCGCGCACCCGCCGAGGGCGCCGACCGATAAAGCCGCCGACAGAAGCGCGGCGCAGGTACGAAATTTTACTTGCATATACAGCCTCCTTCCATAAAAATAAATAATTATGACAAATACTTTTTTAGGGTCTCGAGCAGGATCGGTATGTCGATCGGCTTCCCGAGGTGATCGTTCATACCCGCCGCGAAAGCCTCTTTTTTGTCCTCCTCAAAGGCGTTCGCCGTCATCGCGATGATCAGGATCTTTGAGAGAGCGGGGTCGTCGATCGCGCGGATCGCGCGGCTCGCTTCATAGCCGTCCATTACGGGCATCTGGACGTCCATCAGGATCGCGTCAAAATACCCCGGGGCGGAGGTCTTGACGGCGTCGACCGCCTCGCGTCCGTTCTCCGCCGACTCGATGATAAAACCCCATTCCTCAAGTAGCTCGGTCGCGATCTCGCGGTTTAGCTCGTTATCCTCGACGAGGAGAAGGCGGCGACCCTTAAAGGATACGCTCTCCTCCGCCTTTTCCTCGGCGGGGGCGACCTCCTTCTCCGACGTGTCGAGCCGAAAGGATAGGTCGATCGTGAACTCGGTTCCCCGATCCTTTTCGCTCTCGACGCGGATCGTCCCGTTCATCAGCTCGACGAGATTTTTTGTGATCGACATCCCGAGACCCGTCCCCTGTATCCCGCTTACGGTCGCGGTCTGTTCGCGTGTGAACGGCTCAAAGATTGTCGCGGCGAATTCGGGACTCATACCGATCCCGTTATCCTTTACGCTGAGCGCATAGTCGCCCCGATCCTCGCGCCCGCTCTCCTTCTCGACGAGACGGAGCGAGACACAGCCCCCGGCGGGGGTAAATTTCATCGCGTTAGAGAGGAGGTTTAACAGGATCTGATTCAGGCGGAGCTTATCGCAGTATATATTCTCGTGGGTGACATTCTCCGTCTCGATCTTAAACTCGAGCTCCTTGGCGCTCATATCCGTCTGAATGATATTTTGGATATTGCGGAGAATTTCCGCGAGGTTCTCGGGCTTCTCCTCGATCACGACCTTCCCCGACTCGATCCGGCTCATATCGAGAACATCGTTGATAAGGCTCAACAGGTGAGCGGAGGAGCGATCGATCTTATCGAGATAGCTTTTTAAAAGCTCGGTCTCTCCGAGGTGCTTTGAGGCGAGCGCGGTAAAGCCGATAATCGCGTTCATCGGGGTACGTATATCGTGGGACATATTATTGAGGAAGGTCGTTTTGGCGCGGTTCGCCGATTCCGCCAGCGCGAGCGCGTCGTTCAGCTCCTCGCGGTGTCTTTGGTCGACCCTCGCCCTCGCCGCCGACTGACGCTCGCGTAAAACGAGGAGGAGGATCAATACGACCGCCGCCCCCATCGCGATAAAGATCAAAAGGACGATCTCGAGAAGGTATACGCTCTGTTTCTCAAAAACCGAGCGTGAGACCGACATCACGAGATACCAGTCCGCCTCCTCGATCGGCGTAAAGCGCATCAGCTCGCCGCCCCGATCCGTTTCAAATGAAACGGTAAACGCCTCGTTCCGCTCGATCCGCGCGCGGATCTCCTCGACCGTCATACCGTCCTCGAGGCGATTTTGAGCCATATCGGTGAAAAAGTTGTCCCGCTTACTGATGCTGTGGCTTCGGTTGAGGTTCACGATATAATTCCCGTCGCGATCGAATACGCTGCTGTACCCTTCGCCGCCGTAACAGTCGATCTTAAGCTCGTCGTCCAGCTCGTTGATATGAAAGCGGCTGATGAGATGGGTAAAGGTCTTATCCTCGACGGTGAAAGGGTTCACCCTGACCCCGAAGAGGAGACATTCGCTTCGGCTCTCGATGCTCTGACCCACGCCGTCATAGCGGACGGCGAAATGATCCTCGTCGGTCTCACAAAAGGCGGTGATATTCTCGTCCGTCGAGATAAACATCGAGCCGAAATAAAGCGACCTCTCCTCGTCGACGAGCGCGAGGTCGATACAGTCGATCCCGCTCCCCTTGAGGTTTAAAAGCTCTAAAAGCTCGCGGATCGTTTCACATTTCGTCTGACGACATTCGTCCCCGATCGCCGCGAGCGTCTTCCAGCGGAAATCGAGCGATTTTAAAATCGCGGTCTCGTCGTGGAGCGTAAGCTCGTCCATCGACCGTACCGAGAGGTCGATCACCTGTCCCGTTACGGCGGAATAAAGGATCGCCGACCCGACCCCGACCGCGAGGATCAGGGTAAGGATCAAGATCGCCTTCCCTCGCCAGCCTCCGAAAATTTTCAGTTTCCTTTGTTTCATTTTTTCATTTTTAAAACCCGCTTTTGCGTGATCTTTACGGTACGAGCCCGCCTTCTCTCGGCGAAGGCTCGTTTTTGTGAACGTTCGGTTTGATTTACTGAATTATACCACAAACGCCGAAAAAAGTCAATATTTCGGCGGCGGTTTCCCGAAACGAAAACGCCGCGGCGCCTTTATTTTAGCTCCGCGACGGTCACGCCCGCCTCGCCCTCGCCGTATGTTCCGAGGCGATACGACTTGACGTTTTTATGCTGCTTCAGGAATTGATGAACCGCCGCGCGGAGCGCGCCCGTCCCCTTCCCGTGAATGATCGTGATCTGTTCGATCCCGCCGATCAGACAGCTGTCGATAAAGCGGTCGACCTCCATGATCCCCTCGTCCGTCAGCATCCCGCGAATATCCAGCTCGAGCGAGGACTTTCGGGTCATATTCGACTGGAGGGAACGCTTCACGCTCTGACCGCTCTGCTTCTTTTTGGAGGGGGGCTGTTCCGCGACAAGCTCGAGATTGTCAAGCTTGGTGCGCGTCTTGATCATACCGACTTGTACGACGCAGTTCCCGCCCGAATCGGGGAGAGAAACGACCGTCCCGCTGTTCCCGATGTCCATGAGCCTTACCGTATCCCCGACGCGAAGCTCGCGCGGGAGGACGTACTTCGTCTTTTTCTTCTCGACGACGGGGTTCGCCCGATCGTACATTTTATTGAGCGCGGTGTTTGTCTGTGACCGTGAGGTCTTTACCTTTTCGGCGAAGTCGGCTTTTTCCTTCTCCAGCCGCATATCCTCCAGCTCGCGCATGATCCGTTCCGACTCGCTTCGGGTCTGTTCGACGATGCTCATCGCCTGTGACCGCGCTTTATTCAGTTCAAAATCGCGCTGCTTCTCGAGCGCCTCCTCCTTTTCGCGGAGCGCTTCGGTGAGCCTCGCCGCGTCCCGCGCGTCGCGCTCGGCGGCGGCTCTTAGCGTTTCGAGCTCGCGGCTCGTTTCCTCTAAGCGCTCGACGACGCGCTCAAAGCGCTTATTCTCGTCGCCGACGAGCGACTTCGCCTCGCGGATCACGTCCTCCGAGAGACCGAGCCGCTTCGCGATCGCGAAGGCGTTCGACTTCCCGGGAAACCCGATGACGAGCCGATAGGTCGGCTTTAAGGTCGCTACGTCAAATTCACAGGACGCGTTCTCGACCCCCTCGCGCTCGATCGCGTACATTTTTACCTCCTGATAGTGGGTGGTCGCCATAACGCGGCTCCCGACGTCGCGGAAGTAGGACAACACCGAGACAGCGAGCGCCGCCCCCTCGACGGGATCCGTCCCCGAACCCAGCTCGTCGAGGAGGATCAGCGAGCGCTCGTCCGCCGTCTCCATGATACGGACGATATTCGTCATATGCGCCGAGAAGGTCGAGAGGCTCTGCTCGATGCTCTGTTCGTCGCCGATGTCGACGAGAAGGCGCGAAAAGACCCCGACGACGCTGTCATCGGCGGCGGGGATCATCAGCCCGCACATCGTCATCAGCGTTAAAAGCCCCGCCGTCTTGAGCGCGACGGTCTTACCGCCGGTATTCGGTCCCGTGATGATAAGGCTCGTATATTCCTCGCCGAGGGCGATCGTCGTCGGGACGACCCGCTCCGACGGGATCAGGGGGTGACGCGCCTTATTTAATTGAAGGACTGCCTCTCCGCTGATCCGAGGACAGATCCCCTTCATCTTCGCGCCGAGGTTCGCCTTGGCGAAATAAAGCTCGAGGGTGAGCGCGTTCCCGATCCCGAGGAGGAGCGCTTCGCCGCACCGCCCGACCTCCGCCGAGAGCTCGCGAATGATCCGCTCGATCTCCTCCTGTTCCTCGCGTTTTAAGATACGGATCTCGTTATTCGCCTCGACGACGCTCATCGGCTCGATAAAAAGCGTCGCGCCGCTCGACGAGGTATCGTGGACTAAGCCGCCGACCTGTCCCCGATATTCCGATTTTACGGGGACGACATAGCGCCCGTCCCGCTGGGTGACGAGCGATTCCTGTAAAAATTTACGATTTGTCTCGCTCTTGATGAGCTTATCGAGCTGATCCTTGATCTTAGCGCCCTGTCTTAAGATAGCCTTCCGAATACGCGACAGCTCCGCGCTCGCCCCGTCGGAGAGTTCTTCTTCGTTTAAGATCGAATTTTCGATCCGCTCCTCGAGTGATTTTTCCGGCTTTAATACCGCGAAGTATTCGTGAAGGACATTCTCCTCGCCGCCGCAGGAATCGTACCACGCGATCAGCCCGTCGATCTCGCGAAGGACGAGCCCGACGTCGAGGAGCTCTCTTAACGAAAGCGCCGCGCCCTGTTCCGCGCGGCGGATCGCGAACGAAACGTCCTTGATATTATAAAAGCGGGGCGTTCCGTATTTCGCGGAGAGGACAAAAGCCGCGTCGGTCTTATTAAGCTCCCGCTTGATCTCGTCGATCCCGTAAAGCGGCTCGACGGCGCGGGCTTTTTCCTTCACGAGGTCGCTCCAAGCCTCGCCGCTCAAAAATTCGAGGATCTTATCGAGTTCGAGTTTTTTATATTCCGTTTTCATATTGCACCTTTTTTTTAAAAACAAATCAAAGCATTTCGCTTTTGGGAAGGTATGCCGAACGGCAGTCCTTCCCCAAAAAAATAAATCAAATTTTGATCGCTCGATAATAGTCGAGGCTTTTAAAATCGCGGTCGAGGTGGAGTAAAAGAAACCGCTCGGCGAGGGCGGAGAGGCGATCGAGATTTTCGCGGTTCAGGGTAAAGCGATAAATTTTTTCCGTCGGGGAATAGAGGATATACCGCGCCGCGTACAGGAGCGGCGGCGGGAGGAGAAAAAGCTCGTCCGCCGAAGCGTCCGCCTCCCGTCGGCAATCGCCGCAGATCAGCCACCCGCCGCGCGGCGAAAAATACATCTCCTCATGCTCATAACAAAGACACGAGCGACAGACGCGCAGGTCGGGCGAGAACCCGAGCAGCTCGGCGAGCCGAAGCTCAAAGACCGCCTTTGTCTGAGCGAGGGGGATCCGCCGTTTCTCGACCTCATAAAACGAGATCGCCGCGAAGCGGAGCAGACCGTCCGCCGCCTGTTCCGCCGCGGAGGTCGCCTTTAACACCTCGGAGAAATAGACGGCGAGCGAGAGCGCCTCGAGATCGGTCGCGATCTCGTAAAAGCTGTGCTTCGGCTCGGCGCTGTTGAGGGTATACCTGACCCCGCTTTTGGCGAAGCAAAAGCGCGAATAGGAGAATAAGCCGCAAGCGCCCGCGTTTTTACTCGTGAGCTTTTTGATCCCGTGGGCGGTCGCCTCGATCACGCCGTATTCCTCGGTCAAAACGTCGAGGAAGCAGTTATTCTCCCCGATCGTCCGCCGCCCGATCACGATCCCGTCTACCGTTACCAGCATTATTCCGCCGTCAGCCCAAAGTCCGCGATGAGGGCGGCGTTGTTGCGCCATTCGTCCTTCACCTTGACCCAAAGCTTCATATTGACCTTTTGACCGAAGTATTCCTCCATTTCGGCGCGCGCCTCGCTCCCGATCTCCTTGAGCTTCGCGCCGTTCTTCCCGATGAGCATGCCCTTGTGCGACTGCTTTTCACAGATAATGACGACCCCGAGGTCGACGATCGCCGCGCCCTTATTCGTTTTTGAGAATTCCATGCTCTCGATCTGTACCGCCGTCCCGTGGGGGATCTCGTCGTACATACGGTTGAGGATCTTTTCGCGGACGAGCTCCGAGAGCCAGACCTTCTCGGGCTGGTCGGTCGGGAGGTCGTCGTCGAAGTAATGCGGCGACTCGACGGCGTAGCGCTCGAGGATCGGTAGGATCAGCTCGGTATTGACCCCGGTCTTAACGCTGATCGGGACGATCTCGTCAAAGTCGTACATCTTAGCGTACCCGTCGATGATCGCCAAAAGGTCGGGCTTATTTTTGATGAGGTCGACCTTATTGATGAGGAGGATCGCGGGTTTCCCCGTTCCCTTAAAGCCCTCGATAAGCTTATCCTCGATCGGCGAGGGCTTTTTTGTCGCGTCCGCCATGAGGACATAGACCTCGACGTCGGTCATACTGTTTTTGATGGTTTTTACCATCTGCTCCGAGAGCTTTGTGCGCGGGGTATGCATCCCCGGCATATCGATGAGGACGAACTGGGTCTCGCCCCTCGTGAGGACGCCGTTGATACGGGTACGGGTCGTCTGCGGCTTTTCGCTGACGATCGCGACCTTTTCTCCGACGATAAGGTTCGTGAGCGAGGATTTCCCCGCGTTCGGTCTTCCCGCGATCGCGGCAAATACGGATTTTGTCATAAATTTAAACCCCTGATTCTTTTACTTTTACTTTTTTAGGGCAGGACTGCGCCTTCACGCGTTTTTAAAAATTCGGACTATTTCGGCTTCCCGCCCCGCTCCGTCGCGGAGAAAACAAAAAGGACGGAGAGGACGGCGGAGGCGAGGAGGAGGAGCGGCGGCAGCCACCCCGAGGTAAAAAATTCAAAAATACGGACGAAGGTCGGAATATCCCAAAAAAGAGCGATCCCCGCGACGAGCGCCGCGACCGCCGAAACAAGCACAGCCCCCGCCGCGAGATCCTTCCCGATCATGGCGAAAACGTTAAAGCGCGGCGAGATTTTATCGATCATGACCTCGACGGCGGTATTAAAAAGCTCGGCGGCGATCACAAAGGCGCAGACGAGCGCGAGGATCGCGTATTCCGCCCGCGAAAAATCGTAAAATCCCGCGAAGTAAAAAACATATGCCGCCGCGACGAGGTGAAAGCGAAGGTTCCGCTCGTGGCGAACGCCGTAAACGATCCCGCGAAACGCGCAGAAAAAACTTTTCCCGATCCCCCGAAGGTCGTTTTTTTTACGGCTCATCGCGTGATCCCGAGCGAGTTTAAGATCAGCTCCTGTTTCCCGAGCATTTCTTTTTCCTCCTCCTCGTCGAGGTGATCGTACCCGAGGAGGTGGAGCATGGAATGGACGGTCAAAAAGGCGAGCTCGCGCTCAAAGCCGTGACCGTATTCCTTCGCCTGTTCAAAAGCTTTTTCGAGCGAGATGACGATGTCCCCGAGCATAAGGCAGTCGGTGTCGGGGTTCGCGGGGAAGCCCCCCTCGTCGAGCATCGGGAAGGAGAGGACGTCCGTTTCACGGTCGTTCGCGCGGTGCTTGGCGTTGAGGGCGCGGATCTCCGCGTTATCGACGAAGCTCACCGAGACCTCAAAGTTATCGTGATACCCCTCCTCAAAAAGCGCCCGAAGGCAGCATTTTTTGACGATCGTCCGCATACGCGGCGTGATCGGGTATTTTTTTTGATGATTTTCTCCGTAAATTCTGATACTTACCATAAAGCTACTCCTTTGCTTTTTCCTTAACAGCTCACCGTTCATTCTTTCTGTTTCCGTAAAAGCGGTCATAAGCCTTTACGATGTCCTGTACGAGCTTGTGGCGGACGACGTCCTTCTCCGAGAAGCGAACGATCCCGATGTCCTCGATATTCTTTAAAACGCGGATCGCCTCGACTAAGCCCGACCGCTTTGAGTCGGGAAGGTCGATCTGAGTAATATCCCCCGTGATGACCATTTTACTGTTAAACCCGAGCCGCGTTAAAAACATCTTCATCTGCTCGGGCGTGGTGTTTTGCGCCTCGTCGAGAATGATAAAGCTGTCGTCGAGCGTCCGCCCGCGCATATAGGCGAGGGGGGCGACCTCGATCACGCCGCGTTCGAGATTCCGCTGATAGCTCTCCGCGCCCATCATATCAAAAAGCGCGTCATAAAGCGGGCGGAGATAGGGGTCGACCTTATTTTGGAGATCGCCGGGGAGAAAGCCGAGCTTTTCCCCCGCCTCGACCGCCGGGCGGGTCAGGATAATGCGGTTGATCTCGTGGTTTTTAAAGGCGCGTACCGCTTGGGCGACGGCGAGATAGGTCTTTCCCGTCCCGGCGGGTCCCACGCCGAAGACGATCGTATTCGCCTTTATCTTATCGCAGTAATGCTTCTGCCCGATCGTTTTCGTCTTTACGGGCTTCCCCGTAAAGGTCACGCAGATCGTATCCCCGCCAAGCTCCGCGACTTGGCTCTCCATGCCCTCGTTCACGAGGCTTATGACATAGCGGACGCTCTGCTCCGTGATCGCCTCGCCCTTTTCGAGCAGCTCGAGCAGACCCATCACGACCCGCCGCGCACATTCGGCGCGATCCTCCTGACCGATGATCTTGATCTTTTCGTCGCGGCAGAAGATCGAAACGCCGTATTGCTTCTGAATGATCGCGACGTTCGCGTCAAAATCGCCGAAGATCGCGTGGAGCGTCTCGAGGTTATAAAGCTCTATTTCCAGTTCCGTCATTGTCGATGATACTTTTCCTTTCTCTTGTCCGATTGCGATAAAAGTATTATAACATACTTTTTTCTTAAAATAAAGGGGGTTTTTAAAAAAATTCTCAAATCCCTTGACGCCGTCATAAAAATATGCTAAAATAAGCCTAAGATCACGAAAGGCAGGTGAACGATATGAAAAGCTTATTCGTCCGAAACGGGGATCTCTGTCGTTCACGCTCCGAGGCTTAGCGCGGTCGGGCTTTCAGCGCGAAAGATAAATTTACGGTGTTCCCGTTTTGCGAACCCGCCTTACGGCAGTATCTCGATTCCGTGCCGCCGATTTTCAATCGGCACGTATGAGAAACGGATCGCCCGAGGCGGCTTCGCCTTGGAACATCGTATTTTTTTGACCGCGTGAAGGAGCATCCTATGAAGATCATATCCGTAAAAAACGACCCTGCGCTATGCGAAAATGTCAAAGCGACCTGCGCGGAGAAATGGGGGAAGGTCTCCGCTGTCTTTTCAAAGACCGCGAACGAGAGCGTCGCCGCCGAAGCGCTCCCCCAAACGTGGGTCTTACTCGGCGGAGAAGGCGAGGATACCGTTTTCGGCTTTTATCAGCTCGCGGCGCATGACTTCCTGACCCGCTTTCGCGAGCTTTCCCCGTTTCTCTGTACGCTGTTTGTGGACGCGACCTGCCGCGATCTCGGCTTCGGCGGGCTGTTGATCCGCCACGCGAAATACGAGGCGGCGAGGCTCGGATTTGAGAAGCTGTATCTCTCGACCGATCACATCGGCTATTACGAAAGATACGGCTTTCGCGAGATCGGGCTGGACGTCGACGCTTGGGGTCGCCCGACGAAGGTCTACGCGGCGTACACGCCCTCGGAGGTGGAGATCGAGCGCTTTGACCGCGCGAACCCCGTCCCTGACCGCCTCCGCCTCGAACACGATCGCCTTCGTCGGGGAACGTCCGAGCCGAACCCCGCGATAAGCCTATTTTTCTCGCGTCTTTCCTTTCCCGAAGCCGCGCCCGGGAAGTGGTTCTCCCTCGCGGCGTTTTCCGAGAGCCGCCTTGTCGGTTGGGCGAACTTTATCCGCAGCTCGGAGAACGCGCTGAACTGGTACCTCGGCGACCTTTTTGTCGCCCCCGACCTTCGCCGAAGGGGGATCGCGCGGCGGCTGGTCGGGCGGGGACTGGATCGGCTTCGCTCCCGAATGAGCGGCGGCGAATTTGTGACCTCCTATCTCGAGAAGGAGAACACGCCCTCGATCCTCCTTCACCGCTCGTTCGGCTTTGTCGATACGGGGGAATGTCGCCCGTTTGAAGGTCTGACCTTCGGAGAAAACGAAACAACGTATTTACTGCAACTGTAAAAAAGAAACACCGCACAACGACCGCCCGACCTTTACTCCTTCGCGAAAATCGGGTCGGTCGTTATTTTTTCCCGAAAGCTCTTGAAAAAATTCCCTTTTTATGCTATGATAGAGAGAACGAAGTGACTAAATTCCCAAAAGGAAAAAAGAAAGGATAAAAAGGCAATGGCAGATTTAATGAAGGGCTTATCGAGGACGCACTATTGCGGCGAGGTCGAGGGGGTCGGGAGCGAGATCACCGTCGGCGGCTTTACCCAGCGCGTGCGCGACAAGGGAAGCCTTATTTTTATCGACCTCCGCGACCGGACGGGGATCGTCCAGCTCGTCTTTGACGAGACGACCCCCGCCGAGATCTTCGCGAAGGCGAAGACCGTAAAAAGCGAGTACGTCCTTATGGCGAGGGGCGTTTTACGCGCCCGCGAAAGCGTCAACAAGGACATTAAGACGGGGGCGGTCGAGCTTCTCGTAAGCGACCTACGTATCCTCTCAAAGGCGAATACTCCGCCCTTTGAGATCACGAACGACACCAAGGTCAACGAGGAGCTTCGCTTAAAGCACCGCTATCTCGATCTTCGCCGCCCGAAGCTACAAGAGAACCTCATGATCCGCCATAAGATCGCCAAGGCGGCGCGGGATTACTTCTACGAAAACGGCTTTATCGAGATCGAGACGCCGATGATGATGAAATCGACCCCGGAGGGCGCGCGCGACTATCTCGTCCCCTCCCGCGTCCACGAGGGGAAGTTTTACGCCCTCCCCCAGTCGCCGCAAATTTATAAACAGCTCCTCATGATCGCGGGCTTTGATCGCTATATCCAGCTCGCGCGGTGCTTTCGCGACGAGGATCTCCGCGCCGATCGCCAGCCCGAGTTTACTCAGATCGATATGGAGATGTCCTTCGTCGACGTCGAGGATATTTTAAAGATCGGCGAGGGCTTTGTCCAAAGGGTGATGCGCGACGTCCTCGGGGTCGACGTGACCCTCCCGCTCCCGCGCCTGACCTATAACGAGGCGATGAGCCGATACGGCTCGGATAAGCCCGACACGCGATTTGGTATGGAGATCGTCGATCTTTCGCCTTATGTGAAGGACTGCGGCTTCTCGGTCTTTTCTTCGGCGGTCGGGGGCGGCGGCTCGGTACGCGGGATCGTCGCCAAAAACGCCGCCGCGACCCTCACGCGTAAGGAGATCGATAAGCTCACCGAGGCGGCGAAGGGGATCGGCGCGAAGGGTCTCGCCTATATCCGCTGGACGGAGGACGCGCCGAACCTCTCCTTCGGGAAGTTTATGACCGAGGCGGAGACGGCGGCGATCCTCTCCGCGCTCGGTATGGAGCGCGGAGACGTCGCGCTCATCGTCGCGGATAAAAATAAGGTGACGCTCCCCGTCCTCGGGGCGCTACGCCTAAGGGTCGCGAAACAGCTCGATCTCATTCCCGAGGGCTATAACTTCCTTTGGATCACAGAGTTCCCGTTCTTTGAGTACAACGACGAGACGGGACACTGGGACGCGATGCACCACCCGTTCACCATGCCGCTCGACGAATGTCTCGAATACCTCGAGACCGCGCCGGAGAAGGTCTTCGCCAAAGCGTATGACCTCGTATTGAACGGGACCGAGCTTTGCAGCGGCTCGATCCGTATCACGGACTATGAGCTTCAGGAGAAGATGTTCCGCGCGCTTGGGCTGACCCAAGAGGAGATCGCGGCGAAGTTCGGCTTCCTCGTGGACGCGTACCGCTACGCCGCCCCGCCGCACGGCGGTATGGGGATCGGGCTGGATCGTCTGAGTATGCTCCTTTGCGGGGCGGAGAACCTGCGCGACGTGGTCGCCTTCCCCAAGATCAAGGACGCGAGCGAGCTGATGAGCGACTGTCCCGCCGAGGTGGACGCGAAACAGCTCGAGGAGCTTCATATTAAAACGGTCTGATCGACGTTAGGACAATCGGGCGGTATGTTCGCGAGACATACCGCCTTTTTCTTTTTGTACTGATATGTAATTAAAAACCGTACAAAAAATCAAGCAAAAGCTTGAATATATGCGGTTTTGCACAGATTTTTTGTCTACGGTTTTAATTACAGATCAGTACCGGGAAGGACTGCCGCTCGGCAGTCCTGTTCATATTTCTGCGACTTGTGAACAGTGTGACTTTTCCTTTTCTCCCGCAAGAAAACCGCCTCGAACATATCGGAAAAATTTATGAACAAATTTCAAAAAAAGTATTGACATTCTTTTCCGATTATGGTATGATGTAAAGTGCCACACAACCGAATATTTTTCTCGACAAAAGCAACACTTTTATTTGATAAAGGTGTAGGCTCTTCTTAGTCGTGTTAGCTTTTGTCGATAGCTGATTAAGGTTGTGTGGCAGCAATTCGGAGTTCTGCATGCCTTTATATATGTGTGTGCAATCTCTCGATTGCACACACATATTTTTTTATTTTCGGGGAAACGGATTTTCCCGAAGGAAAGGAAGGAAAAAATGAAACTCAGAAAAAAGCTGACGGCAGGGCTGCTGGCGGCGATCATGGCGGTAAGCGTGTTCCCGAGCGGGATAAGCGCGGAGCAGTCGGGCGCATGGACGGACGAGGATACGTTTAATTCTATGCTCTATTCAACGGTGTACACATCTAATAAAATGTATTCCGATCACGCAGAGAGTACATACTCATACCCGGTCGTACATATCGACGAGCGTGAAACGACGCTCGGCGTACTAACGGGAAACAATTCCATTCAGATCACGGCGGGTCAATTAAAATCAAACGCGTATAACGATAAGGTCAGCTTAGGCTTTCAGTTTACGTTTGAAAATCACCGTATACTTCCTACGGCAAGTTATCTATACGGAAACATATCGGTATCGTCCGGCGACGGATCTTTTACTTCCACAACATCTAATTATGGATACTATGATTCGCCGACCAGATCTATGTACGGCTTTGCCATAACCTGTAAAGCAAGCGATCTGCAAAGCGGGATTGTTATTCGCCTTGCCGAAGAAAAAGAAGACGATCAGTTTTACAACCCGCTTAATACGGTTATTCGCTCCGGAAACCCTCTCTACCTTCGTTGCGTCGAAGTCCGAAACATCTATAACTATGAAAAAGCCACAACGCTGGAAGGGATTTCGGGCGATCTGGACGCGCTCGGATCGATCACGGTTCCCGCGAGTGCGCTCGCGAGCTATCCCGTAGAGGACGAAAGCCGTCCCGGTGCGCTCCTTAGTTTTGATTATGACTTGAAAACCGATGCGCCATCTTTAATTGGTCTCGATTACCAAGTCAAGGGACAATACTATAGCTACGGTCAAATTGGTACTTTAGTAGGAAACATTGATCAAAACCTGATTAGCTTACTTAACGCAAATTACAGTTACCCCAAACAAAACGGAATAACCGTAAAATATAGCACCTCTGACGGGTACGGCGCGATCCTGAAATCCGTTTCGGTCTATCTTCCGACGGGCGTAACGTACCCCGACGAGCCCGCGACCGATACCGGCTATCATTCCGTCGGGGAAAGCATTAAAAACGTTCCCGTCGGTACGGCGGTCACCCAAAAGACCAACGTCGTAAACGGGAAATTCAGCGAACGCTTTGTAAAAAAGGTCGCCGCTACGGACGTCGTCGGGAAGACAAAAGCGACCTTTACCCTCTCGAACGGGACGGTCGCGAAAACGGTCAGCACCACGCAGTATTACACCTCGCTGACGGTCGACGGTGAAAAGGTCTCGTCGGGCGAGGGCTACGTCTTCCTTGTTTATACCCTCTCGGGTATCCCCGAAGGCGTCAATATCACCGCCACGGGCGTAACGCTTGAATAACAGGAAAGGATGATCATCAATATGAAAAAAACATATAAAGCTCCCGAAGCCTTGATCTCGCTCTTTGACACAAAGGACGTGATCACCGCGAGCGATCAAGAAACGGCGACCACCAAATATATGACCAACGCGGGCGAGCTGAAGGACGATTATTCGGACGGAAATTATGATTCGATCTTTGGCGCATAATACGGTTTCACTTCGAATGTGCAGACAAAAATTCGGCGCAAAATCACATAAACCCAAGCTTTTGCTTGAATTTTTGCACACATTCATGTCGTGAAACAGTATGACCCGCCGAAATAGACCGCTGTTAAAGCGCTTCGCCTCTCGGGCTTCCCCCGAGGGGCGAAGGTTTTTTGGGCGGCGGGAAAGCGGGCGCTACGCGCCGAACGGCGGTTGACCGCTAAGATTGGGCGGTCGCACGCCTTCCAAAAAAATATAAGCAAAAACCGAAACGAGAAAAGAGAAACGGAGAGAAAAGAGGAAAAAACGAGAGAATAGGACGGAATAAGAGATATATTTTAAAAAAATCAAAAAAAGGGGTTGACAAACCCGATAAAACCCGCTATAATGTCATAGTCAAAAGAAAATTTATACAGGAGGAACGAAACTATGTCAACCTATATGCCCAAAGCGGAAAACGTAGAGCGCAAGTGGTATATCTTAGACGCGGCGGGTAAGCCTCTCGGACGTGTCGCGGCTCAGGCGGCGACCATTTTAAGAGGAAAGAACAAGCCGATCTATGCCCCGCACTGTGACTGCGGCGACCACGTGATCATCATCAACTGCGCTCAGGCGGTCCTGACCGGCAACAAGCTCCAGGACAAGTATTACAGATGGCACACCGGCTATATCGGTCACCTAAAGGAGATCCAGTACAGTAAGCTCATGAGCCAGCGCCCCGAAAAGGCGATGGAGCTCGCGGTCTACGGGATGCTCCCGAACACGACGCTCGGTCGTAAGGCGATGACCCGTCTACGCCTTTATAAGGACGCGAACCACAAGAACGCGGCGCAAAAGCCCGTTGAATTTAAGTTTTAAGGAGGGGAAACAATATGTACGAATCGAAACCTTATTATTACGGGACGGGGCGGAGAAAGCACTCCGTCGCGCGTGTACGTGTTTACCCCGGTAGCGGAAACATCACCATTAACGGGCGGGACATCGACGACTATTTCGGTCTCGACACCTTAAAGCTCATTACGCGTCAGCCGCTCGCTCTCATCGGCGCGAGCGATAAGTTTGACATCATCTGTACCGTCGCGGGCGGCGGCGTCACCGGTCAGGCGGGCGCGATCCGTCACGGTCTCTCGAGAGCCCTCCTCCAGTACAGCGACGAGCTTCGCCCGGTACTCAAAAAGGCGGGATTTCTCACCCGCGACCCGAGAATGAAGGAGAGAAAGAAGTACGGATTAAAGGCGGCTCGTAGAGCTCCGCAGTTCTCGAAGCGTTAATCACACTTCTCAAAAATGGCGTATTTGCGTCATTTGCGAGTGCTTTTACGCAATTTGGTCAACCTTTGGACAACCGAAAAGGATCGGATATACCTCCCCGTTTACGCGGGGAGGTTTTGTTCCCCCCTTACTACCCATCCTCGACCCGTCCGTCCGCGACGCGGACGACGCAGTCGGCGGTCTTGGCGGCGGCGAGGTCGTGGGTGATGAGAATGACCGTTTTCCCGCGGCGACCTATGCGTCCTCTTCACCGGCTTTCGCCTATCGAGTTTTTGAAGAATGCTGTCCAAGATCATTGACAAATTTACAAAAAATCAAAAAATATCAATTTAAGTGTTGACAAACAGTGAAAAATATGGTATAATACAATACGTTATTTATGTGAGCCACTAGCTCAGGCGGCAGAGCACCTGCCTTTTAAGCAGGGTGTCCCGGGTTCGATTCCCGGGTGGCTCACCATTTTTATGGCCCGTTGGTCAAGCGGTTAAGACATCGCCCTTTCACGGCGGAATCATGGGTTC